>JACPNO010000035.1 GCA_016185465.1 Candidatus Solibacter usitatus
AGGGGCGGGTTGGAAAACCCGCCCCTTTGGGAGAGGTACTAGTGCCACACCCGCCCACTGGGAATCCACGCCTGCCCATAATACGCAAACAAGAAAACAATCACGCCCACAATCGCCGCGAGCGCGATCGAATGGGGCAATACCGCGCGAAACAAATCGCCTTCCTTGCCTTCTTCGCCGACCGCGGCGCACGCCACGATGATGGACTGCGCATCGATCATCTTGCCCATCACGCCACCGGCCGAATTGGCCGCGGCCATCAGCACCGGGCTCAAGCCCAGCCGCTGCGCGGTGATCACCTGCAGGCTGCCGAATAACGCGTTCGATCCGGCGTCAGTACCGGTGAGCGCCACGCCCAGCCATCCCAACATGGTGCCGAAAAATGGAAAAAGCAGCGCCCCCGTGTGGGTCATGGCCAGGCCCAAAACGGCGTCCATCCCGGAATAGCGGGTGACGAATCCCAGCCCCAGCATCGCTAGAATCGCCGCCATGCTATACCGCATGCGATAGCAGGTGCGCAGAAAAATGCGCAGCGTCCGCGCGAGGCTCAAACCCAGAATAGGCCCGGAAATAAGGCCCGCCAGAAACGTGGCCGTGCCCGTGCAGGAGAACCACGCGATGTCGAGCACGGCCGGTTCGGCGCGCGCTTTATCCACCACCGGCGCCACGCGAATCACCTGCTGATGCAGGCCCGGCACGGGAATGGTGAGCGTGGTCTTGTCGAACACGCGCTTGAATGTTGGCAATCCCCACGCCACTACGAACACCGAGAGCAGCAGGAACGGCGCCCACGCGTGCAGAATCTGGAGGCCGCTATGCCGCCGGATCTTGAGCACGGGCGCCGGCTCATGCGCATAGTGCCACACGTGAGCGGGCTTCCAGATTTTGAAGAACAGCGCGAGAGCGGCCAGCGTAGCCATGCCGCCGATGATGTCCACCAGCGCGGAGTCCTGGTAGTTCGACCAATAAAATTGCACCGCCGCAAAGACACCGCCGCAAACCAGGCACGCCGGCCACACCGAGAACGTGTTGCGCCATTTGGTCATGGAGCGCACCAGCCAGAACGGCAGGATCAGCGCGGTCCACGGCAGAATGCGGCCCACCATCGCGCTCAAGTCCGCATCGGGCAGCGCGGTAACCGCCACCAGCGCGCGAATGGGGTTGCCGACGCCGCCGTAAGCCACCGGCGACGTGTTGGCGATCAGGCACAGCACGGCCGCGGCGAACGGTTGAAATCCCAGGCCCACCATCATGGCTCCGGCAATCGCTACCGGCGCGCCGCCGCCGCCCGCGCCTTCCAGAATCGCCCCGAACGCGAAGGCAATCAGCAAAACCTGCAAACGCCGGTCGGGCGTGATGCCGCCGATCGATTCCCTGATGATCTCGAAATGCCCGCTCTCGACGGTGAGCTCGTAAACAAACACCGCGGCCAGCAGCGTCCATGCAATGCGAATTATGCCGAACACCACGCCGGCGGAAACGGAACCCGCAACCATGTGCCAGGGCATACCGAATACCAATCCGGCCAACAACACCGAGGCGACAAAGCCCCAGACCGCAGCATAGTGCGCCAGGATCTTCTTCACCGCCAGCAGATAGAACAGCAGCAGAACCGGAACCGCCGCAATGGCTGTCGAAAGCCAGGCATTGGAAAAAGGATCGTAGTTCTGAACCCAGGTGTTCATAAGTGACCGGTTGCCGGATTATGGAAAGGCACGATAGTATCACACGAGGTGCGGCAGACATTTCTCACCGCGATAGTTTTGGGCGTGGCGCTGTTAAGCTGCGGCGAGAAGAAGAAGGTCCGCGCCGCGACTCCGCCGCACCCCGTGGCACGCGCCGCCGCACCCACGGCGTTCTTCGAAGAAACCGGAATGGCCAGTTGGTACGGGCATCCCTACCACGGCAGAGCGTCGGCGAGCGGGGAAATCTACGACATGGAACAAATGACGGCGGCGCACCGCACGCTGCCCTTCGGCGCGCAAATCCGGGTGCACAATCTCAGCAACGAGAAAACCGTCGACGTCCGCATTACCGACCGCGGCCCGTTCATTGACGGCAGGATTATCGATCTTTCCCACGCCGCCGCGCGCAGCATCGGCTTGATCGGCCCCGGCGTCGCCAAGGTGCGTCTGGAAATGATTTCCGCGCCGGCGGCCCTCGCCCCGGGCTACTACGGCGTGCAAGTGGGGGCATTCAAAGTTCGCGAGAATGCCGAAAGGCTCAGGCGGGAAATGGAAACCCAACACGGCTCATGCAAGATGGTGCTGCGCGCCGGTGAGCCGCCGTTGTGGCGCGTGCTAGTGGGCCGCGAACCAACTATCGATGGCGCCAACGCCCTGGCCCAGCGCTTGCGCCAGGAAAAAACCGGGCAGGCTTTCGTGGTCCGCATCGATGCCGCTCCTTCCGGCACTTTCTAAGGTGTACTGAGACATCACGGATCACGAGCGAGATAAGAGGCAGGTCGGGGACCTGCCCCACTAACCCAACACTCGGTCGCGGCCACCCTCCATGTGAATCCGCGATATAATCGCCGGTAGCAGCCCTCAATGAATCCCGCGTGCGTGGATTCTTCCCACGGCCTGGTGGGAGAATCTCAGCCGATCCGTCAGATCCGCAAACAAATTGAAAAACTGGGACGCTCCCGATCGCCGGCGCTGCTGCTGGGCGAAAGCGGCACGGGCAAGGAAGTGGTTGCACGCGCCATCCACAACGTGAACGCGTGCGGCAATTTCATTCCCATCGATTGCGGATCGCTGGTCGGACCGTTGATGGAAAGCGAACTGTTCGGACACACGCGCGGAGCGTTTACGGGAGCGGCGGAGGCCAAGCGCGGCCTGATCGAACTGGCCGATGGCGGCACGGCCTTTTTCGACGAGATCGGCGATTTGCCGGTGGAAATGCAGGTGAAGCTGCTGCGCCTGCTTCAGGAACGGGAATTCCGGCCGGTGGGATCGCTGACTCAGCGCAAAGTCGAGATTCGAGTGATTGCGGCAACTCATCGCGACCTCATTCGCGAAGTGGAGCGCGGCACTTTCCGCCTGGATTTGTTTTACCGCCTGAATGTCGTAACCATTCACCTGCCGCCCTTGCGCGACCGTTTGGAAGATATTACGGTCCTGGCGGGGCGTTTTCTGGACCGTCACGCCCCCCGCTACACCCTCACCAATGAAGCGCTGGATGCCATGCTCAGCTACGACTGGCCAGGCAATGTGCGCGAATTGCAGAACTGCATCGAGCGCATGGTGACCATGAACTCCGGCCCGCTGCTGCATGTGAGCGACTTGCCTTCAGCCGTGCAGCATCACTTGGCCGCGCGGCGTGCAGCGCAGATGTCGGTGGCTGTGTCCGCCGATCCCGGCCCCCTGGCAGTGCCCCGCATGCAGGCCATCCCGCCATCAGGTATCATCCCCCTGATGGAGATGGAACGGCAGGCGATCCTGCAGGCGCTGGAGTATACGAAGGGCGACCGGGTGATTGCCGCTCATCTGCTCGGCATCGGGCGCACGACTCTCTATCGAAAATTGAAAGAATATCGCCTGGACTCGTGAGGATCGCGCTCGATGCGACGTACAGCCTCGGGGAGCATCTCTCCGGGGTCGGCGTGTACTCGCAGGAACTGCTGCGCGGCCTGGCCCGAGCTCATCCCGAACAGCGCTTCCAGTGGTGCTATCGGGCGCACCGCTATTTGCGATCGTTCGCCGAAACACCGCCGCCCAACTGCCGGCGGGCGCTGCTTCAAGAACCGTGGCTTCCCCTCCCGCGAGCGTTCTTTCACGGACTGAATCAGCGCCTGCCAGCGATGCGTTTTCGCAAAACAGTCGCCACATTTCATGACCTGTTCGTGCTCACCGGCGATTACTCCACCCCGGAGTTCCGCCGCCGCTTCGCGGAACAAGCCCGGCACGCCGCCGCCGAATCGGACCTGATCATCGCCGTTTCCCAGTTCACCGCCGGGCAAGTACAGCAGCACCTGGGCGTCGAACCCGAACGTATTCACGTGATTCACCACGGCGCGCGCGCGCCAGCGGGACCGGCACCGACAGCGTGTGAGAACGTCATTCTCAATGTCGGCGCCATCCAGCGGCGCAAGAACATCGGCCGCCTGGTGAATGCGTTCGAGCAGATCGCGCCAGGGTGGCAGCTGGTACTGGCGGGATCAGCCGGATATGGCGCGGAAGAAATACTGCGGCAGATCGAATTGAGCCCCCGGCGCGACAGTATTCGCGTTTTGGGCTATGTCGGCGCGGCGGAGCTCGCAAGCTGGTACGCACGCGCGCGAGTCTTCGCGTTTCCGTCGCTCGACGAAGGATTCGGCATGCCGGTTCTAGATGCCATGGCAGCCGGAGTGCCGGTAGTCGCTTCCAACCGCTCGGCGGTTCCAGAAGTGTGCGGGACAGCAGCGCTGCTGGTGGATCCCGAAGACACGGCGGCGCTGGCGCAGGCGCTCGATCAGGTGATTCAGAATGAGGGGCTGGCCGGCGACCTGATAGCCCGTGGGAGACGACGCGCAGCGGAATTTACATGGGAGCAAGCTGCGGTGAAAACATGGAAGGTGTACGAAAAACTACTAGAGAAACCATGATTTCTCGCAGAGGCACAGAGTACGCAGAGAACTACGAAGGACGAACCTAGTATTTAATTTTCTTAAAGGGTTTCTCTGCGTTCTCTGCGCCTCAGCGAGAGAATGTGTTTCTTAATGAAGCTCTTCATCCACCGCGATTTTGAGTGCCCTCAGAAATCGCTGGTCCTGATTGGTGAACTTGAATTTACCTGTGGATTCGAAAACCCGCTTCGGTTCGCCGGGCGTGGTGGACGGGCTTTCCTCCGCCTCCTCATCCCCCTCGCGTTTGTTGAAACCGATGGTGGCTTCAAGCACCAGGAAGACGTCGTAGCCGGCCTGTTTGATCTCGCCGATGGCCTCGGCAATGCGGTCTGAATCGGAGAGGGAATCGTTAATGGCGTTGCCCAGCTCCTGCATCAGGTTTTTTAACCGGTCTTCCAAAGTCCCCCCTTCTTCAGCCTGCCAGGCTACAGACTCCTGCCTACTGGATGCGGCGGCTGATTGCGACGTTTCAACTTAATTTATCAACAACCTGCCCCACTACCCGTCTCGATTGTAGTGGACCTCTCGGAAGTTCACAAGTTGTTTATCGGCGGAATCCTCCCGGCACTGCACGGAAGCCCACTCCAGGGCCCCGGCGGTATAGTGAAAGAAGGCCCCTATGCCATTTGTTTCCATTCCCGAAGCCATTCAGGAGATCCGCGACGGGCGCATCCTGGTGGTGGTGGACGATGAGGACCGCGAAAACGAAGGCGATCTCACCATCGCCGCCGAAAAAGTCACTCCGGAAATCATCAATTTCATGGCCACCTACGGGCGCGGCCTGATTTGCCTGGCCATGACCGCCGAGCGCTGCGATCACCTGCGGCTGCCGCTAATGTCCCCGCACAACACATCCAACTTCGGGACGGCATTCTGTGAATCGATCGACGCGCGCGAAGGCGTCACCACGGGTATTTCCGCGGCCGACCGCACGCGAACCACGCTTGCCGCCATCGATCCGGCGACCCGTCCCGGCGATCTGGCGCGGCCCGGCCATGTCTTTCCGCTGCGTGCCCGTGAAGGCGGCGTACTGGTGCGCGCGGGGCAAACGGAGGCTTCGGTCGATCTGGCGCGCCTCGCCGGATTGACGCCCGCCGGGGTCATCTGCGAAATCATGAACCCGGACGGCAGCATGGCGCGCGTGCCGGAGTTGCGCGCCTTCTGCGCGCAACATGGGCTCAAAATGTGTTCGGTCGCGGACCTGATCCGCTACCGCCTCAAGCACGAGCGTTACATTCACCGCCGCGCTGAGGGATGCATCCAAACCGAGTTCGGTGAGTTCCGCACGATCTCCTACGCGAGCGATATCAATCCGGAAACCCACATCGCGCTGGTTCATGGCGAGCCGCGCGGCCGGGAGCGTGTCCTGGTGCGGATGCATTCGCACTGCCTCTACGGCGATGTGTTCGGTTCCACCTATTGCGACTGTCACACCCTCATTCGCGAATCGTTGCGCAAAATTGCTCAGGAAGAGGCTGGGGTGTTGGTTTACTTGCATCAAACCGGAGCTGGCGTTCGCATCGAGAAGGATGAAGCCGGCGCGACTCACATGGTGTCCCACGGGCGCGATTTCATGCACTATGCCGGCGCCGTCGGGCAGCAGCAATTGCAGCATGAAAGCGGAATCGGGGCGCAGATTCTCTCCGATTTGGGGCTACATACCATCCGGCTGCTTACCAACCATCCGCGCAAAATCGTTGCCCTGGAGGGCTTTGGCATTGAAATCGTGGAGCAGGTCCCGGTTACGGGAACATTTCAGATCGCCGGTGCGTTGAATGAGGAGAGGTGACTTCGTGAACCCTAAGAGCTTGCGTTTTCTGATCCCGTTCGTGCTGGCTGGCCTGCTGCCGGCCGCGGACCCGCAACTGGTCGACTTGCTGATGCCGGACGCCAAAGTGGTGGCGGGCATCAATGTCGAACAGGCCCGGAATTCTGCATTTGGCCAATTTCTGCTGTCCCGCGCGCCAGGCAACGGACAGGGATTGCAGAATCTGACGAATCTCACCGGATTCGATCCGCGCACCGATCTGCGCGAGGTACTGATGGCCACGCGCGGCGATGCCAGCCACACGGGACTGATCGTCGCCCGCGGAGTATTCGATGCCAGCAAGATTTTCGCCGCGGCGCGCGCCGATGGCCAAGTCACTACGCTTTATAACGGCGTCGAAATGCTGAATGGAAAAGGCGGCAACGGCGCAGTGGCGTTTCTGGATGGCTCTATTGCCATTGCCGGCGACGCCGAGAGCGTGCGCGGCGCCCTCGACCGCCGCAATGCGCCGGCTGCGCTCGATACGCTGCTGGCCGGCAAGATGGCTGTGCTTAGCGCCAGCCAGGATGCCTGGACAGTCTCCATCGTGCCGGTCTCCGGGCTGCATCCCCACACTCCCAACGAGAATCTGAACGGCCTGCTGCAGGGCGATTTGCTGAAGAGCATTCAGCAGGGCAGCGCCGGCGTGAAGCTCGGCGCCATCGTGCAATTGACCGGAGAAGTGGTGGCCAGCACGGATAAAGACGCCACCGCCCTTGCCGACGTGGTCCGCTTTGGGGCCAGCATGCTGCAGATGAATGCGCCGCAAAGCGCCAGTGCGACGGTGGCAGCGCTCGTCCATAGCCTGGCGGTGAAGACCGACGGGGCCACGTTAACAGTGGGAGTGGGCATTCCGGAAACCATGCTGGAGAACCTGGTGCAGATGCGAAGCACGCGGGTGGTAGCGAGGCACGCAAAGCAACGGTAAAAAATTTTCTCGCAGAGGCGCAGAGTACACAGAGAAAATCTTAAAAATAAAAAGGGTTGTTGTTAGTAGTTCTCTGCGTTCTCCGCGCCTCTGCGAGAAATGTCTTAGTTCGCCGCTTCTAGAAAACTCTCAATATCCTGTTCATTCACCAAGGGTTCCCCGGGCGCCACATGATCCAGCTTTCCCTCGCGCATCCACTTCTCCAGCTTGTCCGCCATGCTGAATAAGTGATCGAAGGAATCCACCACGAACAGCAGCGGCTGGTAGTGATCGATTTCAAAAGCCTGATTAATGGCCCATTCCAGCTGCAACGGGTAGCGTTGCACCGCCGGCGAGGTCACGCTGTGCTCGAGTTCCCCGTAGGAGCTCAACAGGCCGCTGCCGTAGGCGCGAACGCCGTCTGAGGAACGCATCAGTCCGAACTCGATGGTGAACCAGAAGAAGCGCGCCATGGCGCGAATGATGCTGCTGAGCCGCTCCGCCCGCGCCGCGCGGTCGCGCATCCCCGACACCAGCTCCGCCGCCGTGTGCGCGCATTCACCGAATCGCACCAGCGTCTCGGCAAACGCGCGATCCGTGTGCATGGGCACGTGGCCGGCGATGTCGTGGAAAATGTCGGGCTCGGGCAGGTAATCCAGATTTTTCGGGGAGCGAATCGTGATCGTGGTGGGAAATTCGCGGTTTCTCAGACAATCGAAAAAGACAAATGCGGGCACATAGCCGGCAACGGCTTTAGCCTGAAACCCGGTTAGCGGATTCAGGAACCGGTTGACATCCGCCAGGCGCGGAACTCGCCGCGGATCGAGACACAGCGAATCGATCCCCTGCAGAAAATGCGGGTTGCCGAATTGCCGCCAGCGAGGCAGCATGCGAGCGTATAATCGCCGCCATGTTTCGTGATTTTCGTCGGAGTAGAGCGCGTAAGGCTGATGAATGAAGCGGGTGCCGTTTTTGCGGGCTTCGTCGATGAATACGGCGTCGTTGGTGGTCAAACCCGCCTTGCCGCAAGTAAGCGTTCCACCCATCCAAATAAGCATACTCCGATTTCATGAATTTGACAACCACTTTTTAGTGGTGCTATAAAGCGTTGATACAGTTGAAGAAAGGAGTCAGGCACCATGTATCCGCTCAAGAAGGGCAAAACCACCAGCCAGGCCCACGTAGGCCTACCCGAGGGCACCTATGAGGAGGAGCATGGGCGGAAAGGCTTCTACGGCAAGTCGGCGCACCTGTACCACACGCATCCGCCCACGGGCTGGATTCGCTTTGAGGGCAAGCTGCGGCCCCACTGCCTGGATTTGAATCAGCTCACCCCCACCGACCTCACCGACCCCTGCGGCGCGCCGGTCGCGTTCATGGGCAATCAGGATGTGACGGTGTCCGTCTCGCGGCGCAGCGCCGCCATGCCGTTCTATTACCGCAACGCCGATGGCGACGAATTGATTTTCGTGCATCGCGGCGAGGGAACCATCGAGACTGATTTTGGCCCGCTCGAGTTCGAAAAAGGCGACTACATCAACATCCCGCGCGCCGTGACCTATCGCGTGCTGCCTTCGACGATAGACATGGCTGGAAGGGCGACCTGACGGCATGGAAGCTGAACATGCGCGACATTCGCCCGGTGATGAGCCATCGCGCGCACCTGCCGCCCAGCGCGCACACCACATTTGTAACCGGCGGGGCCGTCGTTTGCAGCTTTCTGCCGCGGCCACTTGAGCAGGATGAAGACGCCATGCGCGTCCCGTTCTACCATCGCAATACTGATTACGACGAATTCATCTTCTATCACGACGGCGACTTTTTCAGCCGCGACAATATCAAGGCCGGCATGTGCACGCTGCACCCGCGCGGCATCCATCACGGCCCGCATCCCAAAGCCCTGGCCAACCAGAAGAAGAAGACGCAGACCGATGAGTACGCCGTCATGCTGGATGGTTTGAATCCGATTCACGTTCTGCCGGCGGGTGAAGGCGTCGAGTGGAAAGAATACTGGATGAGTTGGATGGAAAAGAAGTGAGCCAGTGGCTCTGGGAACCCACCGCTGAGTGGATCGCTAAGACCAACGTCGCGCGCTTCATGGGCAAGCTGGGCATCGCGACGCGGGAAGAGTTTCTGGCCTATTCCAGCGAGAAACTTGAGGAGTTTTGGGCCCGGATGGTGCGCGAGACCGGGATCCATTGGTCCGAGCCCTATCGCCAGGTTCTGGATACCTCGCGCGGCGTCGAGTGGGCGCAATGGTTTGCCGGCGGGAAACTCAATATCACTGAAAATTGCCTGGACCGGCACGTGGCTTCCGGCAATACGGCAATTTTCTGGGAAGGCGAGGATCAGGCAGTCCGCTCGCTGACCTTTGACGAACTCGCGGCGGACGTCAACCGTCTGGCCAATGCGCTGCGCGGGCTTGGTCTCAATCCCGGCGATCGCGTGGCGCTGGTCATGCCCATGATTCCGGAAGTAGTCACGATTCTCTACGCCTGCTTCAAGCTGGGCGTGATCGTGGTGCCGATATTCGCCGGGTTCGGCGCGGGCGCCATTGCCACGCGGCTACAAGATTCGGGCGCGCGCGTGGTTTTCACAGCCGATCACTTGCAGCGGCGCGGCAAACTAATCCCGCTCAAGGAAAAAGTGGATCACGCGTTGGAAAAAGCGCCCTGCGTCGAAAAAACCATCGTCTACCGTTACCACGGCGGCGATGTCGCCTGGACGCCGGGCCGCGACCTCTGGTGGGACGACGCCGTGCGCGGGCAATCCGCCGAGTGCGATTCCCTGCCCATGGAATCGGAAGGCCAGGCGTTCATTCTTTATACGTCGGGCACCACCGGCAAACCCAAAGGCACGATCCACACCCACGCCGGCTGCCTGGCGCAGATGAGCAAGGAAATTTATCTGGCTTTCGATCACCAGCCGGGCGACCGCTTCTTCTGGCTCTCCGACATCGGCTGGATGATGGGGCCGTGGACCATCATCGGCAACCATCACTTCGGCGGAACCATTTTCCTGTACGATGGCGCGCCGGATTATCCCACGCCCGCGCGGATCTGGCAGATGATCGAGCGCCACGGCATCACAACGTTCGGAATTTCGCCCACCGCGATACGGCTGCTGATGCGCGCCGGGCCGCCTAAGGAAAACTTAAGCTCGCTGCGTTTGCTGGGCTCGACCGGCGAGCCTTGGGACGATACTTCGTATCTGTGGTTCTTCGAACACGTGGGTGGCCGGCGCGCGCCGATCATCAATATTTCCGGGGGCACGGAGATTGTCGGCAGCTTCCTGTTCCCGCTGCCCATACAGCCGCTGAAACTTTCGACACTGGGCGCGCCGGCTCCGGGCATGGCTACGGAAGTAATCGACGAAGCCGGGAATCCCGTGCGCGGCAAGATGGGCTACCTGGTGTGCACTAAGCCCGCGCCGTCGATGACCCGCGGTGTCTGGGGCGATCCCGAGCGCTATATCGAGACGTATTGGTCGCGCTGGAAAGGCTACTGGTACCACGGCGATTGGGCCAGCGTGGATGAAGACGGCTGCTGGTTCCTGCACGGCCGCGCCGATGAATCGATGAACGTGGCGGGGCGCAAAGTCGGGCCCGCGGAAGTGGAAGACGCGCTCATTGAGCATCCGGCGGTTTCCGAAGCCGCGGTCATCGGCGTCCCCGATGAATTGAAAGGCGAAGGCATTGTAGCGTTTGTCGTGACCCGGCACGGCCAGGCACCCGGCAAGCCTTTGTTCGACGCGCTCGCGGCGCACCTGGTCGAATCGCTCGGCCCGACTTTCCGCCCCAATGCCATTCACTCTGTAGGCGAGCTGCCCAAAACGCAGAGTGGCAAGATTGTTCGCCGCCTGATCCGCCAGAAATATCTGGGTGAGCCGCTGGGCGATCTTTCGACCGTAGCCAACCCGGATGCTCTGGACAGTTTTGGTAGTGTTTCGCAGTTGAAGTAAGATCGGTAACGGAGAAATTCCCATGAAGAAATCGAACCGGCGACGGTTCCTGGAAATCACTGCGTTAGGCGGAACGCTGGCTGCGTGCAAGACTGGCGGCAAGGTCGAAGAGCCGGCGCCATCGCGGCTGGGCAAGCCGGTGAGCGCTTACGGTGAGCGCGCGCCGTTCGAGAAAGCCGCGCGCTGGACGCGCACCACGCGAACGCCCGAGCAGGCTTCCAGCAACACGCCGCACCAGGATCTGAACGGCATCGTGACGCCATCCTCGCTGCACTATGAGCGCCACCACGCCGGCGTTCCGCGCATCGATCCGGCCGAGCACAGGCTACTCATTCACGGAATGGTGGAGCGCCCGCTGATCTTCACCATGGACGAATTGCATCGCCTGCCCTCGGTTTCGAAGATCTATTTTCTGGAGTGCGCCGGCAACACCAGTTCGGAATGGCCGGAGAAAACCGCGCCCGACGTCCAGCAGAGCCACGGCCTGGCGAGCTGCAGCGAATGGACGGGCGTGCCGCTGTCGCTGGTCCTGGCCGAATGCGGCGTCAAGCCGGGAGCGAGCTGGATTCTGGCGGAGGGCGCCGACCCCTGCCGCATGTCGCGCAGCGTGCCGCTCGCCAAGTGCCTGGACGACGTGCTGCTGGCCTACGGACAGAACGGCGAGGCGATTCGCCCCGAGCAGGGCTACCCGCTGCGCCTGTTCGTTCCCGGCTGGGAAGGCAACATCAGCGTGAAGTGGCTGCGCCGCATCAAGGTTGGCGATCAACCCACCTATACGCGCGATGAAACTTCAAAGTACACCGATCTCATGCCGGATGGCACGGCGCGTCAGTTCACGTTTGAGATGGAGGCCAAGTCGGTCATCACGTATCCTTCGGGAGGACAGAAGCTCAGCGGGCCTGGGTTCTGCGAGGTGAAGGGCGTGGCATGGTCGGGCCGCGGGCGCATCGAGCGGGTGGAATGTTCGACCGATGGCGGCAAGACCTGGAAGGACGCGCAACTGCAGGAGCCGCGCCTGCGCATCGCCTTCACGCGCTTTCGTTTTCCCTGGAATTGGGATGGATCGGAAGCCTTGCTGGTGTCGCGCTGCACCGATGAAACCGGCTACGTGCAGCCGTCGAAAGAAGAGCTGATTGCCGTGCGCGGCTTGCATTCGAATTATCACTACAACGGCACCAAGGTGTGGAAGGTGGCGGCCGATGGGAGCGTGAGCAATGTGTAAGGGCTGGAGCGCTCTTCTCCTGCTCGCGGCCGCGCTGGCAGCTCAGTCGCCCAAATACCATGTGGGCCGGGCGCCGACGAGCGACGAAATCAAGGCCTGGGATATTTCCGTTCTTCCCGATGGCACCGGACTGCCGGAAGGCAAAGGCTCCGCCGTCGAGGGCAAAGCGCTCTACGAAAGCCGCTGCCAGAAATGTCATGGCGCCAAGGGCGAGGGCGGCGACTACGAGCAACCGATCGCCGGCGGCAAGGACACCCTCAAAACGCCGAAGCCTATCAAGAGCGTGGGCAGCTATTGGCCCTACGCAACTACGGTGTGGGATTACGTGAATCGCGCGATGCCGTTCGACCGGCCGGAGACGCTGACGCACGACCAGGTTTATTCGGCCGTCGCGTATGTGCTGTTTCTCAATGGGCTGGTGGGCGAGAAAGACGTGCTGGACGCGAAGTCGCTGCCGCTAATCAAAATGCCCAATCGCGATGGATTCGTGAAAGATCCAAGACCGGACGTGGCAGCACCGAGCAAGAAAAAAGGCTCATAGAAAAAACCGCTCCTTCTAGTCGCGGCTCGTTTCGGATGTGGTTGCGAGCCGCGACTGTAAGGAGCGGTTGTCACTGCCCGTCAAATTTTGGTTTGCGTTTTTCGCGAAACGCCGCCACGCCTTCCTTGAAATCCTGCGACTGGTGGCAGGCCTTCTGCGTTACGGCCTCGAAATCCAACGCCTCGGCTAACGAATGCGTCTCCCCGTATGACAGAGCTTTCTTGATTCCGGCGATGGCGAGCGTCGGGCCTGAGCACAAGCGCGCCGCCCACTCCTCGACCACTGCATCCAGTTCCTCAAGCGGCACCACGCGGTTGACGAGGCCGAGCGCAAGCGCCTTCTGCGCGTCGAAGATCTCCCCGGTCACCATCAGCTCGAAGGCTTGCGGATAGCCGATCATGCGCGAAAGAAAATACGTGCTGCCGCCATCGGGAATCAAGCCGATTTTGGAAAACACCTGGCCGAATTTCGCGCCCGTGCTGGCGATGCGGATATCGGCGGCCAGCGCGTAATTGCAGCCCACGCCGACGGCCGCGCCATGGATGCGCGCGATCACCGGCTTGGGCATTTCGCGCAGCGCGACGATAGTCGGCGTGATGACGCGGCGCAGGAATTCGGTGACATCGTCGCCGCCCGGATTCGCAGCCAAATCGGCTCCGGCGCAGAAAGCGTCGGCGGCTCCAGTGAGAATCACCACGCGGCTGGCGTCGTGAGCCGCTTCCTGGACGGCATCCCGCAGTTGCTCGGAGGTTTCGCGATCGACGGCATTGCGGCGCTCCGGCGTATTGAACGTGATGCGTTTGACGCCGTTCTGCAGGCTGACGAGAAGTTTAGGCATTTAGCGCACCACCTCTTTCTGCCGCCGGCTCTTGACGAATTCGATGATCACCGGCAAAACCGAAATCAGAATGATCCCCAGAATCACCTTTTCGAAATGCCGCCGGACGATCGGCACCGTACCCAGGCCGTAACCCAGCATGGTCATGGCAAAGACCCAGCCGATGCCGCCGAAAACATTGAACGAGAAAAATTTAGCGTAGTTCATCTCGGCCACGCCGGCCACAAACGGCGCGAAGGTGCGGATGATGGGAATGAATCGCGCGTAGATGATGGTCTTGCCGCCATGTTTTTCGTAGAAGGCCTGCGTCTGCAGCAGATGTTCCCGGCGAAACAGGCGTGAGTTGGGACGCTTGAATATGTGCGGCCCCGCGCCTCGGCCCAGCATGTAGCCGGTAGCGTCGCCGATGACGGCCGCCGCCATCAGCAGCAGATTGACGTAGATCAGATTCAGATGGCCCGCGCCCGCCACCACGCCCACCGTGAACAGCAAGGAATCGCCGGGCAGGAAAAAGCCGATCAGCAAGCCGGTTTCGGAAAACACAATGGCAAATAGCGCCGCATAGCTCAGCCATCCGGAAAGCAGCGTGGTGAGCAACTGGATCAACCGCTCCGGAGTGGTCAGGATCCGGTAGAAATCAAGAAGGGTTTCGAGCATCCGGGGCGTTTCTCAGCCCTTGTAGCTGGCGATCAGGCGATCGACCACTTGCTGGTGAATCTTGATCTTGCCTTCCTTGATGAGGCCCTCGCGCAAACCGTCTTCAAAAAGCATGTTGCGCTCGCGAGCCTTTCGTGATTTCAGCTCATCGCGAATGCCGGGGCCAAGCAGTTGCAGCTGCGCCATGTCGGCCGGAGTATGAGAGACGACCTTGACGATTACCCTGCCCGCCGGCACCAGCACGGGACCAAATATTGCGCCATCCGGTTGATTGAAGGCTTCCTCGAAGGAAACTGCCTGGCCCAGGCCTTCCACGGCGCCGTTGCGGTCAAACGCAGCGGCAGTCTTGGTCTTAAACGACATGGCCTTGGCAGCCTTGCGTAAATCTCCCGAGGCCTTGGCATCGGCCAGCAGCTTGGTGGTCTTGGAGTGAACAATCTCGTCCAGTCGCTGCCGTTCGAGCGCCGCCTTGATCTGCTTCTTGACCTCCTCAAAGGTGGCGGGGTGAACGGGAATCACGGCGGTGATCACCGCGAGCGCCACGCGGTTGGGCGGCAGGGCCACGGGCTGGGATACCTCTCCCTTACCGAGCCCGGCAATGCTCTTCTCGAATTCCGGGTTGACGCCCACTTCGGGCAGCGGATCGCCGGGGCCGAAGTTTTCGGCCCGCACCGGCGGCGGAAGCTTCAGGTCGGCAGCTACTTTGTCGGGGTGATCCGGATTCTTGCGCAGCTCGAGAGCGGCATGGTCCATCAAGTCCTGTATGGCCTGGCTCGAAGCCGTCTTGCGGTATTCGTCGGTGAGCAGCGCTTTCACGTCGTCGAACGACTTCAAACGCGCCTGCTCATGTTCTTCCACTTGAATGATGTGATAGCCGTACTCGGTCTTGATGAGGCCGCTGGTTTCACCGGGCTTCAGCGAAAAAGCGGCGTCTTCGAACGGCTTAACGGTCTGGCCGCGCACGATCCAGTCGAGCTCGCCGCCCTTGCGCGCCGAGGTGGTATCTTCCGAGTTCTTCTTGGCAAGCTCGGCGAAATCGCCCTTGGCCTTGATCTGTTTCAGCAGATCTTCCGCCTTGGCTTTGATTTTGGCTTCCTCGTCGGCGGACTTCCCGGTCGTGTTGAGCAGAATGTGACGCGCCTTCACGCGCTCCCCGCTGCGGAAGCGATCTTTGTCGGATTCATACAGCCTGCGCAAATCCGCATCTTTCGGCGCCAGCGACTGTTCCAGCTTGCTTTGATCGATAACCAGGATCGCCGCGCTTCTCTTTTCGGGCACCTTGTAGGCGGCACGATTTTTCTCGAAATAGGCCAGCGCGTCGGCATCGGTGATCTTTACATCGGAGCGGAATTTCTCCGGCGCGATCATGACGTACTCGATGGCAACTTTCTCGTTGCGGCGGCGAAATTCCGCCTCCACATCGGCCTGGGCCACGACCGTGCCTTCCACCGCCACCTCACGCAGGCGCGTGACCAGCAACTGGCGCGCCATGTCGCTCTCAAAATCCTGAATGGTCAGATTCTGCTGGGCTAACATGCCTGCATAGATATCGCGGCCCACGAACTTGCCTTGCGGAAAAAGCTGCGGAATGGTCAGCCGGATGGCGTTCGAAACCTGTTCCTCGCTCACATGAAAGCCCATGCGCTCGGCCTGATAAGCCAGCGCCCGCTCGGTAACCATCTGGTCGACCATTTGGGGGATGAGCAATGGCAGCATCGCCGGAGAGACCGACTTGCTTTTCAAAGCCTGCTGAATCACGATTTGCGCGTTGCGCGTAGTAATTTTGTCGCTACCCACTTCGGCGACGATAGGGTCCTGCGCGGTCCCTTCGGTGCCGCCGTAATTGGGGATCAGGTAGGTCACCATCGACAGGGCGACGATCAGCAGAAGGCCGCCGAGGAAGATGCGCACGAGTTTGTCACGGCTGCGAAACAGATCAAACATAAATTTTTAGGGTTAGCGGCTAAGCTTCCAGTATATCAACCCCGCCGGGCCCGGCTGCGGGCAGACGGCGGCTTCCCCATGGCGCACTCGGCATGGACGGCCCGCACCGCCGCCTCCAGGCCATCCCGCCGCACCACGATCGCGATCGTCAGCTCGCTCGATCCCTGCGCGATAGCGATGATATTGATGCTGGCCCGCGAAATAGCCGTGAACACGCGCCCGGCAAGACCCGGGCTGCCGCGCATGCCTTCTCCCACAACCGCCAGCAGCCCGACGTCCTGATCCACATCGATAGGCCGCAGGTAGCCATGAGCCAGTTCCAGCGCCAGCGCCGATTCCAGAACTTCGGTGGTCTTGGACAGCTCCTCCGACCGCACCAAAAAGCAGAAATTCTGCCGGTAGCTGGAGCTGGAAAACACCAGAACTTCCACATTGGCCCGCGCCAGCGCATCGAGAGCCCGCGCCATGATTTGCACTCCCGTCAATTCCGCCGAAGCCGGCTCGAGCGAGACCAGCGCTACTTTCGCCAGCGACGTGACGGCGCGCGCCCCGCCCGGCGTGGAAAGGGTGGACACAATTTTGGTGCCGGGTTTTTCGGGCGCGAAACTGTTCTTGCTCCAAACCGGAACGGCGAGGTCCATGAGCGGCGCGAGGGTGCGCGGGTGGAGGACCTTGGCGCCGTTGTACGCCAGTTCGGCAGCCTCGCGATAGGTCACTTCCGGCAGCACCGCAGCGTCCGGGACCAGGCGCGGATCGGCGGTCATGATGCCATCCACGTCCGTCCAAATCCACAGCTCGGCCGCTTCGAGCGCGGCAGCCAGAATCGATGCCGAAAAATCGGAGCCGCCGCGGCCCAGCGTAGTCGGCCGGCCGTTGGCAGTCGCGCCATTGAACCCCGTAACCACCGACAGCACGCCGTCTTCGAGCAGTGGAAAAAGCCGGGCGCGCGATTTCGACGCGGTTTGATCCATCACCGGCGAAGCATTGCCGAAAACCGCGTCGGTGACAATCAGCTCGGCGGCGTTCACCGCGGCCGCGGGCGTGCCCTCGGCGTTGAGGAATGCGGCGATGAGTAGGGCCGAAAGCCGCTCGCCCACCGCGATGGCCTCATCCACCGACCGCGGCGGCCGGTCGTGAAGCATCAGCATGCCGCGCGAAATACGCTCGAACTCGCCCAGCAAATCGTGAATTCCGGCGCGCGCGCTCTTCTGGGCCGCCCGCGGCAGCAGCTCGCGGCAAGCTTGCTCGTGGCGTTCGTCCAACTTCCGGATGCTGGCCGCGAGACCCTTGGGATCGCCGGCCTCGGCGTGCTTGGTGGCATCCAGCAGCAGATCGGTGACCCCCGACATAGCGGAGACTACGATGACCAAGGGGCGCTTTTTCCTTTGTTCCGCGGACAGACGGGCCGCCGCGCGCATGCGCTCGGCGCTGCCCACGCTGGTACCGCCGAACTTCATCACCAGCAGATTCTTCAACGAAACTCCTTTCCATTGGTGATGCGGGCGCGCACGATGCGCAGAATCGCCTCCTCCACCTGCTCGATCGAAAGGCCGGTGGAATCCAGGTAAACCGCATCCGGAGCCTGGGTGAGCGGCGACTCGCTGCGGGCGCGGTCGCGGCGATCGCGGTCCTCAATTTCACCGGAGACTCGGGCGGGATCGGCGGCCGTTTCTTGGGCGCGCCGCCGCACGCGCTCGGCCGGGTCGGCGTCCAGAAATATTTTGACGTTGGCTGCCGGAAAAACCACCGAACCGATATCGCGGCCTTCCATGACGACATTGCTCTGCGCCCCGATGGCCCGCTGCTTTTCTACTAGCGCGCGCCGCACACTGGCCACGGCCGCCACCACCGAAGCCGCCACCGATACCGCCGTCTCGCGAATCGCCTGCGTCACATCTTCGCCGTTGAGCGACACGCCGCCCCCGGCCTCCAGCCGTATCTCCGCCGCGCGCGCCAGTTGTTCCATGCGATGAGAGTCGGAGGGATCGAGATTTTCCCGCAGAGCCCACAACGCCACCGCGCGATACATGGCGCCGCTATCGATGTAGGTGAACCCCAATCGCTGCGCCAGGCCGCGCGCGATGGTGCTCTTCCCCGCCCCCGCCGGTCCGTCGATGGCGATCACAATTCCCATAGCGGCAAAAATGTAGAATAGCAGGCGCCGCGCAACCGAGTTTTGATCCGCGTGCGGTAAACTCTCTTTCTTAAGGAGACGCAATGCAAATTGGAATGATTGGCTTGGGACGCATGGGTGGCAACATGGTGGAGCGCTTGCTGCAGCGCGGCCATCAAGTGGTGGCTTATACGCGCGATCAAGCCAAAGTGCAGAAGGCCGTGGAGGTGGGCGCGCGGGGCGCCAAGGATTTGAAGGACCTGGTGGCGCAACTCCCGACTCCGCGGTCGATCTGGATCATGGTGCCGGCGGGCCAAGCCACGCAGGACATGATCGATCAGCTATTGCCGTTGATTTCACCGGGCGATTTGCTGATCGACGGCGGAAATTCGAAATACACCGACGACATCGCGCGCTATGCGGCGCTCAAACCCAAAGGCATTCACTATATGGATGCAGGCACCAGCGGCGGCGTCTGGGGTCTGAAGGTTGGGTATTGCCTGATGGTGGGCGGCGATGTGGAAGATTTTAAGCGCATCGAGCCGGCGCTCACTGCGCTTGCTCCACCAAACGGTTTGATGCATTGCGGCCCGGCAGGCTCAGGCCACTTCGTGAAGATGGTGCATAACGGCATCGAGTACGGGCTCATGCAAGCGTACGCGGAAGGCTTCGAGATCTTGAAAGCGTCGCGCTACGATCTCGATCTAGCCAAGATCGCCAACCTGTGGAATCAAGGCAGCGTGGTGCGTTCGTGGCTGCTGGAGCTGACCGCGCTCGCGCTCGAAGCCGACCCCGGTCTCGACAAGCTCGGCGCCTGGGTGGAAGATAGCGGCGAAGGGCGGTGGACGGTGGAGGAATCGATCAATCTTTCGGTGCCGGCGCCTGTGATTGCGCTGTCGCTGCAGATGCGCTTCCGCTCGCGCCAGGAAAATTCATTCTCCAGCCGGATGCTGGCGGCCATGCGGCAGCAATTCGGCGGGCACGCGGTGAAAGAAAAGAAGTAGACAACATGAAATACTCTCGACGCGGACTCGGCTTGCTGCTGCCGGCACTGGCAGCGGCTCAGCGGGAATCGCTGCCGGCGCTTCCGTCCAAGGCGTTCAGGTTCGAGGACCTGCCGGTGCGGGCCAACGGCGAGAACCAATTTCGCGCGGTGCTGCGCGGCGCAACTCATTCGGGATTCCCGCTTGAACTCCATGAGACCGACCTGGCAGCGGGCAGCCAGCCCCATCCGCCTCACAAACATCTGGCGGAAGAAATGTTCTTGCTTCGCGAGGGGTCGCTCGATGCGACCGTGAACGGCGAGACCACCCGCCTCACCGCCGGTTCTGTGTTTTATGTGAATTCCAACGAAATGCACGGGCTGCATAACCCGGGGCCGGATCGGGCTAAGTATTTCGTTATTGCGCTTGGACCGGCGTAAAACTCCTGGGAAACCGCTCCCTATGGTCGCGGCTCGCAATCGGCTCACATCGACTATTCAGAGCCGCGACCATAGGGAGCGGTTTTGGTCTTACCCTCGATACGCGGCGTCGATGTGCTTTCTGGCGAAGGCGTGATCGCGCGCGATGGCGGCGGGCATGTCGGCGGGCTGGTATTCCACATGCAACGAAACAGGTCCGGTGAAGCGCCCCGCGGCCAGCATGGAGAAGACGCGGGTCCAGTCCACCATCCCCTCCCCGAGCGGGCACATCATCATGTTCCACTTGCCGCCAGACTTCTCCCAGTAGAAATCTTTAAGCGCGACCATTTTGAGGCGCGGTTGTATCATGCGCAGCGCGATACTCCATCCGCCCAGGCCGCCTTCGGCCGCGGCATGGCAGGGATCGAAGTAATAGCCGATTGAGCGCGGCTCCATGTCGCCGATGATGGCGCGCGCATCCCAAACGGCCTGACCCACGTAATCGCCCGAGTGATTGTGGAAGCCGGCGGCGATGCCGTATTCTTTCGCCAGCGCAACTAAGCCGGCGGCATCTTTGCGAACTTCTGCGATGCGGGCTTCCACGTTGTCGCTGGCGCGATATTGCCAGTAGCCCAGCTTGAACAGGCCGATTCCCAGGCGGGTGGCGGTCGAGAGCGTGGGGCGAGCGGCGGGATCAGCGGCGCTCACCAGGCCGGTGGTGATCATGGGAACGGACAAACCTTCGCCGTGGAGGGCTTCCACAGCGCGCGGCAAATCTTCGGCGGCGCGCTCCGGCAAGACGTGGCCACCGGGCCGGACGGTGAGATCGACACCCTCGAAACCGATCTGCTTGACGGCGCGGGCGAGCTCGGCGTAATTCAGCGTGGGCAAGTGCTTCGAGAACAAACAGAGCGCAGGCCGGCCCGTCGCCGCGCGAGCCGCCGACGGAAGCGCTGCCGCCAGCGCGATGCATTCTCTTCGCGTCACGCCTGCTATTCTATTCGAAAATGGCGGCTCGGATTCTGGTGCACGGACATCGCGGCGCGCGCGCAATGCGTCCGGAAAATACAGTGGCGGCGTTTGCATACGCCATTGAGCTGGGTGTCGACGCCATTGAGATGGACCTGGCGGTTACGAAAGACGATGTGCTGGTGGTTTCCCACGATCCGGAGCTGAACCGGGAGATTTGCAGCGCGCCGGCCGGGAGTCCGGGAGCGATTCGCCAATTGACGCTCGCGCAGCTCGAGCTCTGGGATTGCGGATCGCTGCGCAATCCCCGGTTTCCGCGGCAGCAGAACGTTCCCGGCGCGCGCATTCCGTCGCTGGACCAGGTGCTGGCGCTCGCATCGCGCGGAGCATTCCTTTTCAATATAGAGATGAAGCTTTTCCGCGAGCGGCCGGAGCTGACGCCCTCGCCCCAACGGTTCGCGGAATTATTGCTCGCGGCCATTCGCCGTCACCAGCTGGAGGAGCGGGTAATCGTGCAGTCTTTCGACTTTCGCGCTCTGCTGGCCATGCACGGGCTGGCGCGGGAGATTCCACTTTCGGCGCTCGATGAAACCGGCTTGGGCGATTTTGTCAGCGTTGCCAGGAGTGCCGGCGCAGGAATGATTTCGCCGCATTATCGACTGGTGACGGCGGAAAAGGTGGCTGCGGCGCATGCGGCGAGCGTGCAGGTAATTCCTTGGACGGCGAACTCGCCGGAGGTGTGGGATGCGTTGATCGCCGCCGGCGTGGATGCGATCATCACCGACGACCCGGCCGCGCTCATCGCGCATTTGCGGCACAAAGGCCTCCGATGACAAAAACCCGCGAAAAAGCCAGAATCCCAAAAAAAACCCGTGACAGTATACTCAAACACCAATTATCGTGTTGCAAACAAAGGATCAGTGGTTGGCGGCCAAGGAGCTTAGACGGCAAACAAAGGCACTTGCGGCCTCAAAATAGGTGTCAGAGTATACTGTCCCGGGTTTATCTGCTTTTTTTGTTTTTCTTCATTCACTATGATACTGTCTTGGTCCGAAGCCAATGCCGCATCTTCTAAAAGCTTTTCTACCCCTTGCCCATTTTCTAAATCATCATATTTTAAAGCCAGGGTGGCTAACTCTTTTATATTTTCCAGCTTTTCTACTTCTTCTTCCGTGCCCGAAGCCAGTTCTTCTTCGATGCCGGATTTTTTTACCACGAATTTTATTATTTCCGATGCGGGCGCATGATAGATTTGTTTTTTTATTTCTTCCAGCATCTGATAAAAATTATTAATTCTAGCTATTATTTTTTCTGGCAGACTTTTTTTCTGACCGGAAAAAAGTTTGGCCAGGGAATTTTTGCCTATTCCCCGTCTGGGGAAGTTGATGATTCTTTTTATATCCGAAAGACTGTCTGGGTTTAAAGCCACGCGCAGATATGCCAAGGTATCTTTTATTTCTTTTCTTTCGAAAAATTTAATCCCCAAAACCTGATATGGAATTTTATATCGTAGCATTGCTTCTTCCAGCGCCCGCGACTGGAAATTAGCGCGGTACAATATAGCGATTTCGGATAAGACAGCCCCGTCGGAAGTACTTTTTCGAATGGTCTGGCCGGGATAGGGACCCGGAGATCCAAGGACCTGAGAAAAAGAACTTCCAGCGGGGCTGTCCATGATTTCCAGAATTTTCGTGGCCACGAAGTCGGCTTCGTCGTTTTCGTCTAAAGCTTCATACAGACCAATTTTTTCTCCGCTTTTATTTTTGGTGAATAAATTTTTTTCCGGCCGATATTTATTTTTTTTAATTACTTTGTTGGCTGCTTCTAAAATATTCTGGGTGGAACGGTAATTTTCTTCCAACAGGACTATTTTCGCCTTCGGATAATCTTTTTCGAAGTTCAAAATATTTTTTAAATTTGCTCCGCGCCAAGAATAAATATTCTGATCGGCATCGCCCACCACCGCAATATTATTATTATTTTCCGAAAGCAATTTCGACATCAGATACTGCACTTTATTGGTGTCTTGGTATTCATCGATGTGGATATATTCCCATTTTTCCTGATAAATTTTCCTGATTTCTTCATTTTGCTTCAATAATTTTACCGCTTTAATCAGCAAGTCGTCGAAATCCAGAGCGTTCTCTTTGGCTTTTTTTTCTTCATAAATTTTCCAGACATTGGCCACCAATTCCTGAAATGAACCTCTGACACCTTCTCTATATTTTTCCAGAGAATTAAATTTTCCTTTCTCCATACTAATTATTACCCTTATTTTGCCGGGGGAATGTTCCTTGGGGTCGAAACCCAGCTCCTTAATTATTTCCTTGATCAAACTTTTGGAATCATCTTCATCCAAGATGCTAAAATACCGAGTCAGTCCCAATAATCCCGCATTTTCTTTGATGAGGTAAACTCCCAGC
>JACPNO010000046.1 GCA_016185465.1 Candidatus Solibacter usitatus
ACGCGATGCCGAATGGAGTATCCGGCATCGCAAAAAACTGGCCGCCACCGCCCGCAAACTCGGATACCAACTTGTTCCAATCACCGTCCCAAGCTGACCTCCGGTCGAGAGTTCATTGGGAGGCGCAGAGAACGCAGAGAAAATCTTAAGAAAATAATAAAGGTCTTAGTAGTTCTCTGTGGACTCTGCGTCTCTGCGAGATAAGTTCTTTTCCCCGCGCTATCATTGACTGTAGTTATGACGGTGGATATCGAAGGCGTCACGCTACACCTTGCGCATCCTGACGAACTGCCCGTTCGTTGGGTGGGGCAGGAAGAGCTGATGCGCCAGTTGCTGGCGGCGTGGCTGGTGGTGAACGATCAGGATTTGCCCATGAATCCGCGCCTGCTGGGCAAGCCTGGCGTGGGCAAGACCACGCTCGCCTATGCCGGCGCCAGGCGTCTGGGGCGCGACGTCTACATTCTGCAATCCACGCTCGATACGCGTCCGGAGGACCTGCTGGTGACGCCGGTGATTGAGGGCGCCGGACAGTTGCGCTATGTCGCGTCACCGTTGGTTACCGCCATGATCCGCGGCGGCGTGGCGATCCTGGATGAAGGCAATCGCATGAGCGAGAAAAGCTGGGCTAGTCTCGCGCCGCTGCTGGATAATCGCCGCTATGTCGAATCCATCGTGGCGGGCATCAAGGTGAAGGCGCACCCGAATTTCCGCATGGTCACTACCATGAACGATGATGCTTCGACGTTTGAGCTGCCCGAATATATTCATTCGCGCCTGCAGCCGCAGATCCTTATCGATTTCCCGGAGCGCGACGAAGAGTTCCAAATTCTCAAGGAAAATCTGCCGTTCGCCGAGGATCGCATCCTGAATTACGTTACCGATTTTCTGCAACAGGCGCACGCAGCCGATGAGCGCTACACGGTGCGCGACGGCATTAACATTGGCCGCTTTGCCATCAAGCTGCGTTCGCTCGCGACCGAGCGGAGCCACGAGAACGACGCGCTCGAAACCGCCATCCTGCAAACCCTGGGGGAAGAAGCGCTGCGCCATGCCCGGCGAAATCGACCTTCCCTTTCCTGATCCCGCCAGTTTAGAGCGCGGGCGTTTCAGCTATTTCCCGGTGGTTCCCGGCAAGCTCGAGTTTGCGATCGAAGTCCGCCGGGCAATTTTGCGCACCCGCCCGCAAGTGATCGCGCTCGAGCTGCCCACCACGCTCGCGCTCGCGTACCGGCGCGCGGTGAGCCGCCTGCCGGAGATGTCGGTGATTTTCTATCCGGACGAGGGCGAAGACGAGCAGGCGGTGTATGTGCCGGTTGAGCCCTGCGATCCTTTTGTCGAAGCCATTCGCAGCGGCATCGAAGTGGGCGCGGAAATCGTTTTTGCCGATCCGGATTCCGGCGCGCGCCCGCACTTACCGGACGATTATCCGGACACGTATTCGATCCGCCGCATGCCGCTCGAAAAATATATCGAGGCGTACCGGGTCTGGCCGCAGCCGCGTTCCGAAGCTATTGCCGCGCACGCCGGCGGCATTGCCTGGAAGATTCAAGGCGCCGATCCGCTGGCGCGCGTGCTGGTCGTGGTCTCGCTGAATCTGATGGACCCTCTGCTCGACGCGATGGAGAAGCCGCAGGCGCAACCGATGGCTCGCGTGAAGCGCGACGGCGTGCAAGTGTTGAACCCGCATCCGGATTGCTTAGTCGAGATCACTACAGAGTATCCGCATCTGCAGGCGCGCTACGAGGCCTTTCGCCAGCTGATGACCGACACCGATTCGATCGACCGGCCGCGCGCGCAACTGGCGCTTTTTCGCGAAGCGGAGAAAGCTTACGAAGCCAATACCGGTGAGCGCCTGATGCACTGGCAGCGCCGCATGCTGGGACGCTACGCGCGCAACCTGGCGCTGGTCAACCGCGAACTGGCGGCGCGGGTGTTCGATCTCACGGTGTCAGCGCGTTCCGTGGTGGATGACAATTACGGTTGGGAAGTGTGGGAAGCAGCCAATCGCTATCCCTTTCAAAAAGTAGCGAGCGACTTGCTTACGATCACGATTTCGGGTGAAGAGGTCTGGCTCGACACCAAGCGAATGCGCCTGCGCCGCCGCCTTCCCAGCCAGAAACGGCGGCTGCGTCCGGTGGGTCTAAAGCCCCGCAAAAAGGAGAAAATTCCCGGCGAATGGGCCAAGGAACTCAACGGAAACAATATCTGTTCCTACCCGCCTGAAGACCTGGTGATCGAAAATTACGGCCGGTTTCTCAAGAAGAAGGGCAAGAGCATTCTTTCCGAGGAGAGGGTACACACCGAGCCTTTCACCACGTCGCTGATGGACGGCGTCGACCTCCGCGAGACCATTCGCAATTGGCACGAAGGCCGCATTTATGTGCGCAGCTATCAGAAAATCCAGGGCGACGTCGGCTCCGTGATCGTGATTTTCGATGAAGACCGCGACGCGCGCTACCCCTACATGACCACGTGGTTGGGTGAGCATCAGAACGAATCCGACATGGCGTTTTATTCCACGCACCCGTTCGACAATCTGGTGGGGCCGGGAATTGGACGCGGCGAATACGGCGGATTTCTGATGAGTCTGCCGGCGCGCCGTATGTTCGACGTCTGGCAGGACCCGGATTACGATTTCGCCGAAACCAAGCCGGAGCGGCTGCTGCTGGCGGGTCTGGACTACTCTCTGTCGCAGTACGTGGTCTACGTGGCCGCCAAACCGCCGCGCTCGGTGTTTCGCAACATCGCGGCCCGCTTCGGGCGCACCATCGTGTACATTCCCATCGGGCAGCTTTCGCCGGTCAGCCTGAAAAAAATCCGCGTGGTGCATGTGCTCGATGGCTACGACAAGCGCGAAATCGCCAGGGAATATCTCTGGTAGCATGAACTTCGCTATGACTTGCAAACTTGCACTCGCCGTCTGTCTGGCCAGCATCGGCGCAGCTCAGCAATTGTCGCTGAAGGACGGCGACACCGTGGTGTTTTACGGCGACAGCATCACCGATCAGCGCTTGTACACGACCTTCGCCGAGACTTACCTGGTCACGCGCTTCCCCACGATGCATTTCACCTTCGTGCATTCCGGCTGGGGCGGCGACAAAGTGAGCGGCGGTGGCGGCGGGCCGATCGATCTGCGCTTGCGCCGGGACGTGATCGCTTACCACCCCACGGTGGTGACGATCATGCTCGGCATGAACGATGGACGGTCCCGTCCTTTCGATCAGGGGATTTTTCAGGAGTTTGCTTCCGGCTACGAGAAGATTGTCCGCGACGTGAAGACGGCGCTGCCGGAGGTGCGTATCACTGCCATCCAGCCGTCTCCCTTCGATGACGTTACGCGCGAGCCCAACTTCGAGGGCGGCTACAACGCGGTCCTGATGCGCTACGCGGCGTTCATCAAGGAACTGGCAAATCGCGAACATCTTGCCGTAGCCGATCTGAACACGCCGGTTGTCGCGATGCTGCAAAGGGCACGGGCGCAGAATGCCGCGCTCTCGCAGAAGATCATTCCTGATCGCGTCCATCCGGGGCCAAGCGGCCATCTGATCATGGCAGCGGCGCTGCTCAAGGCGTGGAATGCGCCGGCGCTGGTGAGCGATGTCGAGATCGACTCGCGGACGGGCAAGGCCACCCGCTCGGAGAATGCCGAAGTGACGGGGATCGCTAACAGCAACGGCCTGCGCTGGCTGGAGCGTGATCGCGCGCTGCCCATGCCGGTCGATTGGAAGGATGAAACGCTCACGCTCGCCGTGCGCTCTTCCGATTTTCTCGCGGCGCTGAATCAGGAAAAGCTGCGCGTGACCGGCCTGAGCGACGGCAGCTACGTGTTGAAGATCGATGCCGAGACGGTGGGCACTTTCGGCGCCGCGCAGCTCGCGGGCGGCATCAATCTGGCGGAATGGGCGACGCCGATGGCGAAGCAGGCTGCCGATGCGCACAAGCTCACGCTGCAGCACAACAATCTTCACTTTGCGCGCTGGCGCATGGTGCAGGTGCCGCTGGACGGCTTAGGTTTTCTGCTCACGCCGGCCGAATCGTCGCTCGATTCGCTCGAGCGTCAAGTCATCCTGGCGCAGCGGATAGCGGTCCAGCCCAAGCCGCACTTATACGAGCTTACGCGGGCGCAGTGAAATTACTCCGCGCGTAGCGCTTCCACCGGATCGATCGCTGTGGCTTTGCGCGCCGGCAGATAGCTGGCGAGCGCGGCTGCCGCCGCCAGGCCGCCCGCTACCGCGGCATAGGTCAGCGGGTCGGCCGGGCTTACTCCGAACAGCAGTGACGAGAGTAAGCGCATCAGCGCGATGGACGCGGCCAGCCCGCACGCCACGCCGATGCCGGTCAGCCGCAGCCCGTGCATTACAAACATGCGCCGCAGTTCCGGTTCCCGCGCGCCCAGCGCCATGCGGATCCCGATTTCCCGCGTCCGCTGCGACACCGAGTAGGAGATGACGCCGTAAATGCCCACCACGCCGAGCAGCAAGGCCATGGCCCCGGCGATTGCCAGCATGACGAGGGTAAATGAAGTGCGCGCCATGGATTTGTTGTAGATTTCCTCCAGCGTGCGGACGTCGGCGAGCGGAAGATTCGGATTGACGGACCAAACGGCCTGGCTGATTTCCTTGAGAAAACTCTCCGCCCCAGCCCGGCTGCTGCGAATAGCCAGCGCCGCGTGGCGCTGCACCATAATGCGATTGTCCCAAAACTCTTTCATCATCACGGGCCAATAGACAATGGCGGGAGCCGGTTGATCGACGCCGTTATCGCGCTCGTCCGCGACCACGCCTATGATTTCGCGCCATTCGGACTTGCGGCTTTCCCTCATCCGTTTGCCGAGCGCGGCGGACGGATCGCGCCAATATTCTCGCGCCAGATTCTCGGAAACCAAAGCCACCGGCGCCTTGTTGTAGATGTCCGTCCAATTTACGTCGCGTCCGGCCAGCAGTGTGGCTCCCATGGTCTTGAAGTGCCCGGGCGAGACGAATTTGAAGCGGCGCACGGGGGGGATCCGGTCGTCGGCGAGCGGCCGGTCTTCCACGAAGACCACATCGTTGTTGTCACTGCCATCCATGGTGATTGAGTTGGTGAGGCTCACCGATGAGACGCCGGGAATTTCGGAGATCTTGCGCAGAATCTCCTGGTCCATGCGAACTACCCGCTCGGGATCGGGCACCTGCCCCTCCGGGATGGAAATGTGCAGCGTCTGCACTTGCTCGGGCCGCGTAAATCCTGGCTGGACCTGCTTTAAAGCCTGAAAAGTGCGAATCATGAGTCCCGAGCTGATCAGCAGGACCAGCGCGAGAGCGACTTGCACCACGACCAGGATGCTGCGCGCCCGATGCCGCTCCCGTCCCTGACTCAACGTCCGGCCGCCATCGCGGATCGCACTGGCGACGTGCCGGCCGGCGTACTTGAACACCGGGATGAGCCCGAACAGCAGGCCGGCCAGAAGGGAAACGGCCAGCGTAAACCAGAGCACCGGTGGATCGATCGAAATTTCGTCGAGCCGCGGCAGACTGGCCGGGCCCATGGCCACCAGCAGGCGCAACGCGCCATAAGCAAATCCCAATCCGAGCGCACCGCCGAGCACGCCGAGGGTCAGGCTTTCGAGCAAGAGCTCGCGGGCGATCTGCGCCCACCCTGCGCCGAGGGCGGCGCGAATCGCCAATTCCTGCTGGCGTCCTTCGGCTCTCACCAGCAGCAGATTAGCCACATTGGCGCACGCGATGAGCAGAACCACGCCGATCGTTGCCATGAGTACCCAAAGCACTTTGCCGATGTCGCCCACCACGTCACGTTCCAGCGGCCGCACATTCGGCCCGAGGCGGGCATCTTCGAACATCTTGCGCGAAAAACCCGGCGGCATCGGAAATTTATCGAACGACATCGGAATCATGCGGCCCACATCGGTATTGGCTTGCTGCAGAGTGGCTCCCGCTTTGAGTCTGGCCACGGCCTGATAGCTAAATTGGCCGGCAAACATTTTGTTGCGGTCAAGCTGCAGAGGCACGATGAGCGCCGGCTTGCGGTCCAGAAATCGGAAACGCTCGGGCATGACTCCGATGATTTCCCGCGCTTTTCCATTGACAACGACTCTCCGTCCAATCACCGACGGGTCGCCGCCGAACCGGCTTTTCCAATAGCCGTAGGTAAGGAGCATGGTCTCGGGCATGCCGGGGGCATCGTCTTTGGGCGAGAACCATCGGCCGAACTGAGGAGGTACGCCCAGCAGCGGCAGCAGGCCATCGGTAACCCACAGGCAGCGGACCTGCTCGGGCTCTGCCAGTCCGGTAACGGTCATGCTGCTGCTGGTGTAGATGGCGATGTCCTCGAAGGTGCGGCCTTCTTCCCGGTAGGTGAGGTAGGTCGAGGGTGAGGCCTGCAGGTTCTTGATATTGATGCCCGGAGCCGTATGCCAGACGCCCACCAGCCTTTGCGGATCGCGAAATGGGAGAGGTTTGAGAAGGACGCCCTCGACGACGCTGAAAATCGCGCTGTTGGCGCCGATGCCGATGGCGAGTGTGACCAGGGTAATCGCAGTGAAAACCGGCGAGCGTCCCAGCCGGCGAAAGACGTGTTTGACCTGCGTCGCAAAGTATCGCATGGATTCCTAATGGGGAAATACGGAGAAATCCAAGCGAAGTTTCAAAAATCTTGCCTGCAGGCTGCTACGAAGCCATCTTCTTCTTGATCACTTCGACCAGCTCCGCCACCGCGGCCGCGCTCTTGTTGAGCATGGCCTGCTCATCGGCAGTCACCTTGATCTGATAGATCTGCTCGATGCCGCGAGCGCCCAGCTTTACCGGCACGCCGACAAAGAGTCCGTTGATGCCGTATTCGCCTTCCAGGTAGGCTGCGCACGGCAGAACTTTCTTCTTGTCGCGAAGGATGGACTCCGCCATCTCAACGGCCGCCGCCGAAGGCGCGTAATAAGCGCTGCCGGTTTTCAGATGTTTGACGATTTCCGCCCCGCCGTTTTGCGTGCGTTCCACCAAACGGTCGAGCGCGGCTTTGTCCAACAGCTCGGTAAGGGGAATTCCCGCGACGTTGCTCAGGCGCACGAACGGCACCATGGTGTCGCCGTGCCCGCCCATTACGACGGCTGTGACATTTTCCACGGAAACCTTGAGCTCCTCGGCGATGAAGGTGCGGAAGCGCGCCGTATCCAACACGCCCGCCATGCCGATGACGCGGTTCTTGCTAAACCGCGACACCATATACGCCGCCTGGCACATCGCGTCCAGCGGATTGGTCACTACGATCAGAATGCAATTCGGCGAAAATTTGACGCAATTCTCGGTGGCGGTCTTCACCACTTCGTAGTTGGCCAGCAGCAGATCGTCGCGGCTCATGCCCGGCTTGCGCGGGAAGCCGGCGGTGATGATGCAGATGTCAGAGTTTGCGGTCGGCTCATAATCGTTTGAGCCGCTGATGTGGACGTCGTAACCCTGCACCGGGCCCGACTGCAGCAGATCGAGCGCTTTGCCTTGCGGCACTCCCTCGATCACATCCACCAGCACCACGTCCGCCAGCTCTTTTTCAGCTACACGCAGCGCGCAATTCGCGCCGACATTGCCGGCGCCCACAACGGTAATCTTCTTTCGCAAGCCATTCTCCTTAGCGGGAAAAATCAGGTCAAAGGGAGATTATACAGTGCGTCACTTCGTGGCGGCTTTCGGCAGCAGCGCCGCTACGTCGGCAGGCAGATCGAAGCGGCTCTTGGGGATCTCCTCATTCCATTTCACCGTGTCGATGGTGATGACGAACTGCTGTCCCATGGCGCTCTGCTCGAGGCGGTGCGGCGTCAGCAGGTCGCCGTCCTTGCGGTAATCTCCTAAACGGCTTTCCACCGCGACCTCACCCATGGGGGAGCTCAAAGTCATGGCAAACTTCACCAGCAGATGCGACTGGCGATCGAAAAATTGCGTCTGCGCCTTGCCCTCGAGCGGCGTCAGGACCACCTTGTAGCAATCCTTGTCGTCCACTTTCTCGATTCCCACGGTCTCGACGCTCTTGTAGAGCTTGCGCCAGTGGAGAGGCTCGTTGAAGGTTGCTTCACGCAAAGCGGCGGCCCTTTCGTCACCTTCCTTGATGCGCGGGCCTTGCAGCGCCGAACGGTTCCAGGCGATTTCGCCATTGGAGCCATCCTCCATTTTGCCGATTCCGGCGAGATCGATCGTCAAATATATCTTGTTCGGCGCGGCTTTAAAGCTGGTGACGGAGCCGCGGATTCCCTTGCCGGTGAGTTCGAACGAACCCGTCGCCACTTCGCTGTGGATTTTCTCGTAAGCCGCCTTGCCGCCGGTGGCTTCGACGAACTGGTCCAGAATGACTTCGCCTTTGGGCAGGGCTTCGTCGGCGGCCAAAGTCAACCACGGCAGCGCCGCCAAGGTGGAAAGCGTGGTTACGGTTGCAAGGAATTTGCGCATAAGGGTGTCGGTGGGCGGCTACTTTTGCGCGCCAATCCATTTTACCGCGGCGTCGAGGACCGGGTCGCGCCCCGCCAGCAGCGCCTCCCGCGTGGGGATTACTTCGAGATCGGGAGTGACGCCGGCGCCCTCGAGCGTGCGGCCTCCTTCCGAAATATAGTTGGCGTTAGCGTGCTGGAAGGCGTCGCCGTTCGGAAGCTGGTCGATGAGCGACGGCAGGGCTGCGCCGGCGGTTTGGCTGCCAAAAATTCGCGCGCGTCCCAACGCCTGTAAGCCGCCAGCAAAGATTTCCGAAGTGGATGCGGACGTGCCGTCCACCAGCATGGCAACGGGTCCCCGGTAAGCCGGAAGGCGGGGGTTGACGATGAATTTCAACGTGCTCTGGCGCGTTTGCATGGTTCCGAGCTGCTGGTTGGGCTTGTCGATGAACCAGCCCGCCATGCCGGTGGCCATGATGCCCAGGCCGCCGGGATTTCCGCGTAGATCGATGATGAATCCGGAGTTTTCGCCCGTCGACGCCACCGCGTCGCCGAAGGCCGTCATCAAGCGGGCGGGATCCAGAAACAGGTTGAAGGCTACGTACTGGATGCCGCTGGGAAGCTTGCGCGCGTGGAACCAGACCGGCGTCGGCGGCAGGAGCCCGAAGATCGCCAACTCACCGGGCGGCATCATCAATCGGATATTCTTCTCTACCACTTTATCCGCGCCGTCCAGAAACTCGATTCGCCGCGTGCCGCCAACACGTCCCGACATCCGTGCTTGCATGGCGTGATGCAGCATCAGCTCCCGCTGCGTTGACTTCTGGTAGGCTTCAGCGACCTTGGCGATGGCGGGCGCCATTTCGCGCCCTTCGATGCGCACAATGATCCAGCCCGGCCGGACACCTTGCGCGGCGGCGGGCGAGCCATCGTCGACTTGCGTTACCAGAATGCGGCCGCCGATGACGCGCGTATCGATGCCGGTCACGCCGGCGCCGCCTTCTTCACCGTCCCGTTTGGCTCCAAGGTCTTCGTAGACGAAGCCGGGAATGATGGCGAAATGCGATTGTCCCAGTCGTCCGATCATGCGCTCGAGCACTTGCCGCGCCTGGCTCATGGTTTCGGCGTTTTGCATGGCGGGAAGAAACTCTTCGCGGACCGCCTGCCAGTTCAGCCCGCCGAGTTTTGGATCCCAGTACTGATCGCGGACCGTGGTCCAGACGAACTCGAAAGAGTCCAGATTGAGGCGGCGCTGTTGCGCGGTGAGCGTGGGCTCAGCGCCGGCCAGCGAACCGGCCGCGGCCAAGCCTAGCAGAAGCGCGACTGTCGGCGAGAACCTCAGTACTTTAGAATAACTCCATGTCCCCGCCCGCGCTGCGCGTCCTCATTTCAGAACAACAAATCCAGGCCCGCGTCGCCGAATTGGGCGCGCAAATCGACGCCGACTATCCCGGCGGGACCCTGCACCTGGTGGGGATTCTCAAAGGCGCGTGTTTTTTTCTGGCCGATCTGGCGCGCGCAATCCGGCGCGAAACGGTCATCGATTTCATGGCGATCGCCAGTTATGGCAAGAACAAAACCACTTCCGGAGCGGTGAAACTTACCAAGGATCTCGATTTGCCGGTGGAGGGCGCTGACGTGCTGCTGGTCGAGGATATTGTCGATTCCGGAGTGACGCTCAACTATCTGATCCACAGCCTTGAGACGCGTAAGCCGCGCTCGGTGCGTATCGCGGCGCTGCTGGACAAACCGGAGCGGCGCATCCGGCCGGTGGAGCTGGCGTACCGGGGCTTTCATATCCCGGATGAATTCGTGGTGGGCTACGGCCTGGATTTCGCCGAGAAATACCGCAATCTGCGCGACGTTTGCGTGCTCGAAGGCGGGCACAAGGGCGCGTGAACCGCGTCTGTTAGACTGATGGTTTGTCCCCCATCGCTCCTCCAATCAGGGTCTGCGCGGTCAGTTTTCTGAATACTTCGCCGCTGGTATGGGGCCTGCTGCACGGTCCCCAACAGGGCGCGTTCGATTTGAGTTTCCGTTTGCCCGCCGTCTGTGCCGATGAAGTGGCCATGGGACGCGCGGACATCGGCATTATTCCGGCGGTGGAACTCAACTCCCACGATTACGCGCAGGTGGCGGGACTGGGAATCGCTTCGCGCGGACCGGTGCGCAGCATTTTACTGGCGACGCGCAAGCCGCTAGGGGAAATTCGAACTTTGGCCGCCGATACCAGTTCACGCACCTCGGTGCAGTTGGCGCGAATTATTCTGGAGCGGCGCTATGGCGCGCGGCCCAGCATCGTCCCCCACGCGCCCGATTTAGATCGCATGATGGCAGCCGCCGATGCCGCGCTCATCATCGGCGATCCGGCGTTGCGCATTGACCCGGCCGCGCTGCCCTATCCGGCTTACGATCTGGGCGCCGAGTGGACGGACATGACCGGCCTTCCCATGGTATTCGCCGTGTGGGCCGGGCCCAAAGAAATGATCCGCCCGGAAGTGGAGGCGATTTTTCAGGCGTCGCACGCCTACGGCCGCGAGCACATTGAGGACATCATCCGCCTGGACGCGGTGCCGCGCGGATTCACGCCGGAAATCGCCAGGGCTTACCTGACCCGCCACATTATTTGCGATCTAGGCCCGGCCGAATACGAGGGATTGGCGCTCTACTTACGTTACGCAAAATCCGCCGCCGAATCCCGCGCGGTTTGACACTCGCCGAAACGCTCTGATTAAATGAAGGGATTGCCTTGCGTTGCTCCTCAGTAGCTCAATGGTAGAGCATTCGGCTGTTAACCGAAGGGTTGTAGGTTCGAGTCCTACCTGAGGAGCCAAATCTTTCGTTGTCCGGACCGGACACATGGGTAACAGATTGTTCCGGCTCTACGCCAACAAGGGGGGCAAACCCGAATCCCAAACTGATTTCTAAGAACATATGCGCCTCCCCTCATCGCGCCAGTTCCGCTATGCATTTCCAAACGATCCTGTTCTTTCCTTCCGTCCTCGGTGAACCGTCGTGGGTGGTCCGGTGAGGCGGGCCACGGCGCACCTTCTCCTTCTCCCGGAGACCGGCCACTCGCGGTTAACCTGGCGAACGTCTCGGTTTACACTTTTCGAAACTCTTCGCGTATGTTTACAGCGGAGTGTGTCTCGCACGCTCCAGCGGTCATTCGACAGCGGAAACTGACCTGCCTCGATTCTTTCAGCCAGTCATAACTGAGGATTTCAGGGTCGCCGCAAACTCATTGGGCGTCCGATAACCCAGACTGCTGTGGGGCCGTTCGCCATTGTAC
>JACPNO010000010.1 GCA_016185465.1 Candidatus Solibacter usitatus
GCTTCGGTCTATTGCTGCCGCCCTGCGAACCCCAGCAACATATCACGTTCACCGCCAGTTTGACGGTCACCGACCGTCTCGCCGCTCTGCGAGAAATGTTTTCGTAGTTGATTCGTTTGAAGCGGCAACGTAAGGACCGCTCCCTTCGGTCACGGCTCGTCATCGGAGCGCGTGTTAGCGAGCCGTGACCGAAGGGAGCGGTTTCCCCACTACAGCCCGCCATTCTCCTTGACATGCCGCGCCACCTGCTCGTGCGTCGCGAACCACACACCGGGCCGCGACTTCATGTGCAGGATCAGTTTCTCGAGCGCCGCGATACGCGACCGGTGCCCGGTGACATGCGGATGCATCGTCAAAATGTACAGCCCGCCTTCCTCATACGCCACATCGAATTCAGATTGAAAAGTCTGATTCACCAGATCGGGCGAGGCCAGCAAGCCGCCCGGCAGGTTGAGCAGCGGAAAGTCGTCGAGTATCCATTCGATGGGCAGCTCGATCACGCCGGTCGCCTTGCCATCCAGCATCACTTCATAAGCATCGTCGCTCGCCATCAGACTGCTGTCATACAGAAAGCCGGCCTTGGCCACTTGCCCCAACGTGTACGGACTGAATGCCCACGACGGCGCGCGGTACCCGACCGGCCGCTTGCCCATGGCTTTGGTGAGATGCGCGATAGCCTGATCCAGCAGGCGCTGCTCGTCGGCTTCATTGTTGACCGAGGTGAGGAGCTCATGCACCCAGCCATGCACCGCGACCTCGTGCCGCCCGCTGGCCATAATGTCGCGCACCATTTGCGGATGCAAAATATCGCTCACCGCCGGAATGAAGAAGGATGCCGGAAGCTGGTGCTTATCGAGCAGGCGCAGAATGCGCGGCAGCCCTTCGAGCGCGCCATATTCACCGCGCGAGAGCACGCCCGGAGCCAGATCGCCGCGCACCAGCGGCGTCGTCTGGTTGTCGACATCGAAGCTCAGCGCCACCGCCACGCGCGCCCCGTTGGGCCATGATTTCGGACGCAGCCGCTTGCCGGCAGTCACGTGGATTTGCGCCTTGAGCTGATCGACGCTGAGCTTCAAGCCGGGCTGCGGAATCGCCGGCGCAGGCTGCGCGAAAGCCGGGCACGTCAGCAGCAATCCAACCAAAATGTGCAAAGACGCTTTCTGCATGACGCTCATCGTATCGCAAGGCCGGTAGGATAGGGCAAAGCCGGATCACGCCCCGATTCTACACGACAGGCATGCGGCGAAGTCGGCGCCCGCCCCAGATCACGGGTGCGGCGGTCAGCAGCAAAACCAGCGAGGAAGGCTCGGGCACGCTACTCACGTCGGAGGCGGTTACGTTGATCTGTCCAACGAAGCCGAATGCAATTGGGACGTCGTTTCCGGCTAGATCCGAGAGGCTCGAAAAGGGGAAGCCATACACATCTACTTCGATCGATTGCGTGGCTGCCGTGGGAATGGCGCTGAACAGGACGTGTCCGAGCCCTACCGTCTCGCCCGTGCCCAGCGTAGTGGCGCCGACAGCAGCAACATCGCTCGCAATGAGACTGGCGCCGTCGTTGAAGGTAGCGATATCCGGGCCAAACAGCGAGTTACCGCCGAATATATAGGGGGCCAACACGGTCGAGGTATTTGCGCCTGTGAGGAAAATATCGGTAAAGAAAAAGGTGGACACCTCAAATTCAAAAGCCGCGATTTCGACGGCCGGCCCGCTGGTGTTCGTCAGCAACACGTCGAAGCCCGCGCTATCTCCTGCATTTACATTGATCGACGACTGAATAGACAACGCCAACACGTCCGCCCGTGCCGGCACCGAAGGGAGCAAAGCAGCGGCAATACCGGCCAACAGCAACGCAAAGAACCTAAAACTCCTGTCCTGAATACTACCCGTGGGTTTCATGATGATCTCCGATGGTCCATACATTACGTTTTTGGTTCATCCAACTTCAAAAAGGCGGGAAAGTCCCCACTCTTGTCCGTACAACCTGTACATCGTCAACACCGACATTGCCATTGCCGTTCATGTCGGCAAAGATATTGTAGGGGAGAGATCTGGCGTTGTTGACGCCAACCATGTCCGTTGCAGTGACAAAGCCGTCGTCATTGAAATCACCCCAAAACACTCTAAGGAACTGAGAGAAGCCGGCGCCGCCGGCCAGACGGTTGCCGGATGCATCCTTCAGCGCTGAAGGGCCGTTGGCCGCAAGCGACAGCGCCAGATTGGCGTTGCCTACAGGCGTGATGGACCACGTCAGCGTATTGGTTCCGAGACCGCTGAGACCGGTCGCCGCCGTACCGACCAGGCTGGCCGCGCTCCCGCTGGCAATAGGTTTCGAGAAGACCACGCGGATACCCACGATATTCCACGGGAGGCTATGCCGCGTTGAGTTGGCCAGGTTATAACTCTGGCTGCCAAACAGGACGTTGAACGACGTCACCGTCGGTATCGTTGAGCATTGCGACACTATGGTGAAAGCGCTGACGGCCGGTTGGGAGAAATCCTGAAAACGAGGAATAGGTGCGACAGCCGCCGTCCCCGCACTCAGGTTGGTACTGGTCGGCGCATACCAGGCCGCCATTTGGACGGTGCCGAGAGCCGGCTGATTGGGCGCGCCGCTCCAGGATGCCTTGAAAGAGATCGTCACCCTGGTACTGGAGATGTCGGCGTCAGTCACTTCGTAGACAAAAGTGTGCGAATTCGCCGAAGCCGTGGCTGTAAAAGCATTTGCCACGCTCGGGTTGTACGGACCGGTCTCGGTAGCCGTCTGGTGAACCGTCAACAACCCGAAGTTGGTGGTGTCCGTGGATATGAATCCCGCAGGCCCGCTGATCGTGACACCCGCCGGGATGTTATTAAAGGTTACTTTAAGGCGGGTGCCAAAGTCCGGCAGTCCTGGCGCCGGATTGGTCCCCAAACCTAACGCGGGATTGTAGAATCCAGATTCTGAGAAATAGAAAGTGTTCGGATAGTCCTGCTCGGACACGGTTGTGCCGGAGTGGGGCGTGCCGTCGCCTTGAGGCGAATCCAATGGTGGTCGTCGCCTGTGAATCAATCGGGAAAGCCGCCGCGGGGGTCGCGGAAGTGCTGGCATTCACCGGCGTAAATCCGGAGCCATGAAACTGCGAAGCGTTTACCCGAAGATTGGTGATGTGGATCGTCCGCACTAGCGGAGAGCCGTCGGCGAACAGCGCCTCTCCAGGTGGATCGATGGGTACGCCGCGAAAAACTACCGAATTGAGGCCGGCAGGCACACCCTGAAAAACGCTAATCCGGCCGGCTTTGTAAGCGTTTTGCTGCGCGGCTGAGTCCGGGCCCACGCCATTGGCGCTGCATCCTGTGAGCGGCGTGGTGCACAGCACTTGTTCGGACCCAACCGGATCGTCCATGAGCAGGAGCGCCTCATTGCCCGAGCCGAAGAGCCTGCTGGTGATCGCAAGGGAAGTGTTAATGAAAATCTGTATGTTTACTTGCGGAACTGGCGAACCTTGCGGCGTCGTTGTGCCGCCAGTGCAGTTGAACACCACATCGCCCGCAAATTCCGCAATCCCTTCGGATCGCAGCAACGGCGTAAGCCCGCCGGCGGAGAAACACGAAAACGGGGTGTCAGCCTGCACCGTCGATGCAGCGCTCAAAAAAATCGCGAGGGCTGCGAAAACGCGAACCCTCGCATAAAGTCCTCCATTAGCTTCCGTCACGTATCCTCCTGGCGTGCAGCGGCTAACCACTATACACCCAGGTAATCGAGGATCCGAGCATTACCCCCATTTGAGCCGAAGCCAAACCCCTGCTTGGGGATGGCCCGCTCGATGGTTGCCCCGGAGCGTTATCCGTTGTGTTTCACGGCCGTGGCGTGGCGTCGCCCTTGGTCATCCCCATGGCCCACTTGACGGCCTCCAGCCACATTTTCTGCATGTCCGGCCGGTTCCAGACCTCTTCGCGATGGCCCAGCGACGAATAGAAGACGCGCCCGTTGCCGTAGTTGCGCGCCCAGGTGACGGCAAAATCCTTATCGGTGCGGTGAACCTCCTTCTTGGTGAGATCGACGGAGTTCGGGTCGATGCTCATTAGCACGCGAACCCGATCGCGAGAATAATTCTTGAACTGGTAAATCTCATCGGTGATCTCGAAAGATTTTGGGAAATGCTCGGTCGCCGGGAACTTGCGGTCTTCGACATTGATCGTTACCTTCTGATGCCACGGATGGTTATCGAAATAGCCGCCGATCATCTCACCGTATTCGGGCCACTGGTAAAAGGTGTCGGTAGCGCTGTGGGTGCCCAGGAAGCCTTTGCCGTCGTCCTTGACGAACGAAAGCAGGTCGGCCTTCTGATCCGCGTTCAGGTCCAGCTCGAGCGTGGTGTAGAAGATCACGGCGTCGAAATAATCCAGGTTCCGGGCGTTGTTGGGCAGCTTCTTCTTGGTGATCAGCTGGGTGTCGGTGCGGATGTAAGTGTCCCACAGACCGGATTCCTGGCCGATTTTCCAGACCGTCGCCAAGCCATGGGAAACGGCATCGTGCTGGAAGCCATTGGACTGTCCTATGGCCAGCAGCTTCTTCCTTTTCGGCGGCTCCTGAGACCAGGCGGCGATGGCCACAACCAAAATAGCCAGGGCGATATGACGGCACGTTTTCATCGTTGAAGGACCTCGCAAGAAATCATACTAGCCTTTGAGCACCCGGCGCAGAGTGTAGGCGGCGGGCAGCATGTTGGTGTGCTCGAGCTTTTTCCAGTCGTCGTTGACGTGGATGAGTTTGCCGCTGATGTGATTGGAGCGCTCCGAAGCCAGAAACAGAGCTAATTGAATTTGTTTGTCGGGAGGAACGCCGCCGGTGAGCCGGATCTCTTCGGCTTCCTTTACTTCCTTGGCGCCGGCTTTTGCCCCGGCCTGAATGATTTCGTCGGTCATGCTGGTATAGGAGCCGCCGGGGGCGAGACAATTCACCTGCACGTTATGGTCGCGCACTTCTTCGGCCAGCGTCTCAGCCAGGCGGACGACAGCGGCTTTTGAAGCCGCATAAGCCGAAAATCCCGGGCGCGCATCGGCCGCGCCCCCTCCGCCCAGGATGATGATTTTGCCGGAACGCCGCGCAATCATCTGCGGCAGCACCGCACGGCAGGCGTGCATCACGCCCAGGATGTTGGTATCGAGCGTTTCCTGCCACAGCTTGGTTTTCACTTCCGCCAGCGGCCCGATGGGGCCTTGCACCGCGGCCGCCGCAATCAGCACGTGCACGCCGCCAAACACCACGCCCATGCGTTCCACCGCCGCCCAGACTTTTTCGAAGTCGCGCACATCGGCGCGCAGGCGCAGCGCCGCGCCGCCGGCATGCTCAATTTCCAGCTTGGCCAGATCCAGTTCGGGTTGGGTGCGGGCCAGCAAACCGACGCGCGCGCCGGCTGCGGCGAAACCGAGCGCCAGCCGCTTGCCGATGCCGCGCCCTGCTCCGGTGATCAGAACGCCTTGATCCTTGATGGTATGCAAAGCTTCAGTTTACTCGACGCGGGCATCGAATACGCCAGTCTCAACGTGGCCGGAGCGTTTCACCTGGATGAAAATGCGGTAACTGCCGGGTTGCGGAAATCCGTACGGGAAGGAAACTTCGGCCGGCAATGCTGCGGTCGATGCCGTATGAGACATCGCGCTCATATCGTGCGGCTTGAGAATGTCGAGCGCGGCCATCGGCACCGAGCCCGCCGGATGAATGTGCGCGAACACCTGCATGTCATGGCCGACGAAAACGGCGTGCCCCGGCATGCCCATGTAAAGCTCCATGTCTTCGACAGGCTTGCCTGCCGGATCGCGCACGAGAAAACGAAACGAGTAGACACGCTTGCTCTTGAGCGGCGCCGGATCGCGGTCCCACACCATCTGTCCGCCGTCGGGCAGAGGGAATGTGGTGCGGGCAAAATCGGCTTGAGCGATCGCCGGCGCCGCCGCCGAGGAATCATCGCCAGTGAGCGACTGGCCCGCAATCGCCGGCAAATCGATCGAGGCCACGCCGGTTTCCGGAGTCCATGGCCGGCGCGCTCAGCACGAACAGGTGCATGAGGTGGCCGTGATCCGGAATGAGCGCTTCGTTCACCGCGCGGAAACCCATCCAGCCCGGGTTCTGCGTGAGCCGGAGCATCAGCTTGTTGCCGTTTTCGAGCGATGCCCCCAGCTCAACCGGCCGGTACACGATTTGCCGGTAGTTCTCCGCCTCCGAATTCCACCACCGGTTGCCCAGCCACAAAAAGGCCAGCACCGCCACGGCGGTTGCGGCCATCATATAGGCCGCTCTGGTACGCCGCGCCGGTTCCGGCGTAAGGCCTGGTTCCAGTTGCGCTTCGCGCACGCTCGCCCCGACAATGCTCACCAGGCCCACCACCAGCACCAGCATGAGTCCGAGAAGCAGCGCTCCCAGCCCCTTTTGCATAGTCGTCGTGCGCGAGGCCAGGGCCGGAACCGGTACGGAAAGCTCGCCTTTTCCTTTGGCGCCATCCACCGTCACCCGCACTTGCCAGGAGCCGGATGCCATCATCCACAGGCTGCCGGTATAGAATTGCGGGTCGTCTTTGGAGCGCTGCGCCAAATCCGGCGTGGGAGCGAATTGCGCTCCCGGACCCCGCAGCGGCAGCGGAACGATGTGCACTTCGCGAATATCGGGCGACGTGCCCCGCACCTCAATCTCCGCCACGCCGGGAATCACCGGGGGAGGCCGCACGGTGACTAGCAGACGGTAAGGCCCGGCGTCGCCTTCGAAGAAAACATCAGGGCTGCCAACATGGGCCGCGGCCAGGCCGGCGAAAAAGAGGGAAAGCAGCAGAATCCGCATTTAACGCCGGATGCGCCGCATCCAGTCGCCCCCGGCTAACCCAATCCGAATGGTCAGCGCGGCAAATGCGAGCGCGGCTGCCATCTCCATCCAGAATCCAGAGGCGGTTGCTTCAAGTGGCCGGAAAACGTGGCGGACGTAGGAACTTGTGGGAGGCAAGCCGTAGTCGAAATACAGCGTCCCGAAAACCCAATTGCGCGATGCGGGCGACATCAAAAAACTGGCAAACGGCCACTGTGCCGCGACCATCACCGCCAGGAACACCACGCTCGAAACGATCGCGCGCGTCCATGCACTCCAATTTCCGGTTCGCGCCCACAGCATATCGAGCGCTAGTGCCGGGACGATCAGCAGCAAGGGAAATTCGGGCGGAATGAAGTGGGTCACCTGCTGGTAAACCGGTCCCAGCTTTGGCTCCGCCGGAAACAGCGGCAGAATCCACAGGCAGCCCAGGATGAACAGGCTATAAATGCCGGTCACGGTGGTCGCGGCCCATCGCCGTCCGGATGCCCGCGCCATACCCGCCAGCAGGCCTGGAACCGTCATCGCCACTACCCGGTAAAAGAATCCGCTATGCATGTAGATGCGGAATATATACTCCAGCACCAGAATCATGAGACATACCAGGATCATGGCGCCGACATAGAGGAACAGCGCATTGAGTTTTTCGCGCGCGATGCCGGATGCCCGGTTCATGCGCCCCAGAATCAAGATCAGCGCGCCCATTTCGACGGCCAGGATTCCGGCGATGAGCAGCACATGCGGCGGGCTGAGCACCTTGACGTCCAACCCGTAGGCGTTATGCCACCAGTCGTCCCAGGGAGCGGAGACGATCATGGCGATGCCGCCCCAGGCTGAGATGAACGCGCCTAGCGGACCACGAAATCCCCAAATGTTTACGGACGTGTCCCGCAGCGGAGAGGCCGCGCGCAGCGTGGTGTCGAGAATCAGATAGCCGGAGGAAATGCCGGCCAGCACGCCGCACATGTAGATGGCAATATGCGCCGGAGTCCAGAACGTATCTCTGCCAATGGAGCGGTGCCAGGAGATGTCCCAATGCGCGCCCACCATGGCGGAAGTCACGGCTAGCACGGAGCACCACACGAACCACGGGATGGCGGCAGACTCCGCGCGGGCGTTTTCGCGGACGCCGGCGGCGACGGTTGCCGGAAATTGCAAACTACCTGCCATGGGGGTTCATCAACAATTATAACGTGGGGCAGGTCCCCGACCTGCCATTTCAGAATCGGCAGGTCGCGGACCTGCCCCACTTCAGCGATGGGTAGGATATCGCTCGAACATCGCGCGTGCTATAAGCAATCCATAACATGCGTTACGTGCTGCCGGTGCTGCTCGGTTTGCTGAGCGGCTATGCGCTCCCGCCTCTGCTTTTGGCGGGTGATCCAGGCGGTCGGGTCCACTATGTCGGTGGAACGATCGCCGCCCTTCCCGGAAAAACGGAAGGGAATATCCAAATGACGGACGAGGAGGCCCTCCTGTTCCGTTCCAGGGAAGCCACTATTCGGATCCCTTACAACCAGCTCAACGTGCTCGAGTACGGCCAAAGCGTCAGCCGCCGCTACGCCGCCGCTCTCATTTCGCCCATGTTGCTGTTGAGCAAGAAACGCGGGCATTTTCTGACCATCGGATTCACCGACGATCGCGGCCGCCAGCAGGCCCTGATTTTCAAAGTGCCTAAAGGCGCGATTCGCGCCACGCTGGTGAGTCTGGAAGCCCGCACCGGACGCAAAGTGGAATTTCAGGACGAGGAAGCGCGCCGGGCGGGAAAGGGATGAATATGCTGCTACCACTGTATTGTTGCTCTTGACGGCTGAAGATCCAGCGCCGCGCGGCGCGGCTGCCGCGCCCAAAATCACCATTGAAGAACAGAATCTCGGGCAATTGCTGCGTGTCCGGAAAATTTTCGTCGACCGGCTGACCGGCGGCGACACTGCCGCGCAGATACGCGACATGATCCTAAGCAGCCTGGCGGGCACTCATAAATTCGTCATCACGGAAAATCCGGAAGGCGCCGACGCCACCCTGCGCGGTTCGGCCGAAGATTTGGTGTTCACCGAAGTGCATAACACCAGCGACAGCGTCAATGTGCGCGGCAATGTCGGAAGGGGACGCGGGACTTCCGGCGTCCGCGACACGCGGCAGGGCTTTTCCCTCGGCGGTGGAGCCGGAGAGAGCGAATCCAGCCGCATTGACGAGCGCAAACACGAAGCCGCCGCCGCCGTTCGCCTGGTGAATAAGGAAGGCGAGCTGATCTGGGCCACCACTCAGGAAAGCAATGGCGGAAAATTCCGCGGCTCGAGCGCCGACGTCGCCGACAAGATCACGCGGCGGCTGCTCGAAGACCTCGACCGCGCGCAGCGCATGCTCAAGTGAACTCCCCGGCGTGGTAACATGATGCGCTCATAGTGCCTCAACCCGAACTGGAAACAGAATCCACACCGGTTGCCATCCGGATCACGGCGCTGGTGATCGCCCATAACCGCCCGGAGCTGCTGCGGAAATGTCTGCTCGCGCTCGAGCAATCCGCCCAGCGGGAGCAGTTGGAAATTCTGGTGGTCGACAACGGTTCAACTGGCGGCAGCAGCGAGCTGCGCGACGAATTCCCCGGAGTGCGCTTCACTCCCCTGCCGCGCAACTTCGGGCTGACCAAGGCTCTGAATATCGGCGTGCGCAGTTCGGCGGGCGAATTCATTCTTCTGCTGCATGATGACGTTGAGGTATCGCCGGCGACGGCGGCCGGCTTGGCGTCCATACTTGAGGCCCAGGGCGATGTGGGGGCGGTCTGCCCGCGTCTGACCCATCCGGATGGCTCGGGAGCGCCTCAGGTGGCGAGACTTCCCGTGCCCGGGGATCATGACGTGGAGTGGCGTGCGGCGTTCCCGGGCTCGGATGCTCATGCGGTGGAATACGCCCGCGGCGCGGCCATCATGGTACGCAGCTTCTTTTTGCGGGCCATGCGCCAGATCGACGAGCGCTACGGGCAATTTGGCAGCGATGCGGAGCTGTGCCGGCAAGTCCAGCGCGCCGCCAAGCAGGTGCAGGTTGCCGGCTCGCTCACGGCCATCGACCACGGAACCCCCACGACGAACGCGCTTCGCCGCGCCGATTTCGAGCTGGGCCTGGCCGCCTATCTGGGCAAGCATTATGGCTTCGCCGCGGGTCTGAAGGCGCGCGCCGGGTCCATGCTGCGGGCGCTGAGGAGCTTTTCCCTGTTGCGGTACGTCTGGGGCGGCCAGAAGATCGATGGCACGCAACCAGGCGCTTAGCGCTTCGTTCGCAACCGGCGTCCGTGCGATAAATGACGAACGCGACTTAACAGAGCCGTGACCAGAGGGAGCGGTTTCTTCCCTACAGAAATTCCCCCATCCCTCCGATATTCCGCCATATGGCCGAATGGCTCTGGCTTATCTTACCGGGAGTGGCAGCGCTCGGCTCGAGCGTCATCTCGTATTGCCTGATGCAGTCTCGCCTGGAAACCGCCGTCGCCGTCGAGCGCCAGCGCCTGGCCGCTGCCTGCGCCACGGTCGAGGGCCAGAAGAGGATCATGGACCAAACCATCCGGGCCACCGAAGAAGAAGCCCGGCGCAGAGCTCTCGATGAATTTCTCTCCGAACTACACGTCGAGGAGCGGCGCTATGTCCGCGAGCGCAAGATGATGTTCAAAAGCCGCCGGAGCCTGGTGCTGGCGGAACGCATGTTCTTCCGCAACATTCCTCTATCGTCATGGGTAGAGCATGAAATGCCGGTCCAGGAGGGCGCCGATCTCGACGGCGTAGCGCGAAGGCTCGCCATTTTCAGCCCGGACATGGCCAGTAGGCCCGATCTGCTGCCCGCGCCCAGGGGCCACAAGCTTATTGCGGGTCCGGCGTAGTTGCTTTACGCTTCCAGTCGAACAATACAACCCCGGCGGCCACCGACACGTTGAGCGAACTGATCTTGCCGCTGATCGGAATGCGCACCAGCACGTCGCAATGCTTGCGCACCATCTGATGCAGGCCGTGGCCTTCGGCCCCAAACACCAGAGCGGTCGGCGTGTTGTACGATACCCCGGCGTAGTCCTCATCGCCGCGCTCGTCGAGGCCGTAGATCCAAAAACCGCGCTCTTTTAGATCTTCCAGCGCGCGATTGACATTGGTCACGCGCACTACCGGCAGATACTCGAGCGCGCCCGAAGCTGCTTTAGCGACCGTCTCGGTGAGCCCGGCGGCGCGCCGTTCCGGTACGACCACGGCATCGGCTCCGGCGGCGCAGGCAGTGCGAATGATGGCGCCCAGGTTGTGCGGATCTTCGATGCCGTCCAGCACTACCAGCAGACGGGCTTTGGCGCTGACTTCGTTCAGCTCCGCATAGCGCCGCTCCGCGCCCAGTGCTACCACGCCTTGATGGGCGGCGCTGCCGGCAATACGGTCGAGCGCCGGCCGCTCTTCAAAACGCAGCGAAATGCCGCGGCCGCGAGCCAGATCGATAATCTCCTGCAAACGCGCTCCGGCCGCGCCGCGCGCCACCAGAATGCGGTCCAATGGATGCCCGGCGCGCAGCGCTTCCGTGACAGGGTGAATGCCGATCAGGATGGCCAATTCGATCTACGGTTCGAGGGTGGCGGGACGGCCCAGCGCGATCTCGTCGCCGGCATTCAGGCCGGCCAGCACCGCGACATGGTTATTGTTGCGCTCGCCGAGCTGCACTTCGCGCGCCGCGAAGCCTGAGCCGTCGCGCACATAGGCCAGCGTCTTCCCGTTTTCCGCGCTGATGGCTTCGAGCGGCGCCAGTACGGCGTCGTTTTTGTGATCCAGCAGCACATCGCCGCAGGCGGAAAGATCCGGAATCAGACGCGGGTCCTGCCCTTCAATCGCAATGCGTACGGGTATCTGGCGGAGGTAGTAGTTCTGCTGCCAGCCGGCCACGCCGAGGGCGCCCACGCTGACCACTTTGCCCTTCATCTCCATGCCGGGAAACGCGTCGAAACGCAATACGGCAGTCTGTCCCAGACGAATGCCCTCGCTCTCCACCTGGTTGACGTTGGCTTCAAGCTGCATGCTGGAGGTGTCGACGATCTTCATGAAAGGCTGGCCGGGATACACCTGGTCGCCCTCTTTTACTTGCCCCATTTCGCCGCCGCGCCAGATGGACTGCATCATTGCTTGTATTGGGCCTCGGCTTCTTCAACCGCCAGCTGCAGGATCTCCTGATCGATCGCGGAGCGGATCTCGGTAGCATTGCGGTCCAGCTTGGCTTTTTCGAAAGCGGCAGAGGCGGCGCGCACCATTTGCTGGAGATTTTCCATTTCGATGGCGTGCTCGGCTTTGCGCTTTTTGACGTCGGCGTTGGCCTGCTGAATGAGCGCCGTAAGATCGTCGATGTGGTCGCGGTACGACTGACCGTCAATTTGAGCGATGAGCTCGCCCTTCTTGACACGCGAGCCTGAAGGCACCAGCTTCATCAGCACCAGCCCGCGGCCCTCATTGCCGCCGCGCATGATCGGCGCCACAACCTGGTTGAAGTTATGCGCTCCCGTTACGCCGGCGATCCGCAGAATTTTAGTGAACGGACCCCGCGTGACCACGGCCGTGCGCGTGGTTGCGCGCGAGACCGGCTGAGCCCGGTTGGTTTTCAGCGCCCAGTACGCGAGACCGCTGATAAGTACTATGCCTAACAGCCAGATCCACGCCTTACCGGTTGAGCGAGCGGGCGGAGCTGGAGGAACGGCTTGGGGCGCTAATTTTTGCTGCGGCTCCGGAGCCTCCGGATGAGGATGTGTGAAGGCCGACATAAACTCCTTCCGTGACCTTTCTGATGATACACCATAGACGGGTGACAGGGCGTAACGTTAGCCTGATGAAGCCATGCTCGCAAAGCCTGCCCCGGCTGGCCTCACTGCAATTGTGACCTTTGCCGGCATCCGGCGGTTCCGTAGTCACTTTTCTTGATCCGGATTTTCGGTTGGCGGCCGAACTACCGCGCGTACGTGAAGGACGGCGAGACCGGAGAACCAGTCGTGATTCTTTGGCACATGTCTCGATTCGTTTTCGGTGGCGATACTGCGTCTTGTATGGCGGCTTACACGTTCCCGGTGGGCGAGCCCCCGCGGAGCCTCGACGGATTTCCCGGTTTCCGGCGAGACCGCTCGCTCGGAAGTTACAGTGTCTGGCACGACCGGATGCAGCCAGGGGCAGGTGATCGCCGCCCAGCGTTGATCCTTGCACCAACCGATCGCCGGTTATATGCTTCCTGAAGACCGCAAGAGGCTGAGGGGTCTTCTTGCAAAGCCGTGACGGGGAACCAGGAAAGAGAGGGAAGCTCTACCTATGTCAACGGCACTAGCTGAGAAAAACGCGCACCAACTCGCGCTCGAAAACTTCGATCTGGCCGCGGATGCCTTGCAACTGGAAGGCGATATCCGGGAAATGATCAAGTATCCGGAGCGTATACTGACAGTCACTTTACCGGTGCGCATGGACAACGGGCGCATCCGGCGTTTCGAGGGATTTCGCGTCCAGCACAACACCTCGCGCGGCCCTGCCAAGGGTGGCATCCGCTACCATCCCAACGTCACTCTGGAAGAAGTTAAGGCGCTCGCCACCTGGATGACGTGGAAATGCGCGGTGGTAAACATTCCGTTTGGCGGCGGCAAAGGCGGCGTGACTTGTAATCCCAAGGACATGTCGCAAGGCGAGCTCGAGCGCATGACGCGCCGCTACGCCTCAGCCATCCTGCCGTTAATTGGACCGGCGCAGGACATTCCCGCCCCGGATGTTTACACCAATGCGCAGATCATGGCCTGGATCATGGACACCTACAGTATGACCAAGGGGTTTCCTGTTTCGGGCGTCGTTACCGGCAAGCCTATCAGCCTGGGCGGATCGCTGGGCCGGAACGAAGCAACCGGGCGCGGCGTTTTTTATACCACCCAATCCGCCTGCGAGCGCTTGCATATTCCAATCAAAGGAGCGCGCGTGGTGGTGCAGGGATTCGGCAACGCCGGCTCGGTGGCGGCGCATCTGTTGGACAGCGCGCAGGCTCTGGTGGTTGCGGTGAGCGATTCGCGCGATTGCATCTACAACAAGAACGGCCTGGACGTTCCCAAGCTGATGATGCACAAGGATTCGACCGGCGCAGTTGCGGGATTTCCGGGAGCGGAGACCATTTCCCCTGCCGAGCTGCTGGCACTGGAATGCGAAATTCTGATTCCGGCCGCGCTCGAAAACGCAATCACCATGGACAACGCCGGGCGCGTTCGCGCCAAAATCATCGCCGAGGCGGCCAATGGCCCGCTCACTCCGGAAGCCGATACCATCCTGGAGGACAAGGGAAGCTTCATCATTCCCGATATCCTGTGCAACGCCGGCGGCGTCACTGTCTCGTATTTCGAATGGGTGCAGGATGAGCAGCACCTTTTCTGGGACGCGCACGACGTCTATGCCCGCCTGGAGCGCGTGATGACGACCTCGTTCATCGATGTGGTTAAAATCCGCGACGAGCGCAAGGTGAGCATGCGGACAGCAGCCAACATGTTGGGAATCAGCCGGGTGGCGGAGACTACAAGGCTGCGCGGGCTGTTCCCGTAGAAGCAATACATTTCTCGCAGAGACGCAGAGAACGCAGAGTAAGAATTACAGGTTTCGATCTTCTCCGCGTGAAATGTGTTTAGAACGGTCCGTTAAGAACGAAAAATTTCTCGCAGAGACGCGGAGTACACAGAGAAAAGAACTAAAGGGTTTGGTGTTCTCCGCGGACTCTGCGTCTCTGCGAGAGATGTCTTTAGAACGGACCGTTAAAAACGAAAAATTTCTCGCAGAGACGCGGAGGCCGCAGAGAAGAACGAATTCCTAAATTCTTTCTAGGTGTACTCTGCGTCTCTGCGAGAAATGTGTTTATACTCTCGCCATGCGCAACATTTGGATCCTGTTCGCAGTGGCGCCGGCGCTCTTCGCGCAACCCACGCGCCGCGCCGCGTATCCGGCGGCCAAGACCGGCGGCGAGTATATGCATAACTATTACCTGCCCGCGGCGGCAAGCACGCCGTGGCGCCCCGCTTGGTCACCAGACGGCCGCGAAATTGCCTTCGCCATGGCAGGCTCCATTTGGAAGATCCGTGTGGGCGACACTACCGCCCACGAACTGACTGCCAGCGCCACCTACGATTCCTCCCCTGCCTGGTCGCCCGACGGACGCTTCATCGCCTACACCGCCGAAGACGACGGCAAGAGTGTCAACCTGCGCCTTCTCAATGTCCGCACCGGCGAAAGCACTTCGCTCACCACGGGCACGCAGGTCAACACCGATCCCGCCTGGTCGCCCGACGGCAAACGCCTGGCCTACGTTTCCACCACATCCAACGGCTGGTTCAACGTGTACGTGATGCCGGTTGAAAACGGCACGGCCGGCGCGCCTGTGCAGATTACCGCGGATCACACTTTCGGCCGCGCGCGCCTCTACTTCAGCGATAACGATTTGCACATCGAGCCCACCTGGTCGCCCGACGGCAAAGAGCTCATCCTGCTTTCCAATCGCGGAATTCCGCTGGGCTCAGGCGGCGTGTGGCGCATCCCCGCCGAACCGGATGGCATGTCCAAAGGCCGTCTGATTTTGCAGGAGCAGACGCTGTTCCGCACGATGCCGCAATGGTCGCCGGATGGCAAACGCATTCTCTACAGCTCGCATCGCGGCGCTCAGTTCACCAACCTTTATGTATTGCCGGCCGTGGGCGGCGAGCCTTATCAGATGACTTTCGGGGAGTGGGATCACTTCGAGCCGCGCTGGTCGCCGGACGGCGAATGGATTGTCTACGTTTCCAATCAGCACGGATTGTCCGACTTGCGTTTGCTGCGCACTTTCGGCGGCGACGAGCGCCGCGTGGACATACAAAAGCGCGTGTATCGGCGGCCCATGGGCACGGTGCAGCTGACCGTTCGCGATGCCGCCAGCAACTCGGTGACGCCCGCCCGCCTCTACGCGCGCGCCTCCGATGGCAAGACTTATGCGCCGGCGGATGCGTATCAGCGGGTCGCGCCTCGCACCGGCGAGCATTTTTTTCACATGGCGGGGCGCAGCACGCTCGAGGTTCCCGCCGGGCGATTGGAGCTCGAGGCCCCCAAGGGTTTCGAATACTGGCCGCGCGCTCAGACCATCGACGTGAAACCCGGACAGGTAACCAGCGTCGAGATCGCGCTTGCGCGCATCACTAATCTCAAGGCCGAGGGCTGGTACAACGGCAGCAATCACATCCACATGAACTACGGCGGCAACCTGCACAACACGCCGGAGAACATGATGTTCATGGCCGCGGCCGAAGACAACGACGTCGTCGGCGATCAGATTGCCAACAAGGACAACCGCGTTTTCGATCATCAATTTTTCACCGGCGCGCTCGATCCCCGCTCGACGCCCGATCGACTGCTGTATTTCAATCAGGAGTTCCGCCCGCCCTTTTACGGCCACATTTCGTTGATTAATCTGACGCGCAATCTGATCTCGCCCTTCACCACCGGCTACGAAGGCACCGGCATCGAAAGCCTCTACCCGAGCAACACCGACATGTTTCGCCTGGCGCGGCAGCAAGGCGCAATCGGCGGCTACGTGCATCCCTGGTTCGGCGATCCCGTGAAATCCGGCTACGGCGGCGCGCGCGGATTTCCCGTGGATCTCGCCCTGGGCATGACGGAATATCTTGAAGTGCTCACCGGCGCGATGGGTGTGAATTTCGCCGCCGATGTCTGGCACCGCGCGTTGAACTGCGGCTTCCGCATCACCGGCACCGGCGGCGAGGATTCCATCTCAAGCCTGCACCGCACCGCCATCGTGGGCTCAGATCGCACTTATGCGTACCTGGGAAACAAGCTCGACTATGCAGCGTGGATTGCGGCGTTCCGTACCGGCCGGACATTTTTCACCAACGGACCGCTGCTCGATTTCCGCATGAACATGCATCGCCCCGGCGACGAGATAGTCTTACCGGCCGAAGGCGGCGACGTTGAGCTGTACGGCAAGCTGCAGTCTGTGGTGCCGGTCGAGAAGCTTGAGGTATTGAACAATGGACAGGTCATCGAATCGGTGAACGTGGCGGCGCCCGGCAACGCGGCCGAGATTCGCAAGACGATTCGGGTTACAAAAAGCGGCTGGTACACGCTGCGCGCGACCGGCTCGAAGCCCCAGCGTCCCACCGATGACGATTTTCCGTACGCCGAAACCAGCCCGGTCTATGTGCGCTGCGGCAACGGGCTGGTGCGCTCCCGCGCCGACGCCGAGTACTTCATCACCTGGATCGACGACATTACCAAACAGGCCAACGCTCATCCCGGCTGGCGATCAGAGGCCGAGCGAAAATCGGTGCTCGCGCAATTCGCGGAAGCGCGGAAAGTATTTGAGCAGCGGTGAAGTGGGGCAGGTCCCCGACCTGCCACTTGAAAAATCGGCAGGTCGGGGACCTGCCCTACTAAGCCGCGCTTGCCATTGTCCCCGCCGCCGCGCGCGCGCGATCGTTGATCATTTCCACGATGCGCGCGGCGTCTCTGCCCACGCCGTGAATCATGCTCGACGAAAACGCATAGATGAACGGCAGGCCGACAAAGTACAGGCCCGGCTCGCCGGAAACCACGCCGCCCTCATGCTTGGGCCTTCCGTTTTCGTCGAAAATCGGCTGATGGATCCAGGAGAAGCCAGGCTGGAATCCGGTGCACCAGATCACATTCGCTACATCGAGCACGCGGCCATCCTCCAATAGCGGCAGGCCATCGCGCACGCCGGCAATTTTGGCAACGCGCTCGATGCCGGCGGCCGTGAGATCGGCGGGACGGGTGCGAATCAGCGGCGCGCCTTTTCCCCGTATATTCGCGCGCGCCTTTCGTCCCATCGGCGTGTGGATGGTCAGAAGGCGGTGGAACACTATGCGAAACACCAAACGCTGCAGGAACAAGCGGGCCGCAAGCCCGCCGATGCGGAACGGAATGTGTCCGGTGTCGCGCCCCGCCATCCATATGCGATGGCTGCGCGCGAGTTCAATGCCAATTTCGGCGCCCGAGTTGCCGGCGCCCACAATGAGCACGCCGCCCTCTTTCAATTGCCGCGGATTCCGGTAATCGCGTGAATGCATCTGCACGATCGCGCGATCGAGTTCCGATGCGAATCGCGGCACTTTGGGAACCTGATAGTTAGCCATCGCCACCACCACGTGCTCGGCTTCAAACCTGCGGTCGCCGGCGGTGATGAGATAACGGCGGCCCTGCCTGGAGAGCCGGTCGACTTTGACGCCGTTTCTTACCGGCAGATTGAAGTGCGCCGCGTAGGATTCCAGATAATCGGCCATCTGATCTTTGGTGGGGAATGAGTGGGGAGGCGCAGGAAACGGCATTCCGGCGAGCGAATCGAAGCGAGCGGGAGTGAACAGGCGCAGCGAATCCCAGCGATTGCGCCACGCATCGCCGACGCGCTCGCTGGCGTCGAGAATGACGAAGGGAAGACCGCGGCGGGCCAGAAAATAACCAGTGGATAAGCCCGCCTGCCCGCCCCCGATGACAACGGTTTGCACGTGCTCAGTTTGGCTTTTCACGTTTCACCTCACTAGAGGAACGCGGAAAGTTGTAGCGGAATGGATCATGCTGTCTAGAGGAGAAAGCGTAAGTGGACTTAACAAATCGTACGAGAAAAGTTGCGAAGTTTAGCTCCGGAGCGGGCGCGATCGGATCTCTAGCGGTCGGCTCGGTCGCGTTCGGCGCTCTCGCCATCGGGGCTTTGGCCATTGGCGCCTTGGCGATCGGCCGCCTGCGTATCGGCAAGGTGAAGATAGGCGAACTAGATGTGGATACGCTGCGCGTGCGCAGGCTTGAAGTGATTGAGAAGCAGGTACCGTAACTCTCACCCCTCGCGCAGCGCAATCACCGGATCGACGCGCGTGGCGTGCCGGGCCGGGAAATAGCTCGCCAGTGCGGCGGTCGCGGCTAGCACTACCGCCACGACGGCAAAGGTCGCCGGATCGGTCGGGCTCACCTGATACAACCGGGTCCGCATCACACGCATCAGGGCGAGCGCCGCGACACCGCCCAACCCCACACCGGCCAGTGTGAGTACCAGCGCCTGGCGCATCACCATGCGCTGCAGATCGCCGCCCGACGCGCCCAGCGCCATGCGGATCCCCAGTTCATGCGTTCGCTGGGAGACCGCGTAGCTCATCACGCCGTGCAGCCCGGCCGCCGCCAGCAGCAGCGCCAGGATCGCAAACACCAGTAGCAAGGTCGTGAAGAAGCGCTGTTGCCAGATGGAGCGCGCCACAATCTGCTGCATGCTGAGAAAATTGCTCGCCGCGACATCATGGTCGATTGCGTTGACGCGCGCCCGAACGCCAGGCACCTGGGAGAGAGGGGGCCCGGAGGTGCGCATCAGAATGCTCATGCCAGACCACAAGAATTCTCCGTACGGAAGATAAACACTTCTGCGGTCGCGTTCGATGAGAGTTTGATTGCGAACCACGCCCACTACGCCGACGACAGTGTGCCACGGCTCATTCGCCTCCGGCGGCCCAAAGCGGACGCGCTTCCCGATGGCGCTGCTGCCGGGCCAATACTGGCGGGCCAGCGCTTGATCGATAATCGTGACCCGCGGCTCGCGCCCATCGGTTTCGGTGAAGTCGCGCCCTTCGAGGATGGGAATGCTCAACGTCCGGAAGTAGCCGGGGGTGACGACGGTGTGATGGACCATCGGTGCCTCCTGCAAACTAAGCACAGGATGATCTTCGGCGGTGAAACTGCGGCCCCAGGTATTGACCAGGGGAGGGAATGACGCCGCCGCCACTGAAACCACGCCGGGCAGGCCGGCCATCTGTTAGCGCACGCTGTTCACCAGCGCGCGGCCTTTTTCTCCGCTTGGATATTTGGTGTCCGGAGACGATATGCGGAACGTCAGCACGTTGGCCGCGTCGAAGCCAATGCGCTGATTGCTCAACGCGAGAAAACTGCGAATCATCAGGCCCGCGCCCGTCAGCAGCACCAGCGAAAGCGCCACTTCCACTACCACCAGCCCATCCCGCACCAGGCTGCGCCGCCCGCTGGTCGAGCCCGTCCGTCCGCCTTCTTTGAGTGAGCCGGTGAGATCCACGCGCGAGCTGGCCAGCGCCGGAACTAATCCGAACAGCAAGCTGGTGGCCAGCGACACCGCCAGCGTGAACCAAAGCACGCGGCCATCGATTTCAAAATGCATCCACAGCGGCAGATCGACGGGGATGAGCGCCAGTAGCGACGGAATTCCAGCCACCGCCAGCGCCAGGCCTACCACCGCGCCCAGGCCGCCCAGCAGCAGGCTTTCGACCACCATCTGCTGCATCATTCGGCCTCGCGAGGCGCCCAGCGCGCCGCGGATCGCCATCTCCTTGGTGCGGGCCGACGCTTTCACCAGCAGCAGATTGGCCACGTTCGCCGTCGCGATCAGTAGCACGAACGCCACCGCGCCCAGGAGCGTCAGAATGGTGCCGCGGTAATCGGTTGTAATTTGCGAGCGGTAGGAAATCACGTTCACGGTTTGGCCGTAATCGGTCAGCGGATTTTCTTTGGCGATCTGGCGCATGATGGACCGCATATCCTGCTCCGCCAGCTCGCGGCTCATGCCGGGCTTCAGACGGGCAATGCCTGCCATGCCGTGATCGGTCCTGGGGGAGAGCTGGGCGTCGAGCTGAAGCGGTAGCCACATCTCGCTGCGATCCGGAAAATTAAATCCGCGCGGCATCACGCCCACCACGGTGACTGGTTCGTCGCTCAGGCGAATGCTCTTGCCTACAATGTTGCGATCGCTGCTGTAGCGGCGCTGCCAGAGGTCGTAGCCCAGCAGCACAGTGTGCGGCACTTTGGGCACGTCCTCTTCCGCCAGAAAAGTCCGGCCCAGCAGCGGCTTGACTCCCAGAACGCGAAAAATACCATCGCTCACCCAAGCACCCTGTACACGCTCGGCTTCGGCGCCTCCGGTGAGTGTGGCCATGCCACTGTAGTAAAGCGCCATATCCTCAAACACGCGATTGCGCGCGCGCATGTCCTGATAATTGGGGAACGCCACACCCATGATGGGCACATTGCGCTGCGGCGCTGATTCATCTACCGCTACCAATCGCTCCGGCTCGGGGTAGGGCAGCGGCCGCAGCAGCAATCCGTTGGCCAGGCTGAAGGTGGTGGTAGTCGCGCCGATGCCGAGCGCGAGCACCGCGATCGCGGTCGCAGTCACCAGCGGCTCTTTGCGCAACATGCGGATGGCGTACGTCAAATCCTGCAGAATCATGAGACCGTGCTCCTTGGGGGCTTCCATCAAGACGCCTGCGGCGGCATTCAACCACACCGCGAGTAACCCGGCGAACGACCGCTGCGCGCGGCAGCGGTCGACAAACACCAGCGCCATCTCGCGCGCATACTCCTGGCGGAATTGGGCGGGATAACAAAGCAGCAGCGCGCCGAATGCGCGGCCGCCGAGCTGTTCTGCGTGCGGCGATAGAACGCGGGACGACATCCTAAGTCCGTTTGGGCAGCAGGCCGGTGGCGCGGGCGTCGGCCAGCAATTTTTCCAGACGATGCGCTTCGGCAATCGCCACGCGGCGTCCCAGCGCGGTCAGCCGGTAGTAGCGCCGCCGCTCGTCATCATGCTCGGGGTCGGGGCGTTCATCCAGTTCCTCGGTCAGGCCTTGTTCGAGCAAACGCTTCATCGAACCGTAAAGCGTGCTGGGGCTGAGACGAACTTTGCCGCCGGTGCGGGCGGCGACATCCAGCATGATGGAATAGCCGTGGCGGTCGCCGTCCGCGAGCGCCACCAAGATTTGAAAAGTGTCTTTGTGGAGAGGGAGGAATTCTTCGGGATCGGGTGCGGACCGCGGCGGCATATATCGCGACTATATCACATTTCGCTATAGCGAAACAAGACAGAGCAATCCGGCATATTGTTAATTCAATGAACCGGCGAGCATTTCTCAGCCTTCTGAGCGCGGCAGCACAAGCGCAATCGCCCGCGCGGGTGGCTTTCAGCTTTGACGATTTCGCCTGGAGCGATATTCCGCGGCTGACGCCGGACGAGGCGATGGATGCCTACCTGCGGCCACTCGCCAAGCGCGATCTCAAGGCCACGCTGTTCGTCTGCGGACGGCACGTGAAGGGTGAGCGCGGCATGGAACTGCTCAAGCGCTGGGGCGACGCAGGGCATCTCATCGGCAATCACACGTTTTCTCATCGCTCCTATCATGCTGGCGGGAGCACGCCCGACGCGTTTGCCGAAGACATTGAGCGCGGCCAAGCTGTAATCGAGAACCTTCCCGGATTTCGCAAAATCTTCCGCTTTCCGCAATTGAAGGAAGGCGACACAAAAATCAAACGCGACGCCTGCCGGGCATTCCTGCGGAAACGCGGCTACCGCACCGGCCACGTCACCATCGACGCCTCCGACTGGTTCTACGATCAGCATCTGCGCGCCCGCCTGGCAGCGGATGGTCCCATCGATCTCGCCCGGTATCGCGAAGCGTATTTGAATCATCTGTGGGACCGCGCTATTTACTACGACGTGCTGTCGCGAAAAGTACTCGGTCGAAGCATTCCGCACGTACTGCTGCTCCACTACAACTACAGCAACGCGCTGCTGCTCGACAGCATTGCGGAGATGTTCGCGGAGCGCGGCTGGGGCCTGATCGGAACCGAAGAGGCCTTCACCGATCCGGTTTATTCCCGGCAGCCGGATATCGTACCCGCCGGCGAAAGCCTGGTGTGGGCGCTCGGCAAGGAATCGGGCCGCTTTGCGAGCGAGTTGCGCTATCCGGGCGAAGACGGCGAGTATGAAAAGGACAAAGTGGAGGCGCTAGGTTTGTGAACAGTCATTTGGCCGTGGCCCGGGAAGCGCACATGCGTTTGCTGGTCGAACAGCTCGCGCAGTTGGAGCAGCGTCTGCGCGCCGGCGGCGGCGAGGCCAGAGTCGACAAACAGCACCGTGCCGGAAAGCTCACGGCGCGTGAACGCATCGCCGGGCTGCTCGATCCCGGCGCGCGTTTTCTCGAAATCGGCCTGCTCATCGCCTACGACCAGTACGACGGCCAGGCGCCGGCGGCGGGAGTGGTCACCGGCATTGGAAAAATCGAAGGCCGGCCGGCGGTGATCGTGGCCAATGACGCGACCGTCAAGGCTGGATCGTGGTGGCCCGAGACGATTACCAAGATCTTGCGCGCGCAGGAAATCGCCATGCGCAATCGCACGCCGATCGTATATCTAGTGGATTCGGCCGGCGTGAATCTTCCTTATCAGGACGGCATTTTTCCCGGCCAGTACGGAGCGGGCCGCATTTTCTTTTACAATTCCCTGATGCGGCGCAAGCTCCGTGTGCCGCAGTTCGCCGCCGTGATGGGGCCCTGCATCGCCGGCGGCGCCTATCTTCCCGCGCTGAGCGACATTCTGATCATGGTGGAAAAGACCAGTTTCATGGGACTCGGCGGGCCCAATCTTGTGAAGGGCGCGACTGGGCAAGTGATCGACGCCGAATCCCTGGGCGGCGCGCATCTACACACGGCGGTGAGCGGCGTGGCGCATTACATGGCCAAGGACGACGCTGCGTGCCTGGCGATGCTTCGCGAACACTTTCGCCAGCTTCCGGAGCCGCTGAAAGCGCAAGACGGCATTGCGCCAACGCGTCCGGCGGAAGAAATTTACGGCGTGCTGCCGCAGGATCACCGCCAGCCGTACGACATTGAGGAAATCATTCACCGCATTTTCGATGGCGACGATTACAGCGAATTCCAGCCCGAGCATGCGCCGGAAATGCTGTGCGCGAGCGCGCGCCTGGCGGGCCGGCCGGTGGCTCTCATCGCCAACCGCCGCGGGTTTTTGAAAGCGCAGGGGCAGCCCCGCATCGGTGGGATTGTCTACACGGAATCGGCGCGCAAAGTGGCCTATTTTGTCGAGACCGCCGAGCGCCTGGGCCTGCCGATTATTTATCTGCAGGACGTCTCGGGTTTCATGGTGGGCTCGGAAGTGGAAAGCGAAGGCATCATTCGCGCCGGCGCGGAAATGGTCGAGACCATGGCCACCACCAGCGTTCCCAAAATTGTGCTCACGCTCAATCACGCGAGCGGTGCCGGCTATTACGCCATGGCCGGGCAGGGCTTCGATCCCAACTTTACGTTTAGCTGGCCAACAGCCCGCATCGGCGTGATGGAGGGCGATTCGGCGGTGCAGGCGCTGTTTTCCGTGGACTTGGAAAAGCTCAAAGTCAGCGGCCAGCCGATGCCGGATGATCTGGCGGAATCGGTCCAAAAAACGCGGGCCGATTATGAACGCTGGCTGGATGCGCGCTTTGCCGCCGCGCGCGGCCACGTGGACGCGATTATCGATCCGAAAGAATCGCGCGAAGTGCTGGCGCTCGCGCTCGAAGTGGCGATGCAGCGCCCGCGCGCCGTTCCACTGGCACTGGAGGTTCTGTGATTCGTATCGCCAACGGGCAGGGTTTTTGGGGTGACTGGCTGGAAGCGCCGGTGCGCCTGGTCGAGCAAGGTCCCATCGATTATCTGGTGCTGGATTATCTCGCCGAGATCACCATGTCCATCCTGCAGAAACAAAAGCAGGAGGACCCGGCGCTGGGCTATGCGCGCGATTTTCCGCCGCTCATTGGGCGCATCGCCAAGCGGGTGCGCGAGCGCAATATTAAGGTGATCGCCAATGCCGGCGGCGTGAATCCGGTGGCCTGTGCTCGTGAAGTTCTGAAAATCGCCCCCGGCCTGAAAGTGGCCGTGGTTCTGGGCGACGACGTCTACAGCCGCCTGGATGAATTTCTCGCCAAAGGGTACGAGATGCGCGACATGGATACCGGCGAGCCGATCGCCGCCATTCGCAATCGCATACAAAGCGCGAACGCGTACATCGGCGCGTTTCCGCTGGCCGAAGCTTTAGCAACGGGCGCGAATGTAGTGATCGCAGGCCGTTCAACTGACACCGCTTTGGCTCTCGCACCCATGGTGCATGAATTCGGCTGGGGCGCGAGCGATTGGGACAAGCTTGCCGCCGGCACTATCGCGGGGCATATCGTCGAATGCGGCGCGCAATGCACCGGGGGCAATTCGCAGGTAGATTGGCAGAATATTCCCGATATGGCCAATGTCGGCTACCCCATTATCGAAGCCGAGCCGGATGGCAGCTACACCATCACCAAGCACGCCGGCACCGGCGGGCGCGTGCATTCCGACGTCGTCAAAGAGCAATTGCTCTACGAGCTTGGCGACCCGCGCAATTACATCACGCCGGATTGCGTGGCCGATTTTACCAGCATTCATTTAGAGGACACCGGCCCCGACCGTGTCCGCGTTTCCGCCATTCGCGGCCGCGAGCGCCCGCCCACGCTGAAGCTTTCCATCAGCTACTCGAACGGCTGGAAAGCTATCGGCACGCTGGTCTATAGCTGGCCGCAGGCGCTGGCCAAGGCGCAGGCCGCCGACCGCATCGTGCGCGAGCGCCTGGCCGGCCTCGGCCTGACGTTCGAAGAAATCTACACGGAGTTTCTGGGCGTGAACGCCTGTCACGGGCCGGTAGCTCAGCCCGTCGCCGATCCGCCGGAAGTGCAGCTCCGCATCGGCGTGCGCGGGCAGGATCGCAAAGCCGTCGACCGCTTCACGCGCGAGCTGATTCCACTGGTGCTAAACGGACCGCCTTCGGCCACCGGATTCGGCGATGGCCGCCCGCCGGTGCGCGAGATCGTGGCTTATTGGTCGGCGCTGGTTCCGCGAGACGAAATCCAGACCCGCGTCGAGGTGTTCGCATGAAAGTTCCGCTAGCCAAAATTGCCCACACCCGTTCCGGCGATAAGGGCGACACCGCCAATATCGGCGTGATCGCTTATGACGCCAAGTATTATCCGGTGCTGCTGCGCGAAGTGACGGCCGCCCGCGTGAAGGCGTTTTTCGGCAGCCTGGTGAGGTGTCGGGTTTGCTAAGACTGAAACGGGTCGAACTCCAGGGTTTTAAATCGTTTTGCGAGCGTACGGAACTCAAATTCAATGGCGGCGGAATTGCCGCGATTGTGGGTCCGAACGGCTGCGGGAAATCCAATCTGAGCGACGCCATTAGCTGGGTGCTCGGCGAACAATCCGCCAAGAGCCTGCGCGGCGCGCGCATGGAAGATGTGATTTTTGCCGGCACGCGCGATCGCAAAGCGCTGGGCATGGCGTCGGTCACGATGACGCTGGTAGATCCGGCCGCGCGCGAAGCGGCCAGTCATGCGGCCAACGGCAACGGGAACGTTAATAGCGTGGGTGCAATTTCCGACAAGCCTGGCGAAGTGACCATCACGCGCCGCCTGTATCGATCCGGCGAGAGCGAATACCTGGTGGACGGCCACATTGCGCGCTTGCGCGATATTCAGGATCTGTTCATGGGCACCGGCCTGGGGCCGGAAAGCTACGCCATTATCGAGCAGGGACGCATCGGGCAAATTCTGAGCTCCAAGCCGCAAGACCGGCGCGCCATTATCGAAGAAGCCGCCGGCATCACGCGTTTCAAAACCCGCAAGCGCCTGGCGGAGGCCAAGCTGGAGAGCGCCCGCCAGAATCTGGCGCGCGTTTTCGACATTTTGGAAGAAGTCACGCGGCAGGTGAATTCGCTCAAGCGGCAAGCGTCCAAGGCGCGCCGTTTTGGCGAACTCAAAGCCGAACTGGATGGCAAGCTGCGCATCGTTCTGGCAGCGCGTTTCCGTCTGCTGGAACGCGAAGCCACCAAAGCCGCGCTCGATTTGAACCTGGCTTCGGCCGAACTGCGCCGCCTGTCTGAAGAAGCCGAACGCAACGATGGCGAGCGCGGCCGCTTGCAAAACCTTTGCTACGAGACCGACGAGCGCCTGACCGCGGAGCGCGGCCGCCTGGCTGAAACGCAGCTTGAAGCCGAGCGCACGCGCGGCACGCTGGCCGCGCAAGTGCGGGAAAGCGGGGCCATCGAAGAGCGCATGATTCAGGGCGAGCGCGAATCGGTCGAGCTCGATGCCCGCGCCGCTGCGCTGCATGCCGAACGAGCCGGGCATGAGGCGTCGGTGGCTGAGCTGGATCAGGAAATCGGCCGCACTCGCGCGGTGATGGCCGAGACCAATAGCGCGCGAGAGAGTTTACAGGCGCGCTTGCAGAGTCAGGAAGCCGGCATTGAATCCGGACGCCTGGAAGTGCTGCGCCTGCTGGGCGAAGGGTCGGCGCTGCAACAGCAACTGGCGCAAATCGACGAATACCTGGCCGGCATGGAGCGGGACGCCGTGCGGGTTCGCAAGGACGAGGAGACGGCAGCCGCGGAAATCGAGCGCTTATCCGCCGCCAAAGCTGCGCTGTCGCAAGCGCTTTCCCGGCGGCAGATGGAGCTCGAAACCGTTACCCACGCGCGCCACCGCACTGAGGAGGATCTGGCCGCGCAGAAAGCCACGGCGGCGGAATTGCGCGCCCGCATCGATGCGCTACGGGAAGAATTCTCCGGCCTGAAAGCGCGCGAAACCTCGCTGCGCGATGTGCTGTCGCATCGCTCCTACACCACCGATTCGGTACGGCGCTTGTTCGGGGCGCCGGCGGATTTCAAACCGCTGGGCGTGCTGGCGGATTTCGTCGAAGTGTCGCCGCAGTACGAGCGCGCGGCGGAAGAATTTCTGCACGATGAATTAGAGTACGTCGTGGTCGATAACTGGGAGCAGGCCGAGCGCGGCATGAGCGTGCTGCGCGGCATGGAAGGGCGGGCGACGTTCCTGGTGGAAGGCCGCGCGGGCGCGCCCCGGAATTCCGCGACTGCCGCCGGTCCCGATCTGCCGCGCCTCACCGATTATTTGCGTCTCACCAACGGGCTGTCGGATCAATCGTGGTCGCTGCTGCCGCGCCTGGCCAATTGCCGCCTGGCCGGCGATCCCGCCGAAGCGCAGCGGCTGGCCGAGGAATATCCCGAGCTCTATTTTCTGGCTCCCGAAGGCGACTGCTATCACGGCTGCATGTTGAGCGGCGGCAAGAAAACCGCCAGCGGCCCGCTGGCTCTCAAACGCGAGCTGCGCGAACTTGCGGGCACGCTGACAGCCGCCCAGCAGGCGCTCGACTCTGAACTAGCCAATGCCGATGAATTGGAGCAGCGCATTGCCGGGCACGAGCGTTCGCTCGAACGGCTGCGCGTCGAGCAGCAGGATCGCGAGAAAGACGCGCTCGCTCTGGATCACGAAATGCGCAAGCAGGCCGAGGAGACGGCGCGCGCCAACACGCGGCTTTCCGTTGCCCGGCTGGAATTGGCCCGGCTCACCCAGGAGCGCGAGCGGTCGCTGGTCCAACGGGAAAGCAATTCGCTCGCGGTGGGCGAGAAAGAAGCGCTGCGCGCGCAGCGCGAGGAAGCGCTCGAATTCCAGCGCCTGGAACTGGAATCGCTCGAAGCTGAAGCCGGGCGAATTGGCGAGCAGCATGCGGCACTGCGCGTGACGCTGGCGGGTCTGGAAGAGCGCCATCGCGCGGCCCGCGCGGCGTTCGCGCAAGTTGACACGCAATGGCGTGAAGTCACGGGCCGGCATCAGGATCTGCGCCGCGAAATCGAACGCCTGGGCGAAGAGCGCTCGCGTCTATTGTCGGACAACATCGAGCTCGACCGCCGCTCGCAAACGCTGGCGGAGGAAATTCTGCGCGCTGAGGCCTCGATCAACCAGATGGCGATTCAATCCACCGAGCTGCGGGCCACGCTGCTGCTGGTGGACGAGGCGCTGCGCCAGCTTCGCGGCGAGCTGGAAGCGGCTCACCAGAAGCGCACGGAAATCGAAATCGATCTGGTGAAAAAGCAAGCTGACCTGAAGCACCTGGACGAAACCAGCCGCAAGGAATTGTCCGCGCCGGTCGAGTTGCTGGCCCAGGCCGAAGAAGTGCTGCCCGAAGGCGAGGCGCTGGATGAAACCGAGCGCGCGTACGAAGAGCTGCTGGCGCGCATCGACGCGCTCGGGCCGATCAATCCGCAGGCGCTCGAAGAATATCAGGAGAGCCAGCAGAGGCAGGATTTCCTGAGCGCGCAGCGGCAGGACCTGATCGATTCCATACGCGATACCGAGAAAGCCATACAAGACATCGACGAAGTGTCGCGGCGCCGCTTCACAGAGGCTTTCGAGGCTATCAACGCGCATTTCCGGGAAATGTTCGTGACGCTATTCGGCGGCGGCCTGGCGGAAATGCGCCTCACTGACGAGACCAACGTCATCGATTCGGGAATCGATATCGTGGCGTCGCCTCCCGGCAAGAAGTTGCAGAGCGTGCTGCTGCTTTCCGGCGGCGAGAAGGCGCTGGCCGCGCTCGCCCTGCTGATGGCCGTGTTCCGCTACCAGCCCAGCCCGTTCTGCGTACTGGACGAAGTGGATGCGCCGCTCGACGAACCGAACATTGCGCGCCTGATGCGGCTGCTCGAGGAAATGTCGGCGTCGACGCAATTCATCCTCATCACGCATTCCAAGAAAACCATGGAATCCGCGGAAGCGATGTACGGCGTGACCATGCAGGAGCCGGGCGTGTCGAAGCTGGTGTCGGTGAAATTCAAACCGGTGCCGGTGGCTGTGGCAATGTCGGCGTAAATCTCCTGCCAATCTTCAAAGCAAAGTGGGGCAGGTCCCCGACCTGCCAAGTTTATGTAAGTTTCGGAATCGGCAGGTCGGGGATGTTCAATGCCAGGACATACTTGACACTTTAGGACAGGACATCCCTGACCCTTTGCAGAGAGGGCAACAGGATGCCATGGCGAGAGTCGAGTGTGATCGAAGAGCGATTGCGGTTCGTGGTGCTGGCG
>JACPNO010000005.1 GCA_016185465.1 Candidatus Solibacter usitatus
ACAGTTGGGAAAAAATGCTGCATACTCGATTCAAGCGGAAGTCTCCGATCCTTAAGATTGGTTCTTGTCAGGGAACCCAATCCCAAGTATCCGACTTCCGCCCCCAATCTAATTTGGACAAGTGTGGTTTCAAACCCGCCCTCTATTTCAACACTTGGAATTCGAAGACCAGCGCCTTACCGCGCACTACGAAACAAAGATAGTATTCCCAAAAGCGCCGGTAACGCGGGAAATGGTTCACCAGGAACTCGAAGCCCAGCCATTTCCAGAACGAGAGCAGCTTGACCCGCAGATGCTTCTGGCGCAGACGCGCCTGCGAGTAGTAGCCGAAGCCGCCATGGTCCTCGCCAAAATAGCGAAAAGAAAAGCTGGTGAGGTGGTGCTTGTGGGTGGGATCGCAGAACGAGCTGTGGTCGCTGTAGTGCGGAGTCTCGAGGCGGATGATGCCGCCGGGGCGCACGATGCGGTGGAATTCCTCGATTGTCGCGATCACGTCAGTCAGATGCTCGATGACGTGGATGGCGCGCAGCTCATCGAAAGAATCATCGCGGAACGGATAAGGCAGCCGGTCGAGCTCGCACAGGACATCGGCGCGGCTGGCGGGATTCCGGTCGATGCCAATCGAGCCGGGATACTTGTTGATCCCGCAGCCGACGTCGAGGATTCTCAGTTTTCGCGACTGATCAGGTTGAGGCACTCTTCGAGAACGTCCATGGCGAAATCCGCCTGGTCGCGCGTGATGGTGAGCGGCGGACTCAGCCGGATGCTGTTTTCACCGGCGCCCAAAATCAGCAGTCCTTTCTCAAACGCCATTTGTACCAGCCGCTCGCGCTCGGCCGTGGCCCGTTCGCGGGTTTCCTTATTGCGCACCAGCTCCACGCCCAGCATCAGGCCCAGGCCGCGCACATCGCCCACCAGCGGGAATTTTTTTTTCCACTCACGCAGACGATCCATCATATACGCGCCGACGCTGCGCGAATTTTCGATCAGCTCGTTTTCGAGCAATTCCAGCGTCACCAGACCCGCGGCGCAGGCCACGGGATTGCCGCCAAAAGTCGACGCATGCGCCCCCGGAGGCCACGACATCAACTCCGCGCGCGCGACCGTAGCGCCCAGCGGAAGGCCGCTCGCAATTCCCTTAGCCACCGCCAAAATATCCGGCGCGGCGTGGAAGTGCTCCGCCGCCCACAGTTTGCCGGAGCGGCCCATCCCGGATTGCACTTCGTCGAAAATGAGCAGCATACCAAAACGTTTGGCGATGCGCGCCAGCTCATCCATGAATTTCTGCGGCGGAACGATGTATCCGCCCTCACCCTGCACAGGCTCAAGCACGATGGCGGCGACTTCGTCGGCGGGGGCAATGGTTTTGACCAACTGCTCTTCGATCACCTTGGCGCACTCGACGCCGCACGTGTCGGGCGTCTTGCCGTAGGCGCAGCGATAACAGTAAGCGTAGGGAATGTGAAACACGCCGGGCATGAGCGGGCCGAACCCGCGGCGCTGAACGTACTTGCTGGCGGTAAGCGCGAGACTCCCCATGGTGCGGCCGTGGAATGCGCCGGTGAAGGCGATGAACTTATCGCGGCCGGTGGAGTAACGCGCCAGCTTGAGCGCCGCTTCCATGGCCTCGGTGCCGGAGTTGCCGAAGTACACGCGCCGCTCGAAGCCGCCAGGGGCAAGCTTAGCCAGCTTTTCGGCGAGAGCCACCATGTTCTCGTAATAGAAATCCGTGCCCGACATGTGGATGAGTTTCGCGGCCTGCTTCTGGATCGCGTCCACCACTTGGGGATGGCAGTGGCCGGTGGCAACTACGGCGATGCCGGCGTTGAAATCCAGAAAGCGATTGCCATCGACGTCTTCGACCATCGCGCCGTAGCCGCGTTCAGCAACAAGCGGATAGCCGCGCGTGTAGGAGGGAGATAGTACTTTGCGATCGCGTTCGATAATTTGCTGGGCGCGCGGGCCAGGCACGGGTCCGCGGAGTTGTGGCAGGTCGGGACGTGCGACGTCCACCAATGTCTTCATATGATTTCTCCTTTTCTTTCCGACTTACGGGATAACTAGGGTTACAGGCGGGGAATTAGTCGGAACCGAAGAGACTGGGACGGGCTGAGGATGGCCTGCACATCACTACTATCTTACTCCAATTGGGAAGGCCTGGACTACTTGAAGACGTTCTTCTCGGGAACCCCGAAGTTAGGGGCTCTGGGCGCGCAGGTATCGATCGATCGTAAGACGATGTTGTCTCCTTCGCCAATGGCCTGTCCGGAAATAATGTACGGGCGATATTGCTCCTTCGGCGTGTGGTTGTCCAGATATTTTTTGACGAATGGGGAGCAGTTGACCATCAGCGCTGTTTTGTCATCGGTCCACCAAACCGCTTTGAAGCTGAAGGGGCGGCCGCTTACGGCTACACCGGAAATGATCGAGTACGATCCATCTTTGCTGGTCGCGATGGTTTTGAATTCATCGACCTTGTATACGAGCCAGCGGCTTGTCTGTCCCTCATCGAGAAACTTGCAAGCCTCGGCATCGCAGGTCCGGTCGACGCGATAAACGTTAATGGTAACGGGCTGGCTGGAAACGTTCTTGTATTCGACCGAAATCTTGCCCGACACCGGCGTGTATTTCTGCGTTGCGCCAAGGGAAGTAGCGATGGCTTCGTGGATGCCGCCGGTCAGCTCGGTGGCCTGGACGCAGTTAGTGGTGCAGGGCGGTGACTGCACGGCTTTCCAACCAATTTCCGTCGCTTCGGAAGCGTCGATTGTCATGCGGTAAGCCTCGTTGGGTTTCAGCACAACGCTCGATTTGATCGGAACCTGTACAACTGCTCCATAAACGGCGCCAGCGCAAAAGATAAAACCAGGCAGAATTGAGTAGCGCATATTTAGTTACCCAAAAATTCCACCAGCTTGGGGATCACCTGGCCGGGCGCTTCGTCGATGAGCCAGTGCCCGGAGCCGCGCACCACCACGCCTTCCACCTTCTTGGCGACCAGCCGGCCCTGTTGAATCAGGAAATCGCCGGAGGCTTTTTCGCCAGTTAGCACCAGCATCGGCATCGCCAGGGGCTTTTGCGCCAGGCGGGCAAAATCCTCGGCGTCCTTTTCAAACGCGCGAAAGTATTCGAAGCCAGCGCGCATGCCGCCGGGACGGGCGTACGCCTTGGCATAAATGCGGCGGTCGCGTTCAGAGACGGAATGCTTGGGGTTGGCGGCAAAATCGTTCCAGAAATGCTCGAAGTAGATGCGCTCGCGGCCCTTGACCAGCGCGAGCGGCGTCTTGCCATAAAAATGAAAGTGCCACAGATCGCGCATCAGCCACACGTCGCGCCACTTTCCGATGCCCGGCAGGAAGGCGTCGAGCAGCGCGATACGCTCTACTTCGTTTGGATATTGCGCCGCGCAAGCATACGCCACCATCAGCCCGATGTCGTGACCGGCGATGCGAATGCGTTCGTAGCCCAGTTTGCGAACCAGCGCGTGGATGTCTTGCGCCATCTCGACCTTGGTGTAGCCCGCCGCCGGCGTGGACGATTGACCGGCTCCGCGCAAATCGACGGCAATCACGGTGTGAGTGGCCGCAAGCTGCGGGATCAGCGGGCGCCACATGTGGCTGGTTTGCGCGTAGCCATGCAGGAGCACCACCGGGTCGCCCGAGCCCGCCGCGAGATAGTGCAGCCGTACGCCGTTCACATTGGCGAAGTGGCTTTGGATGACAGGTTTCATGAGGCCGCGCCGTCGAAGGATCTTTTCCGCAGCAAACTCCCGACGTCGTCGATTTTTTCATCCAGCATGTTCAGCTTGCGGGCCAGATTCTGAATTTCGGATTCGGCACGGCGATTCACGTCATAATCGAGCTCGCCGCGCAGGCGGTCCTTCGTGTCCTGGCGATTTTGGCTCATCATGATTACCGGAGCCTGGATGGCCGCCAGCATGGAGAGAAACAGATTGAGCAGAATAAAAGGATAGGGATCCCACGCGTGTTTGTTCAGCGCGACGTTGATCGTGGTGTAGACCACCAGCAGAATTCCGAATGAAATAATAAAAGCCCACGATCCGCCAAAGCGGGCGACTTCGTCGGCGACACGCTCTCCCACGGTGGCTTCCTTTTCGATCACTTCATTCGGATTGCGATTGGCGCGAACCCGCACTAATTCCTGCGAGGCGTGAAACTGGCGGCCCAGGGTCCTGAGCAGATCCATTCCCGCGTGCGGCTTGCGCTGGATGAGAACGGCAATGTCATCCTGGGAGACTTCGATGCAAGTAGTCTCCTCGAGCGCAATCGCAGCGGTTTGATGGGGCGTCTGCTCGAGCATGGAAGCAAACCCGAAGAACTCGCCTTCGGCGGGCTCATCGACAATCACCTCTTGCTGGTCTTCGTCCACCGTTGTCACGCGGACTCTTCCGGAGACCATGACATAGGCTAGCCCGCCCGGATCTCCGATCTTGTAAATGCGTTCTCTCGATGCAAATGTCTTGAGTTCGACCTGGCCCGCCAGCACGGCCGCTTCATCGTCGTCCAGCAAAGCAAAAAGGGAAACATTTTTTAAGACTTCCGGGTTGCACGTCACGGGTGACTCCTTTTCAACAGAAAGTAGATCCTACCAGAACCGTTTGAACGCTTAATGAACAGGACGATAGAGATCGGGGAAATCGAGAGAAAACCCCACCTGGGCGCCAACCCTTGGGCTGGCGACGTACTTGCCTCCGAGCAATCCGAAATCCAGGGCCATGCCCCGGCGAAGCGCGAATTGGCCGCCGATCATGGCTTGCAGCTGGCTCCTGCCCAGGCTCCCCCGGCTGGAAAACGCGCCGTAGACCTCGACGCCGAGCGTGAGACGCGCATTGAAATCGTGAAGAGCCGAGAGGCCGCCCGTGAAAACATGTCCGTGGCTGGATTGAATGCCGAGCGCGCCGGTAGAGGTGTTGCCGGCAAGCACGTAGCCGAGATTGGAGTTGATGCGGGTGTGGCTGGTAATCGGCTTTTGCGCGATGACGGTGAACACGTAGTCGACCAATCCGGAGCCGAGCTGTTGGCGGGCATCTCCCGTGGGAAATTCGATGTACAGGCTGGCGGATAGCGCGGGAACGCGGGAGCTTGAGGATGCTTTGTGGAAGTTCCACTTCACGCCCAGGTTGACGTCGCCGGCGCCGTGGGAATCCGGCGTTTCCAGGAGACGGAAGATGGCGAGATAGGGAAAATCGAGATCCAGCTCCAGATTGTGCGGCAGACCGTAGTTCAGTTTGTAGTTGGTGGTGTTCTGGCGGATGTTGGGATCTTGATGCTGCAGGGCGTCAAATTCATTGAAGAACTCAAAGTGGAATTTGCCGCGCGCGGTGACGGCGGGATCGTCCGTGTAGAACGGAAGTTGGGCGGCAAGGGGCGCCGCGAGGCACGCGCAGAGAGCCAGCAGTTTCGCCGGTAAGGGCATGGAACGAGAGGTTCCAGGATAACCGGATACGGTTACAATTGTGTTTCTGGCCGGGCCTAGCGGGAGACGATCCAAAACGCGCCGCAGACGGCGATGGCGTCTTCGAGCAGCGCGATGGGAAAATCTTTGCCCGCGGCTTTTGCCGCGCGCGAGCGGAATTCGTAACCGCCCAGCGTTCCCGCGATTGCGCCCAGCACTCCAGCGACCAGGCCGCCGGCGAGCGCGCCGCTGGACGCAGCGAGCGCGGCTCCACACAGCGCGCCCACGACAATACGCGCGATGAACCCCGGCGGCGCTTTGCGGCTGGGCGCTTGCGGCAGCTTGTCATAAATCAACTCGCCGAGGGCGAGCGCGCTGAGGATGTACGGCGTGATGGCCGCGCCGAGAAATGCAAGCCCGGTGTTTTCCAAATGCAGCCAGCCCAGGCGGGCGGCCCAACTGACGGCTGCGGGGGCGGTGAGCGAACGCAGCCCGCCGATTACGCCGATCAGAAAGGCTAAGAGGTAGAGAGACATTGATTTCTCATTTCATCACCGCTTCAGGACACCGCATAAACGCCAGACAATTCTATCGAAGCTGGAAGGAAAAAACCGGGGACGGCCATTGAGCGCTGTGATGTAACGAGAGGCGCTCTGGAAACATGTAGACCGTCCCCGGTTTTGACCGTCCCCGGTTTTGGCGACGTATAATTGGCATTATGCACCGCGGCATCTTGACACTCGCGTGTTTGGCGGTTGGTTTGCTGCACGGGCAAATTACCAGAACCGTCAAGCCGCTGAATACGCCGCGAGGGACCGTGCCCAGAGCTGCCGTTGCAGCCTATCCGGCGCGCGTCCAAGGCGATACTTTCGATATCGGAGCGGAGTATCTGGCGCATACCTTCAAGGGCGCGGGCCAGGAATTCTTTACGCCGCATTATCTGGTGGTGGAAGTGGCGTTCTATCCCGCTCCGGGCGCGCAGGTGGAGTTCGCAGCCAGCCGCTTCACTTTGCACCTCAACGGCAAGCGCGGCATCGAGCCGCAACCACCCGGGTTCGTTGCCGCGGATCTGAAGTATCCGGATTGGGAAGAGCGCCGCGGCATCGAAGCGTCGGTAGACACGCTGGACGCTAACGGCAATCGGGGGCCCGGCGTAAGCATCGGACGTCCACAGATCGAACCGCGTTTTCCGGGCGACCCGCGGCCCGGTCAATCGCGAATTCCGCCGCTTCCCAGAGCCCCAGACCCGCGGGAGAGCGCCGGGATCGAGCACCAGCCGCAAGCGAGCGCCGACGAAGTCGCCGTGGATGCCGCGTTGGTCGAAGACCCAACTAAGAGTCCAGCCAGCGGCTACATTTACTTCCCTTACGGCGGAAAACTGAAGTCGGTCCGTTCGATCGAATTGCACTATCAGCAGGGCGAGCGGAGTTTGGTTATGCGGTTGATGTAATCAAGACGCAGGTCGGGGACCTGCGCCACTTGCGCGGCGGAAGACATCGGCTAGCATTTTCTCGGTCAATTTTCCCGTGGACGTGTTTTGCTGACTGGGATGGTAGGACGCGATTAGCTTTGGCTGTGTTCCTCCGAAGTCGTATTCCAAATTGTGCCCGAAGCGAAACGGCGCGCGGGTGGCGATCACGCCGCGATCCCGCAGAATTGCGAGATAGCCGTCGAAGGCGATTTTGCCCAGCGCCACCACTACGCGCAGATCCGGCAGCAGGTCGAGTTCGCGCTCGAGATATCCGCGGCACCGGCTAATTTCGGCGGTCGCGGGCTTATTATCCGGCGGCGCGCAGCGCACCACGGCGGTGATGTACGCGCCGGTCAGAGTCAGTCCGTCGCCGCGCGACAAACTTTCGGCTTGTGAGGCAAAGCCGGTCTGGTGCAGCACGCGGTACAAAATTTCCCCGGACTTGTCGCCGGTGAAGGGCCTGCCGGTCCGATTGGATCCGTGCGCTCCCGGCGCGAGACCGACGATGAGCACACGCGCCGCCGGATCGCCGAACGCGGGCACGGGCTTGGCCCAATAGTCCCAATCACGGTAGGCGCGCCGTTTGACGCGGGCGATTTCAGCGATATAGCGGACCAGCCGCGGGCACTTGCGGCAGGCGACGACTTCTTTCTGCAAGACCGTCAAGCTGGCGCTGCTACAATTCACAGAATGAGCATTCCTTTTCGATTGGACGGGCGGCGCGCGCTGGTGACCGGGGGCGCAAGCGGGATTGGCGCGGCAACGTGCCGTGCGCTGACTGCGGCGGGCGCGTCGGTGGTGATCGCCGACGTGGATCGCAACGCAGCCGAGAAGCTGGCGGGCGAGCTTGCGGGCGCAAAACCTTTGGAGCTGGATATTACCGTCGAGCGCGCCGTGCAGGATGCGTTCGCGGGATTGGACCGGCTGGATATTCTGGTGAACTGCGCCGGCATCGGCCTGGTGGGCACGGCGGAAGAAACCGAGCTCGCGGATTTCGACCGGCTATATCGCGTCAACATTGCCGGCATGTTTCTGGCGACCAAACACGCGCTGCCGCTTCTGGTCGCCTCCAAGGGTTCGATCGTCAACATTGGCTCGGTGGCCGGGTTGGTGGGCGTGAAGCGGCGGTTTGCATATTGCGCGACCAAAGGCGCGGTGGTGGCCATGACCCGGCAACTTTCGGTCGATTATCCCACGGTGATTCGGGTGAACTGCATTTGTCCGGGCACCGTCGACACGCCCTTCGTCGAGGCCTACCTGGAAAAGTATCACAAGCATGAAAAAGAAAAGGTGCGAGGCGAGTTGAACCAGCGGCAGCCCATAGGCCGTTTGGGTAAGCCGGAGGAGATTGCCCACTTAGTCCTTTATTTATGTTCAACGGAGGCGGAATTCGTGACCGGATCGGTAATTGCGATCGACGGCGGGTGGACGGCGGCGTAGCCGGCAAAAATTGGGGTACGCCGGACAGCCACCTTAGTTCTTGACGCGACATGCTAGGATAAATTACGGATTGACTGGAGCCGGCCCTGTGCGCCACCATGGAGTGCCGGTCGTCCGCAGGAAAACTTGCGCCGCTATGAATGGAAATTGCCGTTCCTCTATCGTGAAACGCATTCTGGCAATATCGATCGCTTGCGCCCTTTCCGTGGGCGCGCTCTCCGCGATTGAAACCACTAAAGCCACAAAAAAGAAAAAAGCCGCGCACGGCTCGGGCAAGACTGCCGCGGTGAAAAAATCTCCGGCGCCTCGCGCGGGCGCCAGGCGATTGCGGCGGCCCAAGCCGACGTGGAGCCAGTGGTCGGAGCCGACGTATGCGGATTCCACCATCGGCGATTCGGTGGACGGCGAAGACTTGCGGGTGCGGCGGGCGGCGGTAGAGGCGCTAGGCCCGTTCAACGGCTCGGTGGTCGTTGCCGATCCGAGCAATGGCCGCATTCTCACTATCGTCAACCAGAAGCTGGCGCTGGGCAGCGGATTCACGCCTTGCTCGACTATCAAAGTTTCCGTGGCATTGGCGGCGCTGGAAGAAGGGCTCATCGATCGCGTCACGAAAGTGAAGCTGTATGGGCGGACGAAGATGAATCTTACCGACGCGCTCGCCCACTCCAACAATCCGTACTTCGCCCGTTTGGGAGTGCAGCTCGGCTACGATCGCGTCAGCTACTACGCGCGCCTGTTCGGATACGGCGAGAAGGCCGGCCTGGACATTCCCGGCGAGCAGCCTGGCTACTTTCCGCCGGCGCCTCCCAAGAATGGCGGCATGGGAATGCTGACCAGCTTCGGCGAAGAGATTTCCCAGACGCCGCTGCAGCTTGCGGCTCTGATGACGGCCATCGCCAACGGCGGCAAGCTCTACTACCTGCAATATCCACGCACGCAGGACGACATCGAAAACTTCCAGCCGCGCATCAAGCGCCACCTCGATTTGCAGCCCTTCATTCCGGAAGTGAGGCCGGGCATGCAAGGCGCGGTGGAATTTGGCACGGCGCGGCGCGCCAAGCAGGATGAATTGATTATGGGCAAGACCGGGACGTGCAGCGAAGGCCGCACGCACCTGGGCTGGTTCGGATCGTTCAACGAGGTGGGCGACAACAAATTGGTGGTGGTGGTGCTGCTGACGGGCGGCAAGCCATCCATCGGGCCGGTGGCGTCTGGCGTCGCGGGCGAAGTCTATCGCCGCTTGACGCAAGGCAACTACTTCCGGGCTTCGGCGCAAGCACCGGGCACGTCGCCCGAGAACTCGCTGGCGTCAACTCAACTCGCCGGCTCCCGCTAAGATCCGCTCTGAAACGCGTCGCTTGGAAATGGTTCTTGCCAATCGTTCACCCGGCAGTATCGCGCTAGAGCGCAGCTAGACCATGCAACAAGCAACACGGAGTATGTTTATCAGCACAGCCCTGCGCTCGCTGGGAGAATATCACGGGGCATAAACGGTCCGGCACTGGTATTGGATTTCCCCCCTTAAGAAACCAAGGTAACGCCCTGTATCAAACGCAATAGTGGGTACACGCTCATCTAGATCAGCCCTCGCGAAATAGGCTTCTTCCTGGGCATTTTGGTCTTTTGGTTTGGGTTGGGTTGGGTGGAAACGGGACGAGGGGACTTTTGGTATTGCCTGGTGTGTGCTTTAGCGGCATTAAGTCGACGACTCTGATGCTCCCACCAAGATCCGCTCGGCCATGGCGTGGCGCAGGTCGGCCAGGCCTTTGCCGGTTACGCTCGAAATTTCATAGAAATCCAGACCGCGCTCGCGGGCCAGGTTGCGGAGCGATTCGACGCGGGCCGGGTCCTGGGCAGCGTCCATTTTTGTGGCGACTACGATCATCGGCTTGTGGGCCAGGTCTTCGCTGAAGCTGGCCAGTTCCGCCATCACGGTTTCGAAATCGTGGACTGGGTCGCGTCCGGTGGCATCGGACACATCGACCAGGTGGGCCAGCAGGCGTGTGCGTTCGATGTGGCGCAGGAACTGAATGCCCAGGCCGTGCCCCAGATGGGCGCCTTCAATCAGGCCCGGGATGTCGGCGATGACGAAGCTGCGCAGATCGTCCATCTGCACTACGCCCAGTTGCGGCTCAAGAGTGGTGAAGGGATAGTCGGCGATCTTCGGACGGGCTGCGGAGAGGCGGGAGATCAGCGTGGATTTGCCGGCATTGGGAAATCCCACCAGGCCGACGTCGGCGAGCAATTTCAATTCGAGCCGCAGGGTTCGCTGCTGGCCGGGAGAGCCGGGAGTGTGTTCGGTGGGCGCCTGGTGTGTGGCCGTGGCGAAGCGGGCGTTGCCTTTGCCGCCGCGGCCGCCGCGGGCTACCATGATGCGCTCGCCGGCGTGGGTGAAATCGTGAATCAGTTCGCCGGTTTCGTCGTCGTAGGCGATGGTTCCAACGGGCACTTCGAGCTCGATGGAGTGGCCTTCGGCGCCTTTGCAGTTGCTGCCTTCGCCGTGGCGGCCGCGCTGGGCGGTGTGCTCGGGATTGAAACGGAAATGGAGCAGCGTATTCTGATGGCCGGTAGCGGTCATGTAGATATCGCCGCCACGGCCGCCATCGCCGCCGCTGGGTCCGCCCTTAGGGACGTACTTCTCGCGGCGAAAGGCCATGCAGCCATTGCCGCCATCGCCGGCTTTGAGGCGGATTTTTACTTCGTCGATGAACACAAGATATGCCGAAAATACTAAAAGGCCGCGCCCAGGGAAGCCGGGCGGGTCTCAGATTGCGGGCGGGCTAGGCTACTTTGATGCTGACGAACTTGCCCATGCGGCCGCGATCGCGGAACTCGACCACGCCGGTGACTTTAGCGAACAGGGTGTCGTCCTTGCCCCAACCGACGTTCTCGCCGGGCTTCAGACGGGTACCGCGCTGGCGGATGATGATCGATCCGCCGGGGACCAATTGGCCGCCGAACACTTTAACGCCCAGGCGCTGCGCATTAGAATCGCGCCCGTTTTTCGAACTGCCTAAACCTTTTTTATGAGCCATGACAAATTCCTAAGCTACAATCTCGCCGACTTTGACTTCCGTGTAGTCCTGCCGATGCCCTTTGGTGCGCTTGTACTGCTTTTTGCGCTTGAACTTGAACACAATGATTTTCTCGCCGCGTCCGGCCGCTGTGATGGTGGCGCGGACTCTGGCGCTGCCGGCTTCGGCGCCGGCCAGTACCGGGCTGTCGTCCGGGAACACAGCTAGCACGCGGGAAAACTCAATATCGGAGCCGACGTCGCCGGCCAGTTTGGGAATGCGCAGCACGTCGCCAGGTTCGACACAGAACTGTTTTCCGCCGGTCTCAATAATGGCATGCATTGGAGAAGCCTCTTCTGGAACCCAGACGCACCTGTCAAGGTGGGGGGCCTTTGGTGTAAACGACCATTCTAGTACAGAGGGGGCACGGCTGACAAATGGGCCGCTAGTGCGCCCACCGGGTTTTTGTTTTTGCTTGAACCATAAGGCGCAATCGCCCGTAAACTAGACAAATGAGGTTTTCATACTACTGGTGTGCGTGGGTGCTGCTGGCCGGTTGCGCCACCGCCGAAACAGGCGTGAGAATCGATCCGGCGACGGGCGGCTGGGGCTGGTTGACGCGTCCATATCAGGCCCGATCGGTGCCGCCGATCAGCCTGAACAATTCATCGCGCCTGGAATCGCTGGTGCGGGCGGGCGGGCTTTACTTGACGGCTCAGGACGCGGTGGCGCTCGCCATCGAGAACAATATTGACGTGGAAGTGCAGCGCTACGGGCCATTGCTGGCGCGCGAGGTGCTGAGGCGCGCACAGAGCGGCGGCGCGCTGCGTAGCGTGGGCCTGGGAGTTGCGCCGGGTCCGCAGAGCGTCAGCTTGCAGGGAGTGAGCGTAAGCGGGAGCGGCGCCAACGCCGGCGCGGCTGGAGGCGGGGTGAGCTCGGGCGGCGGCATCGTCACGCAACTTGGGCCGGCGATTCCTACGCTCGACCCCACGGTGATTTTCTTCGCCAACTTTTCGCACTCGACAATTCCCCAAAGCAACACCGTGCTGACCGGAACCACGGCGCTGGTGCAGGACACGCGCACGTATCAGGCGCAATATTCGCAAAACTGGCAATTCGGCTTGAACGCGCAGGTGACGTACGGCAGCCAATACACCAAGGTCAACAGCCAGTTTTTCACTCTGAATCCGTTCACATCGGGCAACCTGGATTTGCTGGTGACGCAAAATCTACTGCAGGGATTTGGCTCGGCGGTGAACGGCCGCAACATTCGCGTCCAGAAGAACAACCTGAAAGTGACCGACCTGCAGTTCAAGCAGCAGGTGATCACCACGGTCTCGGCGGTACTCAACCTGTATTGGGACCTGGTGAGCTTTCATGAAGACCTGCGCGCGCGCAAACAGGAATTGGAGACGGCGCAGCAATTGTTTGAGGACAACAAGAAAAAGGTGGCCAACGGCGCGCTGGCGGAAATCGAAATTACGCGCGCCGAGGCGCAGCTTTATACAGCGAAGCAGGATCTGTTGATTTCCGAGACCAACCTGCTGCAGCAGGAAACGGTTTTGAAAAACGCCTTGAGCCGCAACGGCGTGGCCAGCCCGACTTTGATGGCCGTGCGGGTCATGCCGCTCGACAAGATCACGATTCCAGATAAAGACGACACGCGGCCCGTGGAAGACCTGGTGGCCGAAGCGCTGGCCAAGCGGGTGGAAATTGCGCAGAGCCGCACCAACATCGAGAGCAATCAGTTGAACCTGGTCGGCATCAAGAATTCTTTGAAGCCGACGCTGCAGGCCTTTGCGGAGCTGACCAACAACGGGCTCTCGGGTGCGCTGACGGCTCTGGGGGCCGCACAGGGAGGATCCGGGCTGGCAGGCGGGTACGGCGAGTTGCTGGCGCAAATTGCCCGGCGAAATTATCCCAACTATTCGGCGGGCATCTCGCTGAACATTCCGCTGCGCAATCGCGCGGCGCAGTCGGATTACGTCACCAGCCTGATCGAAATCCGGCAAAACGAACTGAACCTGCAAAAGAGCATCAATCAGGTGCGCATGGACGTGCACAACGCGGTGATCGGATTGCAGCAGGCGCGCGCTCGTTACGAGGCGGCCGCCAAGGCGCGGACTTTGCAGAAACAGACGATTGATGCAGACCGCCGCAAGTATGAGCTGGGCGCGATCACCGCGTATCAAGTGGTGCAGGACCAACGCGACTTGGCGAATACGGAGAGCGCGGAAGTGCAAGCCATGGCCAATTTCACTCATGCACGGGTGGCACTTGACCAGGCATTGGGAGTGACGCTGGATGTGAATAATATTTCGTTGGATGAGGCGCTGGCGGGGCAAGTGGGCGTCAAGGCCGGAAAGGAGCGGCCATGATCCATTTCCGTAAAGCTGTTGCGTTGGGATTGTGCTTTGCGTGCCTGGCTTCATCGGTGTGGGCGCAGCAGCTTTCCATCGAACCAGTCCGGCCTTCAGTGCCGGTATTGTGGCGGCCTTATTCAACGGCGCACGTGCCGGCCATCCGTTTGGCGAATTCCGGCCGGCTGGGCGATCTGGTGCGCGCGGGCCGTCTCTATTTGACCGCGCAGGACGCGATTGCGATCGCGCTCGAAAACAATATCGATCTCGAAGTGGCGCGTTATGGCCCGTTCGCGTCGATGTGGCGGGTAACGCGCGCCGAAGCGGGCGGAGCCTTGCCTGGCGTGCCCAGCGGCGCATCGCAGGCGGGATCGGTGGCAAGCGGGCAAGGCGTGCTGGGAAGCCAGGCCGCGGCCGGCGTCAGCGGCGGAGGCGGCAGGATCACTGCGGGTGGCGGCAACGCAACCATCTCCCAGGTTGGACCGGTTACGCAGAATCTGGATCCGGCGATTCAGGAAACCACTACGTTCAGCCACGCGACAACTCCGCAACCGAATACGGTGCAGAGTCTCACTTCCGCGCTGGTCTCCAATTCGCGCGCTTCCACTGCGTCCTACCAGCAAGGCTTCCTGACTGGCGGCGGCGTTTCGGTCACCTATAGCGGGCGCTATTTGAGCGAGAATTCGCCAACCAACCTTTTGAACCCCTCGGTGGCGCCTAACCTTTCGGTGGCGTTCCAGCACAATCTGCTGCGCGGCTTTGGCATCGCCATGAACGCCCGCAACATTACTGTGGCCAAAATCAATCTGAAGACGTCGGATCTCAATTTCCAAACGCAGGTGACCGCGACGGTGGTGGCGGTTCTGAATGCGTACTACGCTCTGGTAGACGATTTTGAAGACGTCAAGGCCAAGCAAATCGCTCTGGACGTTGCGCAGGCGTTTTTCACCGACAACAAGAGGCGGGTGGAGCTGGGCTCGCTGGCGGAAGCGGATTTGACGACATCGGAATCTCAGCTCGCCACCAGCCAGCAGAACCTGGTGATTGCGCAAACCACCTTGCAGCAGCAGGAAATCAGCCTGAAAAATCTGCTGAGCCGGACCGGCGTCGCGGACCCGCTGCTGGCGAAAGTGCAAATCGTGCCAGTGGACCGGATTGTGATTCCGGACAAGGACGATATCCCTGCCCTGCCCGATCTGATTCAGAAAGCCATCGCCAACCGAACCGACCTGGCCGCGGAAAAAGCGAATCTGAGCACCGCTGAAATTTCGCTGCTGGGAACCAAGAACGGCGTGCTGCCCTCGCTGCAAGTGTTCGGAGCCCAGAGTCAACGGGGTCTGGCGGGAACTCCGCGGCAGGTGGTGTCCGGGGGAGGTATCGTGACTCCGGACCCTTACTTCGACGGCGGAACGGGCACGGCGCTGGGGCAGATTTTCCGGCGCAATTTTCCGACCGAACGCATTGGCGCATTCTATCTGGCGCAAATCGGCAACCGGCAGGCGCAGGCAGACAACGGAATCGACTTGCTGCAGCTTCGCCAAACGCAGCTCAGCAACCAGAAGAGTCTCAACCAGGTGGGCGTGGACGTTTTGAATTCCGTGATTGCGCTGCAGCAGGCCAGAGTGCGCTATGAGGCGGCGGTGCAAAATCGAACGCTGGCGCAACAACTGGCGGAGGCCGAGCAAAAGAAGTTCACGCTGGGAGCATCCACTCCGTACAACGTGATTCAACAGCAGCGGGATTTGACAGCGGCGGAGTCGGCCGTGATAGCAGCGCTGACGGCGTACGGCAGCGCGCGCATCACGCTCGACCGCACGCTGGGCACGACGCTAGAGGCCAACCATATCTCGATTGTGGAAGCGCGTGAGGGCAAGGTGGCGCGAGCGTCATCGCTGCCGGCCGTTCTGCCGGAGCCGTAGAATATGCCGCGTATTTTCGCAGTTGTTTTGTTCGTGATGGCGCCGCTGCTTGGCCAGTCAACATCGGTTCGCCAGGAAATCCTGACCGTCTTCGACGGAGCTGCAAAGCGGGCGCTCGCACTCGCCGAAGCCATGCCGCAGGATAAATTCGCATGGCGGCCCATGGAAGGCGTACGGTCGTATGGCGAAGTGTGCATGCACATGGCGGGAAGCAATTTTCTGTTTCTCTCATATGCCGGGCTGAAGCCGCCGGCGGGACCGGCGCAGGAGCTGGCTGCCGCTTATATGAAGCGCGGCTTCGAATTGCCGGAGCTGTTTGCGGTCGAGGGCGCGGTCAAGGAGAAGGCCAGGATTGTTGCCGCAATGAAGCAATCTTTCGACCAGGCACGCGAGTTCATCCTGAAAATGCCGGACGCAGATTTTGACAAACCGGTGCAATTCTTTGACCGCAAGACAACCCTGCGCGGCATTTTGATTTCCATGGGCGGTCACTTGAGTGAGCATCTTGGCCAGGCGATCGCGTATGCACGTGTCAATCACGTGGTTCCGCCCTGGTCGCGTTGAACTGAGTTGTGGCTTACGTCCGCCGGCGGCGCTCGGCGCGGCGCACTCGTGCTTCATCCATGCCAAAGTAGTGCGCCACTTCGTGCCACACCGTCTCGGCAACCATTTTTTCCAGATGCTCCGGACTGCGCGCCAGCCGTTCGTGCGGACCCTGGAAGATGAGAATCTGGTCGGGCATGACGAAGCCGTCGGAAACACTGCGCGCAGTAAGCGGGCGGCCGCGGTAGAGCCCCAGCAGAGTCGCGCCCGGACTTACGCGTGCCGCCCGCAGCTCTCGCGTCGACGGTTCCTGTTCCACGATCACGGCGATATTGGACAGCTTGCGGCGGAAGCGCATTGGAATCCGCGCGCAGGCTCGCTCCACCAGACGATCGAATTCGTGAGCGCTCATCACTACTGTTATTTTACGGGGTCGCAGAGCGGCAGGACGAGATCGATCAAGCCATCCATCTCTTCGGCGTTGGTTTGCTCCAGGTGCAAATAAGGCTCGCGCAGGCGATCGTACTGGATTACTCCGCGGCGCTTCAGCATTCGTTTATCGAGCACGATTCCGGCCTCGAGATGCTGCAGGCAAAACGCCATGTACGGCAGAGTGCGATACAGCAGCGCGCGCGACTCCTCGACTTTGCCTTCGTCAAACAGACTGATGATGCGCCCGTACACCTCCGTGATTCCGGGACCGGCCATGATGGCGCCGGCGCCACGTGGCATGCCATCGGCCATGTAAATGCCCCACAGCCCGAAGATCACTTGCACCTGGCCAGCGGTGCCGCGAATGATTTCGGCGCACTTGGCTCCGGGCAGTGGATTTTCCAGTTTGGCGAAATGCAGATTTTTCACGCGCTGCGCGAGGTCGATGTATACGCTGGCCGGAATGCCGGAGCCGGTGAGGTCAAGATCCTGAATCATAATTGGAATGCCGACCGAGCCAGCCACGCGTTCATAGAAGAGCGTCAACTCCTTGATGCTGAGCGGCGCCGTGCGCGGCGGTATCACCATCAGGCAATCCGCACCCAGCCTTTCGGCGTGACGCGAAAATTCGATGGTGTTGAAAATCGATCCCGAGCCCGTGCTGATGATGGTCGGCTTGCGCTTCCGGGTTTGGTCGAGCACGGTTTCCGCCATCCAGTAACGCTCGGGGTCGGAAAGCTTATAGGCTTCGCTGCCGAGGCCGGGAGCGCAAACGGCAGCCGCGCCGCGAGCGATGGCGAAATCAACTTGCTTGCGCAAATCCGCTTCATCGATGGTTTCGTCGTCGCGAAACGGCGTCATCATTACTGGAATGGACCCTCTGAGTTTCACAATCCTCCTCTAGGACGTTCCCGAACATTCTCTCAAAAGCAGCTATGATTGCGGATTGAGAATGCCGACACCCTTATGAAAAAAGTTGTGATTACCGATCATGGTTTCCCCTCCATTGACTTACAGCGCAACGTGCTGAAACCCGCCGGTTTCATTTTGGAAGAGATGCAGCCGATTTGCCGGACCGAAGACGAGGTCATCGAGCGCTGCGGCGACGCCGATGCGCTGCTGGTGCAGTGGGCGCCGATCACACGGCGCGTGATGCAGGCGCTGCCGCGCGCGCGTTGCATGGTTCGCTACGGCGTCGGCGTGAACAACATCGATCTGGACGCGGCCGCCGACCTCGGCGTCACGGTGGTCAACGTTCCCGATTATTGCCTGGAGGAAGTTTCCAACCACGCCGTGACGATGATGATGGCGCTGGCGAAACGGATTTCTCACGACCATCACCGCATCGCGCATGGCGAGTGGGGAGTGGGGCCGCTTCTGCCCGTTCCGGCGATTATCGACCTTACGCTCGGCCTGATCGGCTTCGGCGCGATTGCGCGCCGCGTGGCCAGAAAAGCGTCGGTCTTCGGATTCCGCCGGATCATCGCGGCCGACCCATTTGTGCGCGAAGACGTGTTCCAGGAGCATGCCGTCGAATCAGTGAGCCAGAGTGCCCTTATCGAGCAGGCCGATGTCATCTCACTGCATTGTCCGCTGCTTCCCTCCACCACCCATTTGATCAACCGCGACTCGATTGCGCGCATGAGGCCGGGCTTGATCATCGTCAACACGTCGCGCGGGCCGGTGATTTTGGAATCCGATTTGATTGACGCGCTGAAATCGGGCCGCATCGCCGGCGCCGGACTGGACGTTTTCGAGCAAGAGCCGCTGCCCGCCGATAGTCCGCTGCGCAGTCTGCCCAACGTGCTGCTCACTAGCCATGCGGCGTCGGTGTCGGAGCGGGCAGTCGATATGCTGCAAGTTAAAGCGGCGGAATCGGCGCGGGATTTTCTGTTGGGCAAGCGTCCGGCGGCCACGCTGGTTCCGGCAGCCGCGCGTTAACGACACCGGCAGCGCGACTCGTTCGCTGCCTTCGCCCACTTGCTGGCGCCACATCGCGTAGTAGAGGCCCTTGTTGTCGAGCAATTCGGCGTGGCGGCCAAATTCGACAATGCGGCCACGCTCCAGTACATAGATGCGATCGGCGTGCAGAACGGTCGATAGGCGGTGCGCGATCAGGCAAGTGATGGCGTCGCGGCTTTCGGCCACCTCGCGAATGGTCTGGCTGATTTCTTCTTCGGTGAGCGAATCGAGAGACGATGTGGCCTCGTCGAACACCAGCAATTGTGGCTTGCGCAGCAGGGCGCGCGCGATCGATAGCCGTTGTTTTTCTCCGCCTGAAATCTTGACGCCGCCTTCGCCAATCACGGTGTCGAGCCCATTGTCGGCGCGCGCAAGCAAGCTTTCGACCGATGCCTGGCGCAACACTTGCAGGCATTCTTCGTCGGTTGCATCGGGGCGCACGAAGCGCAAATTCTCGCGAATCGATCCCGAGAAGAGCTGGGCATCCTGGGTTACGAAACCGATACGCTCGCGCAACCCTTCCATGGCCGCTTCGTCTTCTGCCGTGCCGTTGTAATAAATGTGGCCTGACTTGGGCCGGTACAATCCCACCAGCAATTTCACCAGCGTGGTTTTACCCGCGCCTGACGGCCCCACAAACGCAATGGTCTCGCCGCGGTTCACGTGAAACGAAATTCCGCGCAGAGCCGGCGTGGAAGCGGACTGGTGCTGAAACGACACGTTGTCGAAGCGCAGCGTCTCCAGGAAATCTACGGCCACCGGGTGGAGCCGACGCGGCTCCGGCGGCAGGTTGAGAATGGCCTCGAAATTTCCGAGCGAGACTTCGGTTTCGCGATAAATATTGATCACGTTGCCGAGTTCCTGCAGCGGACCAAAGATGAAGAACGAATAGATGAACAGCGAAAAGAATTGGCCGACTGTGATTCGCTGCGTGAAAATCAGGTACAGCATCAGAAACAGAATCGACGTCCGCAGCAGGTTCACGCAGGAGCCCTGCACAAAGCTCAGACTGCGCAGGTAACGGACTTTTTTCAGTTCAAGTTTGAGGATTTTCGCCGTGGTGGAGTTGAGGCGCGCGATCTCCTGCTGGGCGAGTCCCAGGCTTTTCACCAGCTCGATATTGCGCAGAGATTCCGTAGTGGCCCCCGCCAGCGCCGTCGTCTCGCGGACGATCACCTTCTGCACTTCCTTGATTTTCCGGCTCAGTACAGAGCTCAAACCGCCCAGCAGGGCGGACTTTCTGCAGTTTGCCCAGCGTCTCACCGCTGCGCTGATCCTCGAACAAGGTGTATGGCAGTTCGAGCGAATGGCGGATGCCGTCGGCGTAGATGCGCGCGCCCACCTGCTGGGTAATCAGGTTTACGAAATAATCCTGAAAGTTCTTGGCGATGCGCGATACCAGAGCCACGCCCACCGCGGCTGCGAGCAGCACGCTGACGCCGCGCAAGAACTGAGCGCTGGTATATTCGCGATGACGAGTGGCGTAGGAATCGATGATGTGGCGGAAGATAAGCGGGTCCATCAGCGAGAAGACCTGATTGATCGCCGCCAGCGCCAGCGCCGCTGCCACCAGTTTCCAAAAATGCCGCAGGTATCGATAAAGAATGGCCATGAAAACAAGCACCCCTCAGGTTATGATTCCATTGTCCTATGATGGGGTTCATGTATTCACGAAGGGATTTTGGAAAGCTCGCTCTGGCCGGTTTGCCTTACCGGCTGGCGGCCGGAAAAATCAATTCAACCGTGAGCGGCGTGCGCATCGGAGTGCAGACTTACAGCTTTCGCAACGTGCTGCGGCAGCAAGGCAATCCGGTGGACGGCATCATCATGGCCATGACGCAGGTGGGCCTGGCCGAGTGCGAAATCTTCGAGCCGGAATTGCAGCCCTCGGCGCTTTCCGCCAATGCGCCCTGGGCGGTGACCGCCGAAGGAAAGGTGTCAGAAGCTTCGCTCTTTGGGAGGCCGCCGACGGGAAAGCCGTCGCCCGCGCAGCTTGCGAATCGCGAAGAGGTCCGTCAGTGGCGGATTAACACTTCAATGGACTACTTCGTGGGTGTTCGCAAGAAATTCGCGGCCGCGGGCATTGAGATCTTTGCTTTTTACTACATCCTGAAAGACGACTGCACCGATGCTGAAGTGGAGCGGGGCCTGGAGATGACTAAAGCGCTCGGCGCCAAGGTGATGACGACATCCGCCACGCTAACGCTGGCGCGGCGCATTGTCCCGCTGGTCGCCAAGCATCAAGTCTTGGTTGCGATGCACGGACATTCGAATCTCGCCGATCCGAATCAATTCGCTACGCCAGACAGCTTCGCGCAGGCGGTCGCGATGTCCAATCAATATCGCGTCAACCTGGACATCGGCCATTTTGTGGCTTCGGGATTCGACCCGGTGGCGTACATTCGCGAACACCACGATTGGATTACCAACATCCATATCAAGGATCGAAAGAAGAACGACGGCCCCAACGTGCCTTTCGGCAAGGGTGACACGCCGATCAAAGATGTCTTGCAATTGCTCAAGGCGAAGCGTTACCCGATTCCGGCGATGATCGAGTACGAATACGATGGCGCTGGCACGCCGGTTGAGGAAGTGCGGAACAGCTACGAGTTTGTGAAGGCGGCGCTGGCTTAGAGGTACAACCGCTCCCTTTGGTCACGGCTCTGTTACATAGGTTTTCGGTCGGATATTTGCGGGTGCATGAAGACTAGCGCACGCGCAGATCGCGGCCGGTCATTTCCTTGGGTTGCTCGACGCCGAGAACTCCCAGCAGCGTCGGTGCAATATCGCGCAGCGCGCCGCCGGCACGCAACGCGCGGCGGGCTTCGTCCACTAGAATGAGTGGCACCGGGTTGGTGGTGTGGTACGTGTGCGGAGCCTTGGTAACCGGATCGATCATGGTTTCGGCGTTGCCGTGATCGGCGGTGATGATCCATGCGCCGTTGCGCGCGCGCAGGGCTTTGTAAATTTCCCCAAGGCCGGCGTCGACGGCTTCCACCGCACTCACGGTCGGAGCCATTTTGCCGGAGTGGCCCACCATATCGGCGTTGGCGTAATTCATCACGATGACGTCAAAATCGCGCTTCTCGATGGCCTTTACAACGACTTCCGTGATGCCGGCGGCGTTCATTTCCGGCATCAGGTCGTAGGTGGCTACTTTGGGAGACGGCACCATCTCGCGCTCTTCGCCGGGGTAAGGCTTCTCTTTGCCGCCGTTGAAAAAGTAGGTTACGTGAGCGTATTTTTCGGTCTCGGCCACGCGCAGGTTTTTCCAATTCATTTGAGCGAAGACGTTGGCCAGAATGTTATTGGGATGCTCGGCCGGCAAAACATACGGCAGCTTGGATGTTTTGTCGTACTGCGTCATGGTGACGTAGTGGAGATTTTTCGGGGCGAGCGATCGCGATGGCCGCTCCAGAGTTGCATCGGTGAGAGCGAGGGTGGTTTCACGGGCGCGATCGGCGCGGAAATTGAAAAAAATTACGGAATCCTCATCGCGGATGGGGCCTACTGCGTCGCCGCGCTCATCAACGACGGTAATGGGTTCGACAAACTCATCGGTGATGCCTTTTTCGTAAGAGCGCTTTACTGCGGCAACAGGATCGGCAGCTTTTTCGCCGTTGCCCAGCACCATGGCGCCGAACGCGCGCTCGATGCGCTCCCAGCGCTTGTCGCGATCCATGGCGAAGTAGCGGCCGGTGACGGAGGCGATCTTACCCACGCCGATGGTGCGTAGCTGCTGCTCGATCTCGCGCAGGTAGCCAGCGCCGCTTTGCGGCGGTGTGTCGCGTCCGTCCAGAAAAGCGTGTATAAAAACCTGATTGACGCCTTCCTGCCGCGCCATTTTGAGCAGAGCGTAGAGATGCGTGAGCAGCGAGTGCACGCCTCCCGAGCTGCACAGGCCGAGCAAATGCAGATGGCGTCCGCGCGCGTGATGCATCGCGTCGACAAGCGCCGCGTTGCGGAAGAACTCGCCGCCGGCAATCATCTGATCGATGCGCGTGACGTCCATCAGAATGATGCGGCCGGCGCCGATGTTGAGATGACCCACCTCGCTATTGCCCATCTGTCCGTCCGGCAATCCGACGAAAGGTCCGGATGTATGGATGAGGGTGTTGGGAAACTCTCGCAGCAACTCGTCGTAATTGGGTTTGAGCGCGGCGGCGATGGCGTTGCCTTGAAACACCGGCGAATAACCCCACCCGTCGAGGATGGTGAGCAGCAGAGGTTTGGGTCGCGCCATTAGCGGCGGAACGCTCCCCGGCCGGCGAATTGGGCGGCGTCTCCGAGTTGTTCTTCGATGCGCAGGAGCTGGTTGTATTTCGCGATGCGATCCGAGCGGCTGGCGGAGCCGGTTTTGATTTGACCCGCGCTGGTGGCAACGGCGAGATCGGCGATAAATGGATCCTCGGTTTCACCGGAACGGTGCGAGACCACCGACGTGTAGCCGGCGCGGGCAGCCATCGCCATGGCTTCGAGCGTTTCGGTGAGCGTGCCGATCTGGTTCACTTTGATGAGAATCGAATTCGCAATACCTTCGTCGATACCGCGCTTAAGCCGCGCCGTATTGGTGACGAACAAGTCGTCGCCGACCAGCTGGACTCTGGCGCCGAGAGCTTGCGTTAGCATTTTCCAGCCCGCCCAATCGTCTTCCGCCATGCCGTCCTCGATGGAGAGGATGGCCGGATAATTTTTGGCCCAGTTCACCCAGAACTCAACCATCTGCTCGGAGGAGCGTTCACTCTTGTCGGACTTCTTGAACACGTAGCGGCCGTTGGAATAAAACTCGCTGGACGCAGGATCGAGCGCGATGCCGATTTGCTCGCCCGGCTTGTAGCCGGCTTGGGAGATGGCTTCGAGAACCAGCTCGATGGCCTCTTCGTTGGATTTCAGATTGGGCGCGAATCCGCCTTCGTCGCCGACGGCTGTCGAATAGTTTTTCTTGTGCAGAACTTTCTTCAAGGTGTGAAATACTTCGACGCCCATGCGCAAGGCCTCCGAGAAACGCGCGGCGCCGAAGGGAACAATCATGAACTCCTGCAGGTCGACCGAATTGTCGGCGTGCGCACCGCCGTTCAAAATGTTCATCATCGGTACGGGCAGCAGGCGCGCGCCGGCGCCTCCCAGATACCGGTAGAGCGGCGTGCGGCCGGATGCCGCCGCCGCGCGCGCGGTGGCCAGCGAGACCGCCAGGATCGCGTTGGCTCCCAGACGGCTCTTATTCGGCGTGCCATCGAGATCGATCATGATACGGTCGATGGCGGCCTGCTGCGAGGCTTCGTGTCCGTGCAGCGCTGCGGCGATCTCCTTGCGGATGTGCCCGACGGCGTTGCGCACTCCTTTGCCGAGATAGCGCACCTTATCGCCATCACGCAACTCAACCGCTTCGTGCTCGCCGGTCGAGGCGCCGGAAGGCACGGCGGCTTGGCCACGGCTGCCGTCGGCGAGAAAGACCTCGGCTTCCACGGTCGGGTTGCCGCGGGAATCCAGAATTTCGATCCCGGTAACTCTTGCGATTGCAGTCAAGAATGCGCTCCTTGCGATTGGTGGCCGTGGCTTGATGCGCCGCTTACCACCACGATGCCGGATTCGGTGACGTAATGCCCGTTGCGCCGGTCTTCAGCGGGGTCGAATCCAATCACGCTCGACTCCGGCACTTTCACGCCGGTGTCGATAATCGCTCGCTGGACGCGGCTATAGCGGCCGATCTCGACATTGGGCATGAGAATGGAATATTCCACCTCGCAGTAACTGTTCACGCGCACGCCCGGGGAAAGCACGCTACGCATCACGCGGCCGCCGGAGATAATGCAGCCTGCCGAGACGATGGAATCGACGGCCACGCCCATGCGCCGGCCCTCTTGCGCAAAAACAAATTTGGCCGGCGGCTGCTGTAGAGCGTAGGTGCGAATGGGCCATTTGCGGTCGTAGAGATTGAAGTGCGGAGAAACGTCCACCAGGTCCAGATTGGCTTTGTAGTAGGCATCGAGCGTGCCGACGTCGCGCCAATAGCGTGCTGCCTTGGCGTTCATGTCCAGGAAATCGTAAGCCACCACGCGATGGCGCTTGAGGCTTTCGGGGATAATGTCTCTGCCGAAATCGTGGCTTGATTCGGGATTGGCAGCATCCTGGCGCAGCAGGCTTAACAGCACGTCGGGGTTAAAAACGTACACGCCCATGGAGGCACTGATCATGTCCGGATTGAAAGCGGAGGGCGCGGGGCGGCCGTGCTGTGGCTTTTCCTCGAACCCCACGATGCGGTAGTCATTGGAAATCTGGGCGACACCGAAACGGACGGCATCCTCGGGCGGCAACTGGATGGTGGCCACCGTGATATCGGCTTTCTGCTCGCGATGCCAATCCAGCATCTCGCGATAATTCATCTTGTAGATGTGGTCGGCCGAAAGCATCAAGATTTGGTCCGGAGATTCCGCCAGGAGGCTTTGGGTATTCTGAAACACGGCGTCGGCGGTGCCTTGATACCAATCTTCGCTGATCCGCTGCATGGGCGGAATCATCTCAATGTACTCGCCCAGCTCAGGCGAAAGGATGTTCCATCCATCGCGCAAATGGCGGCTCAGCTCGAGCGATTTGTATTGCGCAAGAACGAAGATGCGGCGGATGCCGGAGTTGATGCAATTGGAAAGGGTGAAGTCGATAATGCGGTAGGCGCCGCCGAATGGCACGGCCGGTTTGGCCATATCGCGAGTCAGGGGATAGAGCCGTTCCCCCGCGCCTCCAGCCAATAAAATGGCCAATACCCCTACCATTTAGTTGATGAACAAATCCTTTTTAATCAATCGATTAAATAACATTGCCCGCGGCAACAGAGCGGGGTTCTTAAAGATTAGGCTTGACTTTATCGTTGCACCACCTATGATATCAGTACCTTGACCGCCTTGTGCGGGAAAGTTGCATTTGGATTGGGGGTGTAGTTTTTTTGGCTGAAGTTAAGCTGCAGGAAGGCGAAACGCTGGAGAACGCGTTACGCCGCTTTAAGAGGAAGGTCCAACAGGAAGACATCATAAAAGAAGTAAAGAGACACTCCTTCTATTTAAAGCCGGGGGAAAAGAAGCGGGCCAAGCAAGCGCTGGCTCGTAAGAGAAACCGGAAAAAGAATCGTCGGGAAGTGGAGTAGCACAGGGCGGGGCTTACAAGCCCCGTTCCGCCGTTCCTGGTAGCGGGGAAATGTGGAATCGGGACCGGCAGGAGCCAGGGTGATGCCAGAGATCGTGGACCGTATCCTCAAATGTTCAGACTGTGGGGCGGAATTCGTATTCACCGCGGGGGAGCAGCACTTCTTCCGCGACAGAAATTTCAAAAATGAGCCCAAGCGCTGCAAGGCATGTAAGGCCAAGCGCCAGGGAGGCGCGCCCGCCGGTGCGCCGCGCACCGAAACCATGACCACCTGTTCGCAGTGCGGCCGGGAAACCACGGTGCCCTTCAAACCCACTCAGGGAAGACCGGTATTTTGCCGGGAATGCTTCCTCAGCCGTAAAGCTGCCGCGGCTGGAGCGGGCGCGTAAAACGCGCAGCGGCACGTCCATTTTCTAAAGCTCGATCGGTCAACGATTGTGGAGCGGCTCTTTGTGCGTCTTCTCGCGCCTCTTGCGCGCCCACCCCTCTTTGTTGACCTGGCGCGCGCGGCCGAGCGCGAGCGAATCGGCGGGCACGCCGTCGGTAATCACCGATCCTGCTCCCAGATACGCCCCTTCGCCGATTTCTACCGGCGCGACCAGCGTGGAGTTACTTCCGACAAAAGCCCCTTTGCCGATGCGGGTGGGATGTTTGGCAATGCCATCGTAGTTGCAAGTGATGGTGCCGGCGCCAATGTTGACGCCCGCGCCGATGGCCGCATCCCCTAAATACGCCAGATGCATGGCCTTGGCGCCGGGGCCCAGGCGGGTCTTCTTTAACTCCACAAAATTTCCGACATGGGCGCCCGCCTCCACATGGGCATCCATGCGCAGGCGCGCGTACGGGCCGACGCGCGCGCCGGAATCCAGGCGCGATGCGTCGACGATGGTGAACGCGCCCACTTCCACGTCGTCAGCCAGAGTGGAATTGCGCACAATCGAGCTTGCGCCGATGCGGCAGTTTTCCCCGATCACGGTTGCGCCCAGAATCTGCGCGAACGGCTCGATGACGCTGTCGATCCCGATGCGCGCCTGAGCGTCCACACTGACGGTATCCGGCTTTTGAATGGTGACGCCGTCCAGCATCAGCTCACGGACCTTGCGATCCCGGAAGGCGCGATCCGCCGCGGCCAGCTCTACGCGATTGTTGATGCCCAGCAGATCAGCGGGATGCTGCGCGCGCAGAGCGCCAATCGAATGGCCGGCGCGTACCAGCACTTCGACCATGTCGGTCAAATAATATTCATGCGCGGGATTGTTGGGCTGGAGTTCTCCGGCGTGTTTCCAGAAAGCGTCGGCGCGAAAACAATAGATGCCTACGTTGCCTTCGCGGATGGCCAGTTGTTCGGGCGTGCCGGCGCGCTGCTCGACCACCGCCTGCACACTGCCCTTGGCGTCGCGAATCACGCGGCCGTAGCCGGTGGGGTCGTCCAGCATGGCGCTGACGAGGGTGCCTGCATCCGTCGATTCGCTCTGCTGCTTGACCAGGGCATGCAGAACTTCGGCCGGGATCAGCGGGCAATCGCCGTAGTAAATGACGAGCAGCCCGCCCAGGTGCGCAAGCGCAGCGCGGCCCGACGTTACGGCGTGACCGGTGCCTTTCTGCTCGCCTTGCTCGATGAATCCAACGCCACGCGCGCCCACCGCTTCGCGGACCTTATCCGCCTGATGGCCGACCACCACGAAGACCCGCTCGGGCGCGGCGATCTGCAGTGCGGTGTCCACCGTGTGCTCAATCAGCCTTCGCCCTCCGGCCTGATGCAGCACTTTGGCCTGGCGCGATTTCATGCGGGTGCCCAATCCGGCGGCGAGAATCACAACGGTGGCGCGACTGTCCATGCCCTATTATGGAATGCCGCTCAGCTTCGCGGCGACTTGCGGCGCCTGCGGCCGTCGAGCGCCAGTTTCACGGCGACGGCTGCAATTGCGTCCGGGTTATGGCGGACTTTGACGGCTTGCTGCAGCAGATCGCCGCAAATCACATTCACGCCCATGGCCGCAATACGGGCGGTGTCGTTTTCGACTGGCGCTGCCTGCTGGCTCGCATACCTGGCGATGAGGGCGCTCTTGATGGGCTTGGTGTTGAGAATGGCGTAATCAAGCAACGAACCGCGAGCGTGCTGATGCACCACGCGCAGATGATCGGATGCGGCGAAGGCGGTGGTTTCCCCCGGCTGCCACATCAGGTTGACGAAATAGGCTTTGATGGCCGGTGATTTGCGAATGGCTTCGGAAATTCCGGATACCAGCAGATTCGGCACTACGCTGGTAAAAAGCGAGCCCGGGCCGAGCGTGATCAGATCGGCCGCGGCAATCGCGGCCAGAGTCTCCGGAAGCGGCCGGCACTTGCGCGGCTGCAGGCGAACGCTGACGATCCGGCGCCGGCTGCGGCTGATGCGGGTTTCGCCCTGTACGCGCCTTCCGCCTTCAAGCGTCGCCTCCAGCACGACGTTGCGCGTGGTGGCGGGATAAATACGGCCCTGGATGGCCAGCACTTCGGCGGATTCTTTCACGGCAGCGGGGAAATCACCGGTGATGCGCGTTAGCGCAGTCAGAAAGAGATTGCCAAAACTGTGGCCTTTGAGTCCGCGGCCGCTCTCGAAGCGGTATTGGAACAGGCGGGACAGCAATCCCTCGTCCTCTGAAAGCGCCACCATGCAGTTGCGGATATCGCCGGGGGGAAGGACGTCGAACTCGCGGCGCAACCGGCCGGAACTGCCGCCGTCATCGGTCACGGTGACCACGGCGGTGATATCCACGCGCGGATGATCCAGCTGGCCGGCGTACCGTTTCAGTCCCTTCAGCAGCACCGACAAACCGGTTCCGCCGCCGATAGCCACAATACGCAACGGATCTTTGGACAGATTGCGCATGGGCTTTATGAGGCTGAGAAGCGCGGATGCCTAGGGTTTTTCGGGAAACAAAAGTTCGCGCAGCGGAGACTGATTCGAAATCCCGCTGAAATCCGCGTCCTGGCGGGCGGCAAGGCGGTTGCGCGGGTTGAGCTCAATGGCACGTTTCAGGTTCTCATAGGCGCCGGGCAGATCTCCACTCAGCCCGCGGCATAGTGCCAGACCGTAATGCACGTGATCGGCGCGCGGGTCGAGCCGCAGTGCGGCCTGCAACTGTTCCACGGCGGCCGGCAGGTTGCGGACATTGATCATGGCAATCGCGTAGTCATAGCGATCTTCGACGCCCTTAAACTCCAACGCCGGCTTTTCGAGACGACGATCGCACATTTTGACATGCAGATCCGCGTTATGCGCCATTTCCCGGTTCGGCCCGCCGGCGGCCTGGGCAAACAGCGGCTTGGCGTCCTTGTATTTCCCAGCGTGGAGTAATTTAATGCCTTGTTCAAAGGCCTTCAATTGGGCTTGCGCCTGCGCGCGCACGGCTGCGGCGGCGGCCGATTCCGGCGTTTCCCGCACAGCTTCAGCCCCGCGGCGCTTGGCGCGCCCTTCCTGAATATCTTTCACCGGGGCGGGCTCGCGCGTTGATTTGCCACTACTCTTCGTCATGGCGATTTTCTTTTTCGGAGGCATGGCGCCAACCCTAAAGTCAGCTAGACCTTATACCAGACCCTTACACTGATGTCAAAACCGGACCGGGCAGCCCGTCGAATTATTCAGAAGGCTCCGCGCTCGCCAGAACTGGTTTCTGGGCCGCCGGGCTGGCTTTTGCGGGTTTGGCCGGCGGCGCCGGAGCCAGCGATTCCAGCGCGCGATGAATCAGGAACATCACATAGAGCGCGAACGCCAATGCGACCAAGCCGCAATACAGCATCAGAAACAGCCCGTCCACTGTCGCCGCTTGACCGCTGACCAGCAGCCAGCCGCACGCTCCCAGGCACGCCACGATTACCAGAACACTGAAAATGAATGCGAACGCGCGATCCGACATATCCTCACCGATTTTAAGCGTTCGCGCCGTCCACGGCAACTCGCGTCACTTTTGCGCCGCCAGTTCCCGCAGCACATACGGCAATATTCCGCCGTGACGGAAGTACTCGGCTTCCTGCGGCGTATCTACCCGCGCAATGGCTTCGAAGACGTTGCCATCCGCCCTGATCTTCACCCGCGGCGACCCCGCGAGCGCCGCAGCCACGCCCTCCACCTGAAAAACTTCCATGCCTGTCAGCCCAAGGCTGTGCGGCGTCTCTCCCGGCAGAAACTGGAGCGGCAGCACGCCCATGCCTACCAGATTGCTGCGATGAATCCGCTCGAAGCTCTCCGCCAGCACGGCTTTGACGCCCAACAGGAGCGCGCCCGTCGCCGCCCAATCGCGCGACGATCCCGACCCGTACTCTTTTCCGGCGATGATCAACAACCCCACGCCATCATTCTGATAGCGGACCGACGCATCGTAAATCGTCATCTGCTCGCCATCCGGGAGATGAACCGTCCAGCCGCCTTCCGTGCCTGGCGCCATCTGATTTCTCAACCGGATGTTGGCGAGGGTGCCACGCACCATGACTTCGTGATTGCCGCGGCGGGCGCCGTAGGAATTGAAATCTCCCGGCTTGACGCCCTGCGCGATGAGGTACTTGCCGGCGGGGCTGTCTTTGGGAATGGAACCGGCCGGGGAGATGTGATCGGTGGTGACCGAATCGCCCAGCAGCGCGAGCACGCGCAGATTTTTCAGGTCCGCAATAATCGCGCCAGGGTCCGCCATTTTCTCAAAGTAAGGCGGCTTCTTGATGTAGGTTGAACCGGCGTCCCACTGGTAGGTGTTGCCGGTAGGCGTGGGCAGCGTACTCCAGGTCGCGTCGCCTTCGAAGGCTTTCTCGTATTCCTGGCGGAACATCTCGGCGTGACACGAGCGGCGAATGGTCGCTTGAATTTCTTCGGTTGTGGGCCAAATATCGCGCAGGAAAACCGGCGCGCCCGAGCGATCATTTCCCAGCGGCTCTTTGTCGAGATCGGTATCGACGCTGCCGGCCAGCGCGTAGGCCACCACCAGCGGGGGCGACGCGAGGTAATTCGCTTTCACCTGAGCGTTGATGCGTCCTTCGAAATTGCGATTGCCGCTCAACACCGCTGCCACAACCATTTTTTCGCGATCCACGGCTTCTGCCACCGGCTCAGGCAGGGGGCCGCTATTGCCGATGCACGTGGTGCAGCCGTAGCCCACCAGATGGAAGTTGAGCTTTTCCAGATACGGCATCAAGCCGGCTTCGCGCAGATAATCGGTCACCACTTTCGAGCCCGGCGCCAGGCTGGTCTTCACCCAGGGTTTGGATTCCAATCCGCGCTCGACGGCTCTCTTCGCCAGCAGGCCGGCGGCGATCATCACGGAGGGATTCGAGGTGTTGGTGCAACTGGTGATGGCGGCGATCACGACTGCGCCATTCTCGATATCCACCGGATGCCCGTTCATCTGGATGGCGACTTTCTTGGCAGGCTTGTCCGGCGCCGCCGGGAATGCGGCTTGGAAGTTGGCGCGGACGTCGGGCAGGTTCACGCGATCCTGCGGACGTTTCGGGCCAGCGAGCGACGGCACCACGGTGGCCAGATCCAATTCCAGGGTCTCGGCGAAAACCGGATCGGGCGTAGAATCGGTGCGGAAGAGTCCCTGTTCTTTGGTGTAAGCCTCGACCAGCGCCACCAGATCCGGCGGACGGTTGGTGAAGCGCAGGTAATTCAGCGTCTCGGCGTCCACCGGGAAAAACCCCATGGTTGCGCCGTATTCCGGCGACATGTTGGCGACGGTGGCGCGATCCGCCAGGCTGAGCGCGCTCAGCCCGCTGCCATAAAATTCCACAAATTTTCCGACCACGCCTTTTTTGCGCAGAATCTGAGTGACAGTGAGAACCAAATCCGTGGCCGTTGCGCCCTCGTGCAGCTTGCCGTACATCTTGAAACCAACCACCGGCGGCAGCAGCATCGAGATCGGCTGGCCTAGCATGCAGGCCTCGGCTTCAATACCGCCCACGCCCCAGCCCAGCACGCCGAGACCATTGATCATGGTGGTGTGCGAGTCTGTTCCGACGACCGAATCCGGATATGCCTGCCAGCCGGACGCCGTCTTATTGCGAAAAACAACCGCAGCCAGGTATTCCAGATTCACCTGATGCACGATGCCGGTGTCCGGAGGCACCACGCGAAAATTGCGGAACGCAGTTTGCCCCCAGCGCAGCAGCATGTAGCGCTCGCGATTCCGCTGGAATTCGAGCAGGGCGTTGAAGGCGAATGCGCCGGCGGTGCCGAACTGATCCACCTGAACGGAGTGATCGATCACCAGATCGGCGGGCAGCAGCGGATTGGCGCGAGCCGGATCGGCGCCCATTTCCACCAGCGCGTCGCGCATCGCGGCCAGATCCACCACCGCCGGAACGCCGGTAAAATCCTGTAGCAGCACGCGCGCCGGCATGAAGCTGATTTCCTTCGGCTCACCGACGCCATTGGCAACGTACTCGACATCAGCCGCCGAAACTTTGCGGCCGTCTTCCTGGCGCAGCAAATTCTCCAGCAGGACCTTGGTGGCAAACGGAAGACGGGCCACGTCGCCAACGCCGGCTTTAGCCAGCACGGACAGGCGAAATATTTCATAGGAGGCGCCGCCTACTTGCAGCGAACCATGCGCCCCGAAACTGTTCTTTCCCATATTTAATTCAATTCTCACATATACGCGGGGACTTCGATTCCGAGTATCCCCAGCGTGCGCTCCAATTGCGCGCGGAAGAAATCCGTCATCCAGAGCAGGAAAATTTTCTTCTCGCGATCCTCCTCGTAGATGACCGAGTACTGGTGGTAGAAATTGTTGAACGCCTGCGCGAGTTGGAAGGCGTACTTGGCAACGTGCGCCGGCTCACCGGCGGTGACTGCGCGTTCCACCGCCGAATCGGCTTTGGATGCGGCCAGCAGCACTTGCCAGAAATCTTCCGACGCCAGCTGGCGCGCGAGTGCGTCGCCGGTCAATTGGCGCGCAAAATCCGGCAGCGCCTCGCCCTTCTCTTCCAGCTTGCGCAGAATGTTGCGCGCGCGCACCGCGGCGTACTGCACATACGGACCGGTATCGCCCTCGAAACTGAGCGCTTCCTGAAAGTCAAAAGCAATCACTGACGTCCGCGTGAACTTCAGCATGAAATAGCGCAGCGCGCCAATCGCGATTTGCGAGGCAATGCGGCGCTGCTCGGCGACAGTGGCTTCGGCGTGGCGCGACGAGACTTCTTCGAACGCCTTGTCGATCAGTTTGTCGATCAGGTCGTCCGCTTTGACGCCGAGGCCCTTGCGCCCGGAGACCTCGACGTAGGGCCGCTTGCGATCCTCTTCGGAAAGTTCAATTCCGAGCTCGACGCAGCAGCGCGGCGAAAGCGCCACCATCTCGTAGGAAAAATGGATGGACTGTTCCGCCTGCTCGCCTGCGCCCAGCGCTTTGAGCCCGGCGACGACCACGTCCTGCAGGTAGGATTGCCGCACGTCGATCACATTGTAGACGCGGGAGGCGCGGCCAAAAGCAGGCGGCTTCACACCCGAAGCGGACGGCTGATCGGCGCTTACCCACACTTCATGGCCATCCGGATAACGCTGCAATAGCCGGTAATAGAAGTCTTTTCCCAGCAGGCCAAACTTCCACATCTGATACGCGATGTCTTTGCCGACATAGGTAACCGTGCCGTTGGACCGCACGATGACTTTGTCGTCTTCCGACGCTTCCGAAAAAGCAGCCGCGCGCATCACCCAGCAGCCGGCGTTCTTGCCTTCCGTTTCCAGAGCGATGGCTTTGCGCTCTTTCAGTTGCTCGTAAGCCGCCGCCCAGAATTTCAGATGAAGGATTTCGCTCTCGCGCGGAAGCACGTCGTACGTAATGCCCAGGCGCAGCATGGTCCGCAAGTGCAGGTCGACAATGGCGTCGGCCACTATGCGAGCCAACTCGGCCTGAACGGTTGTGCCCTGCTCAATGGCGTGCAGCGTTTCACTCCGCCAGGCGAGCGAATCAGGCGAGTCTTTATAGTGCTGCGAGATGCGCGCGTAAAGATCCCAGCAGAGATAATCGAACCGGACTGCGGCATCGCCGATGAGCGCGGTAACCTGGGCGGGCGTCTTCTGCTCCATGTAGTGGAACCCCGCCACAACGTCGGCCACCTGCACGCCGGTGTTGTCGATATAGTTCTGCACTTCCACGCGGCGGCCGCCGGCGCGCAGCATGCGCACAAAGGTATCGCCCAGCGCGGCATTGCGCAGATGGCCGATGTGGGCGGCTTTGTTGGGATTGATATTGGTGTGCTCGACGATGATCTTTTCGCCGGTAGCGGCGGGCGCGGCCTCGGCGGGCGCGAGCAGCGCCGTCGCGTAAGCAGAGCGTTCAAAACGGAGATTCAAATAGCCGCTGCCCGCAATTTCGGCTGCTGAAATTCCGGCGATGGGACCGATCTCCGCCGCCAGCTCAGCAGCAATCTTGCGCGGAGCCTGCTTCAGTAATTTGGCCAGCTGGAAGGCCGCCGGAACCGCCAGCTCCCCGAATTCCGCCTGCTTGGGCTGCTCAATCGCGACCGCCAGATCGACGCCGTAACGTGCCTGAATATGGGAGTGAAACGCTTCCTGTACGCGCTTTTCGAGAAGAAGAAACACGAACCACTGAGTATAGCGGACGCCGAACCCGATATACTGAAGTCGTGCCCAAAGTAACATTCCTGCCTGAGGGGAAGACTGTCGAATTCGAGCTTGGCAAATTACCGTACCGGGAGCACGGCTTGCCCGGGTCGCTGCTCGACATCGCCATCAATTTCGGGATCCATCTCGAGCATGCTTGCGGCGGGAATTGCGCGTGCACCACGTGTCACGTGGTGGTCAAAGACGGCAACGATGGGCATCTCAGCGAGGCGACCGACGACGAGCTGGACCGTCTGGACATGGCGGCGGATTTAACCACGCATTCACGGCTCGGCTGCCAGGCAGTGGTGACGGGCGATATTGTGGTGGAGATTCCGGCGTGGAATCGCAACTACATCAGCGAGGGCGGCGCTTCGATTTTGGGCGATGCCATCCCGCCTCCGAAGAAGCCTCACTTAGTGGGCTAGTAGCGCCCGGCGCCGGGCCGGACGCCGCGGCCGCTCCCTACCATCTCGACTAGCTTGTCGACAAGCTCCTGCGGAATGGCGACGTTGATTTTCACGGTGCGCTGCTGCTGCTCCACTTTGATGCCATCCCACACGCGCAGCATCTGCGGCTGATTCTCGGGCACACTGAGACGGCCCAGGCCCACCATGCCGCGAGCGGCGTCGCCCAGGTTCTTAGCATCCTGATCGTTCCGGCAGAGGCCAGTGGCAAAGCCCTTGACGCCGGAGCGTACATCCACGGCGGCGGTGATATTTTCCAGCGCACTCAGAATCTTGGTTACATTGGCGGCATTGCCGGAGTCCGGCATGGCGCGGTCCAGAATTCCGCCGAAGCCTTTCGAGACCGACCACATCTGATTCTCGGCGCCGATGGAGCGCGCGCGAGCCAGCAGGTCCGGGTCGGCGCCGCTCCTTCCGCTCTTGAACTGATCGAGCGCGGCGCGCACGGACGCTGGTTTGCCGGCAACAGCGGTAGATTCGTCAATAATTCCAACGCCGCCTTCCTCGCGCATGAACAGTGTGTAGCCCTGGTACGCGCTCTTCTTGGCGCCTTGCGCGGCGCGAATGTGAAATGTGCCGCGTGCCAGGATGAGGGCATTGTCTTTTCCGTTCGAGGCAATCAGCAATTCACGCACGTCGGTGCGGGGATCGAATCCGGTTTGCGCGGCCAGTTCGTCGAATTGCGTCAGCCGCTGCAGCGAAACCATTTTTTGGTAGAGCGGCGCCGCGCGGAGTTCGTCCATGCGAATGCCAACCAGTCCGATGGTGTCCGCGGGCACCATGGCGGCGAGCCGGGAATCCACACGCGAGACGCCCATCTGCGCAAAGTTGCAGCCTACTGTGGCGAACGCAGCCAGAGCAATGAGAATACGGACGCGCGCAATCATCAGTAATTCCGCCTTGAAAATGCAAACAATCCGCCGCTCAACACCACCACGCCGAACAGCAGCGAGCTCCACACCGGCATCCAACTCGTAATCGGATCGCCTAAAACAATTTGGCGGGCCATGTTTCCCAAATCGAACACCTTAGGCAGGACGTAGTAAAGGCCGCGAACCACATTGCGCGACCATTCCGACGTTAACAGCCGCTCGATAGTGTATTTTTGCGCCAGGATGGGACTCAGAATCAGGATGCCAAACGTCACCATTGTGGCCACTACGGCGCTCTCCCACAACACGCCAATCAGCAGCACCACGGTGAGCAGAATGGCGAAAACAAAAACCGTGAGCACGCTCGACCACAGGAAGCCAAACGTCCAGACACCGGTTTTCAGTCCGAAAATCAGCCAGACGGCGATGACCAGATAAAAAACATTGGCCGCGACCACTAGTAAGTTACCCAGATAGCGGCCCAGCAAAATGTGGTGGCGAGCCACGGGTTTTGAAAGCAGCAGCTCAATGCGCCCGGGCTCAAACACGGTGGGAATCAGCCCCGCGGAAGCGAAAACCGCGAGGAACATGCCGGCGGTGAACAGAAATGCCGCCAGACCGCCATGCACCTGGCGCACGAGGCGGGCGACATCCTGCGTGTCGCTGGTCTTGCCGAACAAAGAGACCGTGGCCACGGCTCCCTCGACCACATCGATCTTCATGATGAACAGGAAGAACAGGATCAACGCAGTCGAGCAGCCCGCGAAGCCCCAAAAAATCTTGCGCGCGAATGCCTCCCGAAACGTATCCCGCACCAACGCGCCGGTGACCCGCAGATTATTGAGCATTCACGGTCCTCACGAATACATCTTCCAGTGTGCTATTGGTGCGCCCTACGGTTTCGATCTCGCATTGCTCGGCGCGCAGCAGATCGACTGCGCGGTTGGCCTCCTCGCGGTTGGCAAAAAGAAATTCGACGCTGCCGTTGCGCGACGCCACCGCCTTGGCTTGCGCGCGCAATTGAGACTGCAGCTGATCGGGCACTTTTTCTGCCTCCACGCGGTATCCGCTGCCGGCAGTGAGATCCTTGACCGTCCCTTCGAGTGCCACTTTACCCTTGTGAATGATGGCCACGTCTCGGCAGAACAGCTCGACCTCCGCCAGCAAGTGCGAGTTGAGAAAAATCGTCACGCCCTTCTGCTCGAGCGTGTGGAGGATATCGCGAATCTGCCGGCGCCCGATCGGATCGACGCCGTCGGAAGGCTCATCCAAGATCAGCAGCGTTGGCTCGTGGATCAATGCCTGCGCGAGGCCAATGCGCTGCAGCATGCCCTTCGAATACTTGCCCAAGCGCACGCCGCCCCAGGTTTCGAGGCCCACCGTCACCAGCAATCCGGGAATGCGTTTGCGCCGCGTCGCCGCGTCCATGCCGGAAAGCGCTCCGTAGAAATCCAGCATGCCGGCGCCGGTCATGTAAGTGGGGAAGCGATGATTTTCCGGAAGGTACCCGATGCAGCGCCGCGCTTCCGGCTCACGCGAGTCCCGGCCAAATACCGTGGCTCGCCCCGCGGTGGGATGCGCGGAGGACAGCAGCATTTTTACGAAAGTAGTCTTGCCGGCGCCGTTGGGGCCCAGCAGTCCGAACGTGGCGCCGCGAGTCACTCGCAGCGAAATTCCTTCCACCGCGCGGATCTCTTTGCCCGTCCACCGGTTGCGGAAGACTTTGGTTAACCCCTCAGTGGCAATGGCGAATTCCGCCGGCATCATTGTGAGAAACGCTGGGGAGCAGCCTCCAGTTCACTTTATTATGGACGAATGCGGATAGACGCGCACCAGCATTTCTGGGATATAGAGCGCTTTCAATACGCTTGGATGCCGCCTGCGCCGTCGCCGCTCCACCGCAACTTCCTGCCGGGGCAGCTTGAGCCGATCCTGACGCGCAACCGATTCGACGGCTCGGTGGTGGTGCAGGCGCATACTCAGCTGGCCGAAACGCATTGGCTGCTGGAACTGGCCGAGGCACATGCTTTCATTCGCGGCGTGGTGGGCTGGGTCGACCTGACGGACCCGCGTCTCGGCGATGATCTGGACCGGCTGCAGCGTCATCCCAAGTTCAAGGGCGTGCGCCACCCGGTCCATGACGAAGCGGATGTGAACTGGCTGATGCGCGATGATGTGCTGCGCGGCCTCGCCGAGCTTGCGCGCCGCGATCTGCCGTACGATCTGCTGCTGCGGCCGCCCCACTTGCCGCTGGTGCCGCGCATTGCCGAGCGCGTGCCTGCGCTGCGCATGGTGATTGACCACATCGCCAAGCCTCTCATTGCCACGCAGAAACTGGATGGATGGGCGCAGGATATGGCGGCCGCCGCGCGCGTCCTGCAGGTCTGGTGCAAGGTGTCGGGGATGATTACCGAGGATGACCCGCGCCGGATAAAAGCGGAGCGGCTACGGCCCTACGTCGCGCACGTGATGAGCTTGTTCGGTCCGGAAAGGTTGATGTTCGGCAGCGATTGGCCGGTGTGCTTGAACGCCGGAAGCTGGAAAGAAGTGCTGGCAATGTTCACGCAGGCCGTGGGGCCGCTCTCGCTGGATATTCGTGAGAAATTGCTGGGTGGAACGGCGACGGAGTTTTACTCCTTGTAACTTACTTCCTTGAAATACACCGTCGACTTCTCATCGTGATTCTGCAAACCCATATAGCCCGCATCCGGCCGAGGTCCTCGCACCGGCTCGTACCAGGCTTTACGCTCCGGCACGCTTTGGTTGCCATCGAACTCGTTGACCACTTCACCGTTTAACGTCACGATCGTTTTCTGGCCGCGCAGTGAAATCTCCATCGTGTTCCATTCACCGGTGGGCTTCTGCGTACGCTTGGACACTTTGCTCAGCGAGTACAGCGAGCCGGTGCAATGCCATTCGTCGCCGGCTGCGTCGATCTGCACTTCGTAGCCGTTGTGGACGGCGTACCAGGCGTCGTGCGGCTTCTCGGGAAAACGAATATACACGCCGGAATTCGATCTCGGCGAAGTGGTCTTGAACACCACACGCAGCGTCGTGTTGCCGAACTGGCGCCGCGTGTACCAGAGCAGACCCATCCCGCCTTCGGTCTTCATGAGGCCGTTCTCAACCACGAAGCGGCCGGGCCCGACCATTTCCCAGCCATCCAGATTCTTGCCGTTGAATATCGGCGTCCAATCGGCGGCGCACGCGGCGACACAGCACAACAGCATGGCGAGAAAAGTCTTCATAGTCCTTAATATATTACTCACTCTGAGCCCGCTTCAGAGAACGCAAGGCGGCGGCGAAAGCCGTTAGTCTTAGAACCGGAGTGCGCAAGCTGGCAAAGCCAATTTCCTGGGCTCTCGCGATAGGCGTGAATAAAGCCGCAAGCCAGAATCAGCACGCCCGTGAACAGACATTATGCGGGGAATTCCGCGACGCGGATCATTACGCAAAAAAACCCTTGGGAATCGCATCGTCGCGCCACATCCCATACAGCAAGCCGTAAGCGGATCGCTGAGCGCCCATGCCCGACCCGATCGACGCCACCAGCAGCTTGGAGTTCACCAGATGGAAAAAGCCGTGTCCACGTCCACGTAACTTTGATAGTCCGACCAGATCAATTGCCCCGCGTAGATTTGCGCTGTCGCGGATAGTGGGTCCTCCGAGAGCGTTGAAATGCCGTCAAATCCGATGTATGTCAGCACGGGGTGCCAGTCGCCACGGCGCCATATTGCCTGCCGCCTTGGCGCGCCAGATAGTGCAGATCACCGGGTTACCAGACAGGTCAACCGCACGCTCCAGCCGGCGATGAAGCCCGTGGCGGGATGAATCTCGCCAGTCACGTACGTGTAAACCGACCCGGCGCTCGGTAAACGCGCGCCACCCGTCCGTAGCTCAGCGCCGTGGGCTGGATCAGCATGATTCCGTAAAACGTCAGCGCCCACAAACCCAGTTCGCGCCGCAGCCGTGGCTGTGTTTCCGGGACCGGGGGACTCGACATGAACGGCACATTGTGACACAACTGGAAGTGACATCGTGCCGGATAGATTCATCAAACTGCGCGCGGCGTTGCTGCGCCGTTTGCGCGTTCGCATCACCCGCGGAGGGCTGCTGTTTTCGCTCGCCGTGATCCTGGTGGGTGTAGCTGCTGGGGTGTCCGCCAACAATCTGCTGTTTCTCCTGCTGGCCGCCATGTTTTCCACGCTGCTGGTTTCCGGGTTCATCAATCGCTTGTGCCTGGCCGGCCTCGAAATGGAACTGGCCTTGCCTGAGCACATCTGTGCCGGACACGCCGTGATGGCCCGGCTCTCGGTGCGCAATCTCAAGAGCTGGATGCCGTCGTTTTCGATTCGTGTGACGGGCGTGGAAGAGCCGGGCGGCACGCCTGGGATCCTCACGATGCCGTTGTATTTTCCGGTGATTCCCGGCGGAGCGGTGCTCGGCGAAATGGTGGAAGTGCGTTTTCCACGGCGCGGGACGTACCGGCAAAATACCTTCGCCTTCTCCACGCGCTTCCCTTTTGGATTTCTGGACAAGACTGCGCGCGTCACGCTGCGTCACGAAGTGCTGGTATATCCTTCGATTGATCCGCAGCCGGGCTTCGAGGACCTTTTGTTCACCATCACCGGTGAAATTGAGGCGCACCTGCTGGGGCTTGGAAGAGATTTCTATCGCATTCGGCCCTACGGCGCGTTTGAAAGCGCACGCCACCTGGATTGGAAAGCTTCGGCCCACACCGGCGACTTGCAGATTCGTGAATTCGCCCGCGATCAGGAGCGCGCGGTCGAGATTTTTCTGGACCGCGACGTCGCGCACGATCAGGAAGCCTGGTTCGAGCAGGCGATCGAATGCTGCGCCTACCTGGCCTGGAGCCTTTCGCAGCAGGGCACCGGAATCCGCTTCCGCTCCCAGCAATTCGACGTGCGCGTGCCGGAGGAAGGCGACATCTACACGATCCTGAAATATCTGGCGCTAGTGTATCCGCAACCCGGCAGGACGATGGAGGCGCCCCCCGACGACACAACTTTTCAAATCGTGCTGACGGCCAGCCCCCAGCGCTTCGAGGAGCTGGGGTGGACCGTGGCGCATCGCGTCGGACCGGGTGATTTACCGGGCCGTGCGGGATAATAGAAGCATGAGGGTCCCGAAGGCCGGCAAGAAAGATGTGCGAGTGCTGAAGGGAATCATTCGTTCGACGAACAGCCGGGCTGTCACTGTGGAAGAAATGAATCAGGCGATTGCTGCCGGCGCGGCGCGGACTCGGGGCACGGCTTAGATTGTGCCATAGCGGTCCGTAATAATTTGTGGTTCTAGAATACTAAGATCCTCCATTATCGCCGGAGTTTGGCTTGTCTCTGGAAAACCTACCTCGACGTTTCCGTGGTGGCTAATATGGGCGAAGTATCTTCCGTCAGCGGGTATGAGATAGGCATCCCACTCATAGAGGAAAGGAAGGACCGCCATCCCAATGCATTCCGCTTCTTCCGTCCGCGCAAACAGATGCCCGGGTCGCTCCAAGACATCAGATGTCTCACCGAGACCCAACCTCAACAAATTGATGTGCCGGAGACCGGTAGCGTCAAGAAATTCCTCCCCGATGCCCGTTGAATGAATCCAGAGCATCATCTCTGATGGGAACGTTTCCCGAAGCACTCGACACATGAACTTCGCCATCATCGGAATCCTGTGGGCAACTGGAAAGTCCATACGCACGCGAGAATCACTCGATTTGTAATAAGGAAAGGTGTCCTTATAAAGTGCAAGCCCGCGCTCAATACACCATTTGTGGATTTCAGAATGATCTAGCGTCACCATTTGTAGGCGCTTTATTTGACCGCGACAATCGAAATCTGCTCCACCATCGGGTACGTTCCCGACGCCGCTCGCGTGCGCTCCACCGGCGGCAACGGCGAGACCGTGGTCCTGGTCGGCGGCGCAGTCTCGAAAAATTGCCCGTAAATGCCGTTCATCTTGGTGAATTCATCCAGCGTGTCCAGATAAACGTTGCTGGCCACCACGTTGGAAAAATCCAGGCCCGCTTCTTCCAGGCCATCCAACAAGTTGCGCATCGTTTGGCGCACCTGCGTTTCTACGTCCGGAACATAAATGCCTAAATGCGGTCCAGGGATGAACGCCGATTTCGCCGAGCAATAATACGTGTCGTCCGCCCACACGCAGGGGCTGGCAGTGGGACTGGGCGGCATATTTTTCGGACGGACCGCGCGCCGCTTGGAAAGATCGCCGATGGCCACGCCCGTGAATTCGACATTCGCCCCCAGCGGCAGGGAAGCCACTTCAATGGTGGCCCGAGCCGGCGTGTTGCCGAATTCGAAGTGCTTGGCGTAGACCCGATTCATCACTTCGGTGGGCATGTTCTTGGTCAGATACGGATTGACAAAAACCACGTTGGCGAAATCCATTCCCGCCGCCTTCAGCACCAGGCGGAAACGATCCAGCGCCAATTGCGCTTGCGCCGCCGGATCGTCGGGCACTTTGCCGGTCTCGGCATCTCGCCCCAGAAATCCCGAGATGTAGAGGCGATTGCCGGCCAATATTCCCGGCGAAACTCCCGGCCGCTCTGGGACACCCGCCGGCGCAATGACTTTCTTGCGCGCCAGATCGCGGAACGCTACCGCATTAATCTCGACCGGCGTGTCGGTGGGCATATGATGCACGCCGAGAATAGAGCGGGCCGGCGAGTTGCGCGGAAAGTATTGCGCGAGCACGCCCGTCACCGCTGTATGGTTCGCCATGTCCGCCAGGTAAACCTGCATGTAGACCACATGCTCCATCGTCAGCCCAGCGGCTTCGACGATGGTTTTGATGTTTTCCAGCGCCCCGCGCGCCGCGCCTTCGAAATTCGCCGGCGGCTGGCCGTCAGGACCGCGCGCGCCTTGTCCGGATACGTAAAGAAAATCGCCCGCCATGATGCCGGGACTATACGGGCCGATCGGCTTAGGCCCGTTTGCGGGGACAATCACGCGTTTCTCGGCCGGCAATACTGCCGTCAGCGCCAACAACATCCAGGCAAGTCTCATAAACCCTCGCGACTAGCTAGCGTATCGCCCTTTAGCGCAATGCCAACATAACAAAATTTAATGATAAACCCTTCTTGCATTTCAAATACTTTCAGGCTAAACTTTGTCTCAGTGATGTTGTCAGGCTCTTCAGTTCGTTTGCAGTCCTCCGGGTCCCTCGTTCGAGTCGGAATCGTCATTCTTATTATTTTGGTCATCGTAACCGGCCCCGCTTGAGGCTGATCGGATAGTTTCCGAAGGCCATCGGCGGGGAGAAGGAAACCGGCTGATGGCCTTTTTTGTTATGGGATGGTTTTCGAGGTAAAGCGAGCATGTCGAATTTAATGAGCGGCGCGAAAATGCTGTTGGAATGTCTGGCCAAGGAAGGCGTGGATTGCTTCTTCGGCTACCCCGGCGGCGTGACACTGCCTTTGTACGACGCGATTTACGATCACCCTATCCGCCACATTCTGGTGCGCCACGAAGAGAATGCGTGCTTCGCCGCCGAAGGCTATGCGCGCGCCACTGGAAAAGTGGGCGTGTGCTGCGCCACATCCGGGCCCGGCGCAACCAACCTGGTGACGGGTCTGGTGGACGCGATGATGGATTCGATTCCCATCGTGGCCATTACCGGGCAAGTGCCCACCAAGCTCATCGGCAGCGACGCGTTTCAGGAAGCCGATACCTTCGGCATCACGCGCTCCTGCACCAAACACAATTTCATGGTGCAGAAATTGGACGAGCTTCAGCAGATTGTTCACGAAGCTTTCTACATTGCTTCGAGCGGCCGCCCCGGGCCGGTGCTGGTTGACATTCCGAAGGACGTTTTTCTCGCCCAGGGGCACTATGCGCCCGTGAACACGATTCATTTGCCGGGCTACAAAGTTTTCACCGAAGGTCACGCCGGCCAAATTCGGCGCGCGGCGCAAATGATCTGGGATGCCGAGCGGCCGTGGGTTTACGCCGGCGGCGGCATTATCGCGGCAGGCGCCTCGGAAGAATTGCGGCAGTTGGTCGAGATAGTCGACATGCCAGCGGTTTGCACGCTGATGGGTCTGGGCGCACTGAGCAGCGATCATCCGAATTTCGTCAGCATGCCGGGCATGCATGGCAGCTACGCCGCCAACATGGGGATGTCGAATTGCGATGTGATGATCGCCCTCGGCGTGCGTTTCGACGATCGCGTGACTGGGCGCATCGCGGCTTTCGCGCCTAACGCCAAAGTGATTCACGTGGACATCGACCCGGCCGAAATCGGCAAGAACCGCGCGCCCGATCTTCCCATCGTCGGCGACGTCAAGCGCGTGCTGCAAAAAATGCTGCGCAATGTTGAAGAGCTCAAGCCGGCGAACGTGGAGAAAAATGCCGCGTCGCGCCGCGCATGGTGGAAGCAGGTGCGCGGATGGAAAGAAGAGCATCCGCTGGCGCGGCCTACCTCCGATACCGAGATCAAGCCGCAGCATTTGATGGCCGAGATCGACCGGCTTTCCGGCGGGCAGGCCATCGTCACCTCGGACGTCGGCCAGCATCAGATGTGGGGCGCGCAGTTGATTCGCTTCAACGAGCCGCGGCTATGGATCAACTCCGGCGGCCTGGGCGCCATGGGATTCGGCCTGCCTTCAGCGATCGGCGCGCAATTCGCTCGTCCCGACAAATTGGTTTTCACAATCGTTGGCGATGGCGGATTTCAGATGTCGATCCCCGAGCTGGCGACGGTCGCTTCCTACGGACTGCCCATCAAGATCATCGTGATGAATAACGGCTATCTGGGCATGATCCGGCAGTGGCAGGAGCTTTTCTACAACAACCGGCTGTGCTCGGCGCAGCTCGATTGTTTCCCGGACGCCGAAAAACTCGCCGGCGCCTATGGCTTCAAGGGCCGTACGATCGACAAGCCGCATGAGCTGGCGAGCGCGCTCGAAGAGGCCGTGCGTGAGCCCGGACCGTACCTGCTCAATGTGCGCGTGTCACCGAACGAGAACGTGTATCCCATGATCCCGGCAGGCTGCGCGGTTAACGAAATGGTGCTAGGGCCGCCCGAACCCGTCGGCGCGGCCTAGTAGTCAGATAAAGGAATCTTTCATGCTGCAGGTAATTTCGCTATTACTCGAGAACAAACCAGGAGCCCTGCTGCGGGTTACCGGGCTGCTGAGCGCGCGCGGCTATAACATTGAAAGCTTAACCGTGGCTCGCACGCTCGACCCGGAACTTTCCCGCATGACCATCGTGGTGGACGTCGACCCCGCGTTGCGCTCGCAAGTGATCAAGCAGATGAACAAGCTGATCAACGTGCTGCAGGCGGTCGACCTGACCGAGACGCCATCCGTATGCCGCGACATGGTGCTGGTCCGGGTACGGACGGTGCAGGAATCGAGGACGGCCGTGCTGAAGGAAGCGGAGATTTTCGGGGCGCGCGTGATCTCCTCCGCCGTGGATGGTTTCGTTCTCGAAGCCAGCGGCGCGCCGGAAAAGCTGGAAGAATTCATTCAGGTAATGCGCAGCTATGGCGAAAGCGACGTGACGCGTGCGGGTACCGTGGCCATGTCGCTCGAAACCAAGAAGCTGCGGCTGCAACCGCCGGTCCCCACCCGCGCGGACGCCAAACTGGAACAGACGAACGGAGTTTTGAATGCCTAAACGTTTCTACGAAAAAGATGGAAATCTGGGTTTGTTGAAGGGCCGCACCGTGGCCATTATCGGCTACGGCAGCCAGGGGCACGCGCATGCGCTGAACCTGCGCGATTCGGGCGTGGATGTGGTGGTAGGCCTCTACAGCGGCAGCTCATCGTGGGCCAAAGCTGAAGCGGCCGGCTTGAAGGTGATGACCACCGCCGACGCCGCGCGCGCCGCCAACATCATCATGATTCTGGTGGCGGATCATATCCAGGGCGATCTCTACAACAAGGAGATTGCGCCCCACATGACCGCCGGCAAGACGCTGATGTTCGCCCACGGCTTCAACATTCACTTCGGGCAGATTGCCGCGCCCAAAGACGTCGACGTGTCCATGGTCGCTCCCAAGGCTCCCGGCCATCGCGTTCGCGAGCTGTTTACCGAAGGCGTGGGAGTGCCGGCGCTGGTGGCGGTTCACCAGAATCCTTCCGGACAGGGGTTGGAACGCGCGCTGGCTTATGCGCTGGCGCTCGGCTGCCTCAAGGCCGGCGTGATCGAAACCAATTTCAAGGAAGAAACCGAAAGCGATTTGTTCGGCGAGCAGGCCGTGCTGTGCGGCGGCGTGAGCGAGCTGATTCGCGCCGGATTTGAAACGCTGGTGGAAGCCGGCTACGCTCCTGAAATCGCTTACTTCGAATGCCTGCACGAGCTGAAGCTGATCGTCGACCTGATTCAGGAAGGCGGCCTGAGCTATATGCGCTTTTCGGTCTCCGATACGGCCGAGTACGGCGATTACACACGCGGTCCGCGCGTCGTCACCGCGCAGACTCGCGCTGAGATGAAGAAAATTCTGGCCGAAGTGCAATCCGGCGAATTCGCGCGGCAATGGATCGAAGAGAACAAGACCGGCCGCAAGAAATTTCTGGCCATGCGGGAAGCCGCGCGCGATCAGCAGATGGAAAGAGTGGGCCGCGAGCTGCGCGAGATGATGCCTTTCCTCAAGAAAAAGAAGGAAGCGGGCATACCGGAAGATCAGCCGGCGCTGACTGCCAAAAAATGAAGATCTTCACGTTCGACACCACGCTGCGCGAAGGTACGCTGGGCGAAGCGGTGTCGTTCTCCGTGGATGACAAGCTGGTAATCGTCCAAAAGCTGGACGAGTTGGGAATTGATTACATCGAGGGCGGTTGGCCGGGATCGAATCCCAGGGATCGCGAATTTTTCGCCCGCGCGAAAGACTTGCGCCTCCATCACGCCAAGCTGGCCGCGTTCGGTTCGACCCGCTTCGCCCGCAACTCCATAGAGCAAGACCGCAACGTGAAAGCGCTGCTGGAAGCCGCGACGCCGGTGGTGACGATTTTTGGCGAAAGCTGGGAGGCCGCTCTCAGCGTGGCCCCCGAACAACACCTGCGCATCGTCGCCGAAACCATTCGCTACTTAAAAGACCAGGGCAAGCAGGTGGTCTACGACGCCGAACATTTCTTCGACGGCTACGAAGCCAATGCGGATTTTGCCCTGCGCACTTTGGAAGCCGCGCAGAAAGCCGGCGCCGGCGTGCTCACGCTGTGCGATACCAATGGCGCGACGCTCCCCAGCAAGCTGGCGGAGATTGTGGCTGAGGCGCGCAAGCGATTCGACGGCATTCTCGGAATCCAGACCCACAACGATGCCGAACTGGCGGTGGCCAACACACTCGCGGCCGTCGAGCAGGGATGCACGCTGGTGCAAGGCTGCATGAACGGCTATGGCGAGCGGTGCGGAGGCGCCAATCTTTGCTCGGTGATCGCCAACCTCGAGTTGAAATTGGGCCACACGACGATCGGGCCGGAGAAACTGGCGGGCCTGGCCTCAGCCGCGCGCTTTATCGCCGAGTTGGCTAACCTGCCGCTGCGCGACGACCAGCCGTTCGTCGGCCACAATGCATTCGCCCACAAGAATAGCGTGCACGTCGGCGCTGTGTTGAAAGACCGCACGGCCCACGAACACGTCGCCCCTGAAGCCGTAGGCAATCGCCAGCGGGTGCTGATGAGCGACCTTTCCGGCCGCGGCAATGTGCTCTACAAGCTGAAGCAGCATGGCCTTGCCGACCGGCTCAGCGAGGAAGCGCATCGCGAGCTGCTGGAGCGCATCAAGGAAATGGAGTATCTCGGCTACGAGCTCGAAGCGGCCGAAGGCACTTTTGAGCTGCTGGTGCGCGAAGCGCTGAACCCCGGCCTGAAATTCTTCGAGGTAGAGGGCTACGAGGTAGTGACGAAATCGGCGGGTTCGACTTCCCGCTCAACCGCCACCGTCAATCTGCGCGCCCAGGACGGCGTGCACTCCGCCACCGCCAGCGGCCACGGACCGGTGCATGCGCTGGACTTGTGCTTGCGCAAATGCCTGGCCACGCTTTATCCGCAAATTTCGAGCGTGCGCTTGACCGATTATAAAGTGCGCGTGCTCGAACCCAAGCGCGCCACTGCGGCGCGCGTACGCGTGCTGGTGGAGTGGAGCGACCACCGCAAGAGCTGGTCGACCGCCGGCGTTTCCGACAACGTCATCGAAGCCAGTTGGAGCGCGATGGTAGACGCAATCCGCTTGGAGCTGATGCGCCTTACTGAGAAGGATGAATCCATCGAACGCGCCGTAGAAGATTATTGCTGGGGCGTGTAAGTGGGGCAGGTCCCCGATGTCAAGAGCCAAGACATGGTGGACACTGACTGCCAGGACATCCTTGACAC
>JACPNO010000006.1 GCA_016185465.1 Candidatus Solibacter usitatus
GCCAGCACCACGAACCGCAATCGCTCTTCGATCACACTCGACTCTCGCCATGGCATCCTGTTGCCCTCTCTGCAAAGGGTCAGGGATGTCCTGTCCTAAAGTGTCAAGTATGTCCTGGCATTGAACATCCCCGACCTGCCTTTTTGAAATTCTTGGCAGGTCGGGACCTGCCCCACTCACGCATCCAGGCGCGGGTCGTGCACCGGATAACCAATCGCAAAGTGGTAAATCACTTGTCCCTGCTCCGGCGCGATTTCCAGATAACGATGCACCTGATCGTCAAAAAACGCGCCAATTCCGGTCGCGCCCAACCCATGCGCTTCGGCGGCCAGATACAGGCGATGGCCAACGGCGCCCGCCTCGAAATGGGCGTAACGGTAGCCGCGGTCGCCAAAAACGCGGGCGGCGCGATCGAGATCGGCAATCATCGAAAACGCCACGCAGGCGTTGCCGGCGAGCGCCTGTCCGAGACTCAAGCCCGCCGCCGCAACGCGCTGGTCGCCGGATTTGATGCGCTCGAGCCCGCCGTCTTGCCAGTGGCGATAAACGCCGGGTTTCAGGCCGTCGACGCGGTGGACATAGAGATAGAGCTGAACCAGGCGGGCTCGGGCGAAGTCGGCGAAAAATGGCTGCGCTGAGGCGGCGAGAATCGCCGAGAGTTGAGCCTGCGACATCGTCAAATCTCCGCCGCGAAAGTCGAGCGCCGAGCGCCGCGCGCGAACCACATCGCCAAAAGCTCGCGTGGATGCGGCTGGTGGCGGAAGCGGAATTTCGCCGCTGCCGGCCAGCGCGGGCTCAGTTTCGGCGAGGCGCGTCAGTTTGGTCGCGGCGTGAATGCCGTCAATCGCTGGATAGCGAATCACCTCGGGCGATAGCGAATTCGCGCGCCCACCGAACCAGACTGTCTCGCCGCCATCCGGCGTGCGAACAGGTATGGATGGACCGCGCAATTCCACCAGCAGCATCGGCCACTCATCCTCGTTCAACCGGCACGCCTCCACGAGGCTGTCGTCCGCAAACTGGCCGATGGCAAAACTTTCGCACCCGCTAGCGTGCGCCGCCAGCACCAGCGCCTGCCAGGCGTGCCCCATATCGTGCAGGCAGTAACGGTACGCCCGGCTGCGGTATTTCCAGGCTTCACGCCAGGCAATGCTGGTCAGCACAAACACGACCGGCGCGTCACTCGACGTGATTTTGAAATCGCCGCGCGCGCGCTGCTCGGCCATATGCGACGACGGCCGGTAGTGATAGAGCCCATCCGGCCATCGATTCAGCCCGCGGGTGATGAAGTGAAATTCGGTCGGGTGCAAATTTCCGGATGACGGGTTCACTCGCAGCGCATACTTGGCGCCGGTGGATGGAACACGCTTGGAGGCGCTGATCGCCGCCGAATAAAACAGAAGTTGGGAGAGAAACGCAGCCCCATCCGGCGCCAGCGTCGGTACTTGCGGCGATGGCGGATCGGCCGGCAAATCCAGCAGCGGCACGCCCTCATAGTGCCGAAACGGATCGGGCATGTTCGCCCAATCGAGAAAATGCTGCGACCGCCGCAGCGCCTCCGCTGTGTGTTTAGTGGATTCGTGATATTCGCGCCAACTCAGATCGAACCACGCCTCATCTCTGCGTTCTCTGCGTCTCAGCGAGAAATGCTTTGATCATCCCAAAAGGAATTCTACATTTCTGCCATACATCATCATCTCGATAGACATTGTTGACATTGGCCGGCGCACCGTAGTATTCTGCCAATCGAAGGAGTTTTCCGCATGAGAAACAAACTTTGGATCGCCGCTCTTCTCGCCATCGCGCCGGCCGCGTTCGCGCAATCGGTAGCCGGACTCTGGGATGCAACCCTCACTCTGAACGACGTGCAAATTCCATTCCGCATCGAATTCGCGGGCGAGGGATCGAGCGTCAAGGGTTGGTTCTTCAATGGCGATGAGAAAGTTGTCTCCACCGCGGGCAAGCTGGAGAATGGCGCTCTGGTTTTGAACTTCGAGCAATACGCGACCAAATTGGAAGCAACGTTGAAAGACGGCCAGCTCGAAGGCCAGTACAGCCCGGTGTCGAAGAAAGTCGCTGTGTTTCACGCGACCCGAGCCGTTGCGACTCCGGCGGCCGATGCGCAAGCTCCGGCAATCAACGGCGATTGGGAGATCGGCGTAAAGAGTCCAAAAGGCGAATTGGCCTGGCGGCTGATCGTGCGCCAATCGGGACCCGAGGTATCGGCTGCAATTCTGCGCGTAGACGGCGATACCGGCTCGCTCACCGGCCGTTATCGCGATGGCAAGTTCGTGCTCAGCCATTTTTCAGCAGCGCGTCCTGGATTGATGGAATTGAAACCCGCCAGCGATGGCACGCTCGACGTCACCCTCACCAATTTCAAAGAGACCACGCAATACAAGGCCACGCGTCCGGCCGAAGCTCGCGCCAAGGGGCTGCCGGAGCCGACCGATCCCTCGCAGCACACGCGCGTGAAAGATCCCTCCGAGCCGCTGCGCTTCAACTTCCCGGATCTGAATGGCCGCCTGGTGTCCAATACCGACGCGCGCTTCCAGGGCAAAGTTGTCATCGTCAATGTAACCGGCAGCTGGTGCCCGAACTGCCACGATGAAGCTCCGTTTCTGGCGGCGCTCTATCGCAAGTATCGCGATGAAGGGCTGGAGATTGTCGCCCTTTCGTTCGAAGAGGCCGATCAGTTGAAGGATCCCACGCGGGTGCGCGCCTTCATCAAGCAGTACGGAATCGAGTACACGGTGCTGCTGGGCGGAGAGCCGGCCGAAGTGCGCGATAAGCTGCCGCAAACAGTAAACTTGAATACCTGGCCCGCTACGTTTTTCGTGGGCCGCGATGGACGCGTGCGCGCCGTACATGCCGGTTACGCCGGCGCCGCCAGCGGAGACGCGCATCGTCAACTGAAGGAAGAAATCACGGCGCTAGTGGAGAAGTTGCTGGCGGAGAACCAGACGTCCTCGCGCTAACCGGATCTTCTTCTCCCGCTTTTCTCGCTAGACTAAGTGAGCGGGTCTCCGGTATTCTGCCAACCCAGGACACCGGACCGCTCAATCCATGAAAAAACTTCTTGCCCTGAACCGCGGTGAGATCGCGATTCGCATCATGCGCGCCGCGACCGAGCTCGGTTTGCGAACCGTCGCCATCTATTCCAAAGAAGACCGCCTGAGCCTGCACCGTTTCAAAGCCGACGAGGCCTACGAGATCGGCGAGGGCAAGGGGCCGGTCGAAGCCTACCTGGATGTCGACGGCATCGTCGCCCTGGCCAAAGAAAAAGGCATCGACGGCATCCATCCGGGGTACGGTTTCCTCTCCGAGAATCCGGCGCTGCCGCGGGCCTGCGAAAAAGCCGGCATCACCTTCGTCGGGCCGAGCGCGCGGCTGCTGGAATTGCTAGGCGACAAGCGGGCGGCGCGTAAACTCGCCCAGAGCGCCGGCGTTCCCGTCGTGCCCGGCACTGAAAGGCCCATTGCCACGGTGGAAGCGGCGCGTAAAGCGGCCGGCCAAATCGGTTTTCCGCTGATAATCAAAGCCGCATTCGGCGGCGGCGGCCGAGGGATGCGCGTCGTTGAAAAGCCGGCGGAGTTTAGCGAGCGCCTGGAAGAAGCCCGCCGCGAAGCGGGCGCGGCGTTCGGCAACGACGCTGTATTTCTGGAAAAATTTGTTCGCCACGCGCGCCACGTGGAAGTGCAGATTCTGGGCGATCAGCACGGCAACATTCTGCATCTCTATGAGCGCGATTGCTCGATCCAGCGCCGTCATCAGAAAGTAGTCGAGGTCGCGCCGGCGCAGGGACTGGCGGAAGAAGTCCGCCGGGGTCTTGCGCAAGCGGCCGTCCGGATCGCCGAAACCGCCCGCTACGAGAATGCAGGCACCGTCGAATTTCTGGTCGACGCCAAAACCGGCGAGTGGTATTTCATTGAAGTGAATCCGCGTATTCAGGTAGAGCACACGGTGACTGAGATGGTTACCGGTATTGATCTGGTGCGCAGCCAAATCCTGGTAGCGCAAGGTCACGCCCTGCATCAGCCGCCGCTGTCGCTTCCGACGCAGGAAAATGTCCCGCTGTACGGCCATGCGCTGCAGTGCCGCATCACTACTGAAGACCCGGCCAACAATTTTCTTCCCGATTACGGCCGGATTCATACTTACCGGTCGCCGGCGGGCTTCGGCATACGGCTCGACGGCGGGTCGGCTTATGGCGGCGCGGTTATCACGCCCTTCTACGATTCGCTGCTGGTGAAAGTGACGGCATGGGCGAGCGAATTCGACCAGGCCTGCAAACGCATGGACCGCGCGCTGCGCGAGTTTCGCGTGCGCGGCGTCAAGACCAATATCCCGTTCCTGGAAAACGTGGTGAACAATCCGCAGTTTCAGGCGGGCGAAGTGACGACGTCTTTTCTGGACGAGCACGCCGAGCTGTTTCGCTTCACGCCGCGCCAGGACCGCGCCACCAAGCTGCTTACTTATCTGGGCGACGTCATTTTCAACGGCAATCCGGAAGTCGCCGGCAAGCCGAGGCCGGAGCGCTTAACGGCTCCCGCCGTTCCCGTGCACGACGCCAGCCAGCCGCCGCGCGGCACGCGCCAATTGCTCGAAGAGCTGGGCCCGGAAAAATTCGCGGAGTGGACGCGCCATCAAAAGCGCCTGCTTTTCACCGACACTACTTTTCGCGACGCGCATCAATCCTTGCTCGCCACGCGCATGCGCACCTATGACATGGCGGCCATCGCGAATTTCGTCGCGCACCGCCTGGCCGGCCTTTATAGCCTGGAAATGTGGGGCGGAGCGACGTTCGACGTCTCCATGCGCTTCCTGCACGAAGATCCCTGGCAGCGCCTGCGCCGCCTGCGTGAAGCCATTCCCAACATTTGTTTCCAGATGCTGCTGCGCGCGTCCAATGCAGTGGGGTACGCGGCTTATCCGGACAACGTGGTGCGGGAATTTGTGGGCGAAGCTGCTGCACAGGGCATTGATATTTTCCGGGTCTTCGATTCGCTCAACTGGCTGCCCAACATGAAAGTCGCGATGGAAGCCGTGCGCCGAACGGGCAAGGTTTGCGAGGCGGCCATCTGCTACACGGGCGACATTCTCGATCCAGCGCGCCAGAAATATTCACTTGCGTATTACGTCAAGATGGCCAAGGTACTCGAACGCATGGGCGCGCACGTGCTGGCCATCAAGGATATTGCCGGCCTGCTGAAACCCTACGCGGCGGCGAAGCTGGTGAAGGCGCTGCGCGATGAGATCGGCTTGCCTATTCATTTTCATACGCACGACACCAGCGGGATCAGCGCGTCGTCGGTGCTAAAAGCCGCCGATGCCGGCGTGGATGTTGCCGATGGCGCTATCGCATCGATGAGCGGGCAAACCAGCCAGCCTAATCTCAATTCCATGGTTGCGGCGCTGGCCCACACGCCTCGCGAGACCGGGCTCGACCTCCCCGCCCTCAACACCTGCGCCGATTATTGGGAAGCGGTGCGCGCCACTTACGCGCCCTTCGATACTTGCCCCCCGAGCGGCACCGCCGAAGTGTATTTGCACGAGATGCCCGGCGGCCAGTACACCAACTTGAAAGAGCAGGCCGAAGCCATGGGCCTGGGCACGCGCTGGCACGAGATTGCGCGCACCTACGCCGCGGTGAATCTGGCCTTCGGAGACATTGTCAAAGTGACGCCTTCAAGCAAAGTAGTGGGCGACATGACGCTGTTCCTGGTTACCCACGACATGACCATCGCGCAGCTAGAGCGCATGGGGCCGGACCATCATCTGGCCATCCCGCATTCGGTTGTCGAGATGTTTGCCGGAGCGCTGGGCTCACCCGATGGCGGCTTTCCCAAGAAATTGCAGCGCGTGATTTTGCAGGGACGCAAGCCCGAGCGCGGGCGTCCCGGCGCGCGCCTGGCAGCGGTCAATCTCGACGAAACCGCCGGCGTGATCGAAAAGAAAATTGCGCGGCCGCCTTCCCGCGACGAAGTACTGAGCTACCTGATGTACCCGGAGGTCTTCGTGAAATTCGCGCGGCAGCAGCAGATTTGGGGCGATGTGGAAGTGCTGCCCTCGCCGCAATTTTTCTTCGGCATGGAGAAGGGCGAGGAGATCACGGTCGATATCGAAGCCGGCAAACGCCTGGTCGTCAAATTTCTAACCGTCGGCGAGCCCCACCCGGATGGACAGCGTACGGTGTTTTTCGAGTTGAACGGCCAGCCGCGCGAGGTGACAGTGCGCGATCGCTCGCTCAAAGCCGGCGTCGAGCGGCTGAAGGCCGATGGCAAGCATCCCGGCCATGTCGGCGCCCCGCTGCCGGGAATGCTCACCACCGTTGCCGTCGAGCTGAATCAAGTCGTCGAAAAAGGCGACCGGCTGCTGGTGATCGAAGCCATGAAAATGCAAAGCACGGTCTACGCGCCAGTGGCCGGCAAAGTAACGGCGATTCACGCCCACGCCGGCCAGCAGGTTGAGGCGAAAGACTTGCTGGTGGTTATCGAGTGAGACCGCTTACGGCTTGGCGAGTTGCGGCGGGGTAGGCGCTGCCTTCAGGCTGCTGAGAATCGCCTTCACGTACGCTTCGGTTTCAGCAATAGGCGGGATGGCTCCTCCGGCGGCGTCGACCTTGCCCGCACCGGCATTGTATGCGCCCAGAGCTAACGACAGATCGCCGCTATAGCGGGTGATGAGCTCTTTCAGAAATTTCGCCCCGCCATCGATATTCTGTTTGACGTCGAACGGATCCTTGATGCCTAGCTGCTCGACAGTTGCGGGCATGAGCTGCATCAAGCCTTGCGCGCCCTTCTGCGAAATGGCGCAGGGACGAAATCCGGATTCCTGCTTGATCACCGCCGAAATCAGGGCCGGCTCGAGTCCTTCGCGCTGCGCGGCTTCCTGGAAAATCGAAGCGATCTGGGATTCCGGCAGAGGATCGCAATCGAGATAAGCCACGCGATTGGGTAAGCCGCCATCGGGCCAAACCGGCGTATTTTCGGCCGGCGGCAGCGGCGGCAAGTCGAAGAACGACCGCGGAGCATTGCCCGAACTGCCCGCAACCGAAGCGCGCTGCTTGTCGATTGACGCCTGCATAGCGGCAAATGTTGCTTCCCGCTGCTTGCGAGCGGCGGCCTCCATGGTCGCAGGCGCAGCCGACGGCGTGACGGTGGCGGCCACTTTGGGCTTGGCCGGGTCTACCGCGGCGGTCTGGGCCAGGCCCGCCGCGACCAGACAAAAAGCAGCCGTAAGGAGCTTCATTGCCAATATAAATCGGCTCAAGCGCAAGAAACTTTAGCAAAACCTCGCAAATTTGGTGATTTTGGGCCGAAGAGTGCCTCATAAGGGCACGTTGGCTTATGGAAACCATTGTCGTCGCCGAAGACGATCCTTCGAGCCGGGAATTGGTGTGCGAGATCCTGGAAGCTCAGGGGTACCACGTCGTCGCGGCCTGCAATGGCCGCGAGGCCCTGGACCAGATCGAGAAAATCGCCCCCGACTTGCTGGTCATGGACATCCAGATGCCGCTGATCGGCGGCTTGGTCGCTATCGAGCGCATCCGGCAGGATGCGCGCTTCGCCAAACTGCGCGTCCTGGCGGTTACCGCCCATGCCATGGCCGGCGACAGAGAGCGCATCCTTTCGAGCGGCTTTGACGGGTATGTATCCAAGCCGATCGACGCCGTGATTTTCAAAAAGAGCGTGCGGGACCTGCTGCAAGCCAGAATCCCGCTGAGAAACTAACCTACGGCAGCAAGCGAGTAGTTACTGTCGGGGTACTGCGCTCGAAATTTCAAGAAAAACTTTGAAAAATCCCCGGTCCGGGGACGAAAAGACTTTAGTGAGGGTTACAACTTTCCCTCTCGAGGCACGCCGCTATGGAGATCACGGGAGTGAACGGACTGGGAGCAGGTCTGGCGACCGCTGCCGCCCCGGCGCCGCCCGATCAAGCCCAGGCCGCCGAAAACCGTAACCTGGTGCGAGCGGTGAAGGCCGTAAACTCCGCCGAAACTTTTGGCGACCAAAATGAGCTGAGCTTCACGCTCGACCGCAACACCCATCTGCCCGTGATTCGCGTTGTCGACCGGAACACCCGGAAAGTCATCGAACAGATTCCGCCGGAATACGTTCTGCGCCTTGCCGAAGAATTACGCAAGGGCAACGAATAGCTCTCGCCGATTCTGGCTCTTCACCCCGGCAAAAACCCACGATTGGGACGATAAGTGAGTAGAGGAACGATGATGCCCAGCAATCCTTACGCCGCTTATCTCGAGTCCAGCGTGCTGACCGCTGAGCCCATCGAGCTGGTGCGCATCCTCTACCGTACAGCGCTCGAAAACGTGCGCAACGCCCGCACTTTTCTGGCGGAAGGCGATATCCCGGCCCGCTCCAAAGCCGTCGCGAAGTCGATCGATATTCTTCATGAACTGAGTTTCTCACTCCGGCACGAAAGCGAACCCGCCCTGGCGCGCAATCTGGTCGAGCTTTACGACTACATGCAGCGCCGCCTGCTCACGGCCAATCTCGGTCAGTCGGCTGAGCCGTTGGCGGAGGTGGAAACTCTGCTGGCCACCATGGCGGAAGCGTGGGACAGAATCAACCCGGAACTCCTGCGTGAAGCCTCGCTGGACAGCGAACTGAGCGCACCCGCCGGCCGTATCGCCACCGACGCGTAAACGAATCCGCTCGATCCGAGCCGCGTCCAAAGGAAGCGGTTTCCCAGAGTTTACTTAACGGGAATCAAATAGAAATTGACGATTCGCCGGGCCACTTCAGCGGCATTGGCTTCGTAGGTTCCGGCATGAACGCTGGCTTGAACCTCTTCCAGGCGCTGCGGGGCCAGGCCGGCGGCGGTTCGTGAGAGGGCGGAGAGCTCCACGCGGTCCGCGCCCGTGGATCTGGAGCGGGCGGCGGCCGTATCCGGCTGGGCCGGTGAGGCAGCGTCGACGCCGAGACTCTTGTCCGAGGGCTGGATCCGCATAAAGTACCTTAGCTTGTTATCTAAATACTTATCGCCCTGAGATAGCTTATTTTCTAAAGTTTTTGCGGCGCTGATTTGGGCTCGGAAGGCTCACTGGAGCGCGCCGTAAGTCCCTGCATTATCAAACGCGCCAGGCCCAATCCGCCGCGCGATGCTAACGCTTGGGCGAACTGTTCTTCCGCCAACTCCATGGCTGCTTCGCCCGCCTGATCCTCGCCGCCGCCCAGCCAGCCGGATGAACCGGCCTCATGCATGGACTTCATGATCTGTCCGATCAGTAGCGATTCAAACTGCTTGGCCGCCTTTTCGATCTTGGCGTGTTCGGCGCCGTTCTCGGGAACAGGCGGCACAACCGGAGGTAGCTTTTCGATCCCGGACATCAAATCACTTCCAGCTCTGCTTCGAGCGCCCCGGCCGCCCGCAGATTCTGCAGAATGGCGATGATGTCGCGCGGCGTGGACCCGATCGATGCCAGCGCGCGCACCAGCTCTTCGATAGTCGCGCCCTGCTTCAATACCAGGTTGCGCGATTTCTCTTCCTTGGCGCCCACCGCGACTTGCGGCACCACCTGCGTCGTGCCCGCAGCGTACGGGTTGGGCTGCGACACCGCATACGTGGTCTGAATTTCGATATTGAGATTGCCATGCATGATGGCCACCGGAGAAATGTGAACTTCCCCGCCCATCACGATGGTTCCGGTGCGCTCATTGATCACCACGCGCGCCGGCCGGTCCGCGTCCACCGTCACTTTTTCCAGCTCGGAAATAAACTCTATCGAGCGCGCGGAATAATCGGCTGGAATGGCCACACTGACCAGCGCCGAATTCTCAGCATGCGCGAGCGGCGCGCCGCTGGGGGTGAATTTGCGATTGACGGCTTCGGCAATGCGGGCGGAGGTTGTGAAATCCGCATCGCGCAGTTGTAGGCGGATCTTGCCGTTGGGGGCGACTGAAGGCGACTGGCGTTCGACGATCGCGCCAGCCGGCACGCGGCCCACCGTGGGATGGTTCACGGTCTGGTTATTTGCGCCGCCACGCCCGGCCACAAAGCCTCCCGTAACTACCGGCCCCTGCGCCATGGCGTAAACTTGCCCATCCGGGCCGCGCAGGCTGGTGAGCACCAGAAGGCCGCCCTGCAGATTCTGAGCATCGCCGATCGCGGCGGCCGTTACGTCGATGCGCGAGCCCGGCTGCGCGAAGGGCGGCAGGGTCCCGGTAATCATCACCGCAGCCGTGTTCTTAACGGTGATCAAGGTGGGATTGATTGAAACGCCCATCCGCTCCAGCATGTTGGTGAGAGTCTGCGCCGAGAAAATAGTCTGTTTGCGATCACCGGTTCCGGCGAGGCCAACCACCAGGCCATAGCCCACCAGTTGGTTATCGCGCATGCCTTCGAGCGCCACCAGTTCTTTCAGACGCGTGGCCGCCGGCGCGGGAGAGTATCCCACCAAGGCGACTATTACTGCGAGTGCACTCCACCTGTTCATGGTTTTTTCAGAAAGGCATTAACCCGAGCAAAATGCGATAGAGAATATTGGGACGGCGCACGGCATCGTTCACCACGCCTTTGCCGTTGATGTGAACTTCAAGCTGCGCCAGGCTGGTGGAAGCCACCACATTGCCCGGCGACAGATCGGCGGGCCGAACCACGCCGCGCACGATCACATTTTGCCGCTCGGAATTGATTTGTACGTCCTTGGAGCCTTCGACGACCAGGTATCCGTTAGGCAGCACGTGGGTCACGCGCGCGGTTACGGTAGTGGTCAAATCAGTCTGGCGCGAAGTCTGGCCTTGGCCATCGAGCTGCGTATTTCCGGAAATGTTCGCCAGTTTGGACCAGGGACCCGTAGCGCGGGTTACGCCCGCGAGCTGGGCAATGGAATTGGTCGTAGAGGACTGGCGTTGCGTCTTAGTGGTGCCGGTCGAAGCCGCCGAAGCGTGCTCCGCTACGACTACGGTTACCAGATCGTCCACTTGGGTCGAGCGAAGGTCGCGGCCCAGATCGCTGAGGCGCGAGCTGGTGGTCCAGATGGACCCGGGAGATGACGCGGGCGCAGCCGATGCGGCCGAGCCGCGCATGGCTTCCTGAATATATTTGTCCAACGGTGAAAGCTCGGGCGGCTTGCCTTTCCTTTCGGCCTTGGGAGACTTGCCTACACACGGAAATGCCACCAGAGCGAGCAGAACAAGGGGCAGAATGCGGCTCACAGAGCGAAGGGATGTCATGGTTTTGATTCCTTTGCGCCGGCGGCTGTGGTAGCGCTGAGCACCACCTGCCCTTTCGCCGACACATGCGCGGAAAAACTCTTGCCGGTGCTCAGATTACGGACGCGAATGGCGTCGCCGGTGCGCCCGGCGGATTGCGCGCGGCCTTCCAGTTTGAGACGCGCCGCGCCGCTGCGCACTTCCACTTCGACCATCTGCCCGCGCTCGACGTCCTTCGGCTCTTCGAGCAACGTCGCGGTGATCGGGCTGCCGGCTGAGATGGGCCGGCGCGCGATTTTGCCGACGATTCCGTCCATCTCTTCTTTCCCGACTTGAGACGGGAAAACGTCGCACTCTTCGAGACGCACCTGTCTGGCCTCGATGCGGCTGCCAGCAGTGAGATTTTCTACGGCAACGATCTTTTGCGCACGCACCAGAATCCGCACGCGCGCCCAGATGGCAAAACGGCGCTCCCCGCCATAGCGCACGAAGCCACGCCAGATTACGGGAGCATCAGCGGCGGGAGGCAGGGTAGAGCGGGAGAATTGAATTTCGCCTGGCGGCACCGGATACCGGCTCAGCTCCAGAACCTCGATGCGTGCTTCGAGATTGTTGAGCGCATGCCGCATGGCATTGACGACGCGATCCGGCTGAAGCTGCTCCATCACCCGCTCAAAACAGATTTCATTGGACGAGGCGACCGGCACCTTGTAGCGCACCGCCAGCCGGTCCACCTCGGCCGCGCGATAAATGCGGCGGGCGCCGGGTACGGGCGCGTAGCCTACCGGCGTGTCCGGGGCGAGCGAGGAAAACCCCGGGACGGCGCGAGCCAGATCGCCGGCCGTGATGCGGTCCCCTGCCACCGTAGTGCAGGTGGGAACGGCGATGGCGGAAGCCGCGGCGGTGGCGGTCAGCAGCGCGATCAGCATTGTCAGCACACGCGTCATCGAGTCAGATTGTTGATCTGCTGATACATGTCGTCGGCGGCCTTCACCACTTTCGAATTGGCTTCGTAGCCGCGCTGCGCCACGATCAGGTTAATGAATTCGTCGACCACGCTGACGTTCGATTGTTCGGTATAGCCCTGCATCAACGTGCCCATGCCTTCCTGGCTGCCGGGAGGGCCGATGATGGCGTCGCCCGAGGCGTCGGTGGGATGGTAGAGATTGCGGCCGATGCTGTTCAGGCCGGCGGGATTCTGGAAAAGGGCGAGCTGGATTTGGCCGGCTTTTTGGGCGGCTGTCTGGCTCGGCAGCGTGTAGCTGACGGTGCCGTCGGGAGCGATGGTAACCCCTTGTCCATTGGGCGGGATGGTGATCTGGGGATCGACGGGGTCGCCGTCGGAGGTGACGATGTTGCCGTCGCGGTCAAGATGAAACGATCCGCCGCGCGTGTAGGCGAGGTCGCCTGAAGCCTGGCGGACCTGGAAGAATCCGTTGCCTTGAATCACGACGTCGAGCGGATTGTTGGTCTGCGAGTAATCGCCCTGGGTGAATATGATTTCGTTCGACGACGCGCGCGTCCCGAGGCCCAGCTGCAGTCCTGTCGGCACCACGGTCTGCTGTCCGGCCGCCGCGCCTGGCTGGACGAGACTTTGATACAGCAGATCCTGAAACTGCGCCCGCCGCACCTTGTAGCCGGTGGTGTTGGCGTTCGCCAGGTTGTTGGCGATGTTGTCGACGTTGATCTGCTGGGCCGTCATGCCGCTGGCGGCGCTGTATAAAGCACGAATCATTTTGCCTCCCAAGATTGCTGCATTGCTAATCCTTTACGAACCAACGCGCGCGACTTCCTCGATGGCATGTTTGTTCATGTCCACGCTCATCGCTATGGCTTTCTGCAACATTTCAAACTGCCGCATCACGCTGACCAGGCGAACGGCGCCATGCGCGGAGGAAACGTTGGAACTTTCGATTTTTCCCTGCTGCACTTGGACGGCGGTGGCAGCGACCGGCTTGACGGCGGAATCCTCAGGCCGGAAGTAATTGTTACCCTGCTTGACGACGGCGGTCTTTCCGGTGAAATCCGCGATGTCCAGTTTTCCGAGGCTCTGGCCGTCCTGCCGTACATCGCCATCCAAAGTCACTTCTAGCGGGCTCCCCGATTGCGACTGAATCGTTTTGCCATCCTGGGTGCGCAGCGGATAGCCTTCCGCCGTGGTGAGCGCGCCGGTGGCCGAAAGCTTGAAGCTGCCGTTGCGGGTGTAGAGCGTGCCGTTAGGGCCGTTGGCAGCAAAGAATCCGTTTCCGTTAAGGGCCAAGTCCAGTGGATTGCCGGTGGGGGTGACCATACCCTGCGTAAAATCGGTGAACTGTTTCTCGATTACCGGGATGGTGGGAGGCTGTCCGTTGCCCATGGCGGCGGAGGCTTCCGCTTCGGCAGAAGTATAGAGGCTGTAGAATTCACGGTCGGACTTGAAACCGTTAGTCGAGGCGTTAGCCAGATTGTTGGCCAGCATGTCGAGGGTTTCCATGCGGGCGCGCAATCCGCTTGCCGCTGAGATAGTGAGGGCGTCCATAGTTCGGTTCCGCGGTCCTGTTTCCGGAAGCGATGCGGTGCAAGTGGAAGTCCGAAGTCGGCTGGCGGGAAAATATCCTACAAAATCAAGCAACTCGGGCCCATGAGAGGATCAGGCGCAGTGGGCCACGGCCGTCAAGATCTTGCCAGTCCGCGGCAAGAGTCATGATCTTGACACCCCCTCTCAATGTAAACCGCTGAAAATCGACGGCATTCGGCTGGAACTTTACTTGCACCTTGGCGGGCGTGCTTATCTCCAGTTCCTTCCTGGCCGCCGTCGCCTGGGATACCAGCCAGGTCACGCCTCCTCCGAACATCTCACTGCAAGCCGCCCCAGACCCGGCGCGCAATCAGCCACATCCCAGCCAGGCTCCGGAACCCGTTGATCAAAAGGTCAACGCCAACAGCTCCGCGCCGGCCAGCCGGACACGTCGGTCCGCGGATCAGCAGAATAAGCCGGCCGCTCCTCAGCGGGCGCAATCGCATGCCAAAACGCAGCGGGAGCACAATCGCCGCGCCGCCCGCAGGGAGTCGAACCAGGTGCAGCGCGCCGACGCCCAGGCGCAGCCCAACGATCCTACCGCGAAAAAGGCTGAGGATTCGCAGCCCTCGCAGTTCATGGCAATTTTGGGAGACATCCTGCCGCATGACGCGACCCCACTGCCTGCCGAGAGCCCGCGCGTCGAGGACGCTACCGCGGAACAGGATCCCTCGCCGACGTTCCCGCTGCCATCGCAAGTGCCGTCGCAATCGCCTGCACAACTGGCACTGGGACAACAAATCCCGGTAGCCGCCTCCGATGCAAAGAATGCCGGCCCTGCAGTGCCACTCCCGGATCTGTCTGCCGGCAAAGCCGCCGCCGTCCCGCAAAATACGAAACCCGCTCCGCAAGATGCCACCTCCCTAACCGACGCACGTTTCGAAATCAAGCGGGAAGCGATTCCGGCTCACCACGCTGGAGTAGCGCAGAAGCCCGGCGAAACCGGCGAGCTGGCATTCGCGGCGCGCATCGTCCAGCAGCCCGGAGCCAGGACCGCGCTCCATTTCAACGATGCCAGCAGCGCCATTGCAGCCTCGCGATTCGAGTCCGCGGGCGGCAGAGGATTTTCCGGATCTCGCGATCACGCCGCGCCGAACCCGGCCGCCACGGCGAACAACACCCAAGCAGAGCGATCTGGGGACGCGGCTTCCGAACGCCCGTCGCAAGTACTGGCCGATAGCCAACTCTCACCTGAACCCGCCCCCGGCCAAGCCGCCGCTGCGCAGAGCACCAGCAGCACTTCCGGCGCGGCACTTGCAGGTGCGCGAGCCGGAACAGAATCCGTAAGCTCACAAGCCGGATTGCCGCCGGTCACCGCTTCATCCGCCGCAACTCCAGACGGGCGAGGCGCGAGCGCCGGGAAGCCCGCTGCCGAGAGCCGGGCGCCGCAATTTCTAGAGCCGGCGCAGGACACGCCCGCGCGCAACGGCGAAAGCGTGAAAGATATCTCGCTGCGCCTCTCCGACAAAGATCAGAACAGCGTGCAGGTTCGCCTGAGCGAAAGAGCCGGTGAGCTGCGCGTCTCCGTGCGCACCCCCGATGACGGCCTGACGCGCGGACTGCGCGACGGTCTTTCGGAACTGGTGGGCCGCCTGGAGCACAACGGATACAAGGCCGAAACGTGGCAGCCCGCCGATAGTTCTTCCACCACGCAGGATCAGGGCCGGCCTTCGCAGGACCAGTCCTCCCGGCAGCAGGGCGGATCGGGAAGCGAGTCCGGCCAACAGCAGAATGCAAGGGACCACCAGCAGCCCGACGCTCAAACCCCGCAGTGGGTGGGCGAACTGGAATCCAGTCTGAGAAAGAGCGACAACCAATGGCAACCAGCCCGATAGGACCCAACCCCAACCCGGCGCAGTCCCCCACTGCCACCACCAGCGCAGGTAATATTCCGGGCGCCGACAAGGCAACTTTCTTGAAGCTTCTGGTGACTCAGATAAGAAACCAGGATCCGCTGAACCCCCAGGACAGCACGCAGTTTGTGACCCAGCTGGCGCAGTTCAGCGAACTCGAGCAGATGACGGAAGTGAACAGCACACTACAGGCAATTCGGGAGCACCTGGGAATCCCTCCGTCCTCCGATAACACCGCGAAGCCCTAATCGAACAGAACAAAAAGGAGATTATATGTTTACATCATTTTCAACGGCATTGACAGGGCTGGCGGCCAGCGAGGTGGGCGTGGACGTCGTCGGCAACAACCTGGCCAACCTCAACACTACCGGCTACAAAGCCAGCACGGCATCTTTCTACAGCCTGGTAGCGGAATCATTGGGCTTGGGCTCGGGCGGGTCGGTGGGATTGGGCACGGGCAAACCGCGCGTGATCACCGATTTCACGCAGGGCGCGATTCAGAGCACGTCCGGCGCTCTGGACGCCGCCATTCAGGGCGATGGCTTCTTCGTCGTCCGCGACTCCGCGGGCACGCTCAACTACACGCGAGCCGGGAATTTCCAGGTGGATGCCAACGGCAACCTGATTACCGGAACGGGTGAAAAAGTCGAAGGATGGACGATGACCGGCGGCGTGCTGAACACCAATGGCGCTATCTCTGACATCACCATCCCCTCCGGCACTCTGCGCGCTCCGGTCCCGACAACAAACATGTCGCTGAACCTCAACCTCGATGCCTCCGCCACCGTGGGGCAGGCGAACGCGACCTTCTCGACTCCCATCCAGGTGGTGGATTCGCTCGGCACCACTCACGTGTTGACCGTAAGCTTCACCAAGACCGACGCCAACACCTGGGATTACGCCGTGACCATACCCGGCGAAGATGTTACCGCCGGCACGGCCGGCACGCCGTTCCCGATCGACAGCGCAGCCGGCACTTTGACGTTCGACTCCAATGGCGTATTGTCCGACCCGCCGCCGCCTCCGCCGGCCGACAACGGCCTGGTGCCGATAACGATTACCGGCTTGGTTGATGGTGCAAGCGATATGGACATCAACTGGTCGCTGTATGCGCCCGATCTCAGCAGCCGCGTCACCCAATATGCGCAAGCTACCGCGCTCGCTTCGAATTCCCAGGATGGTTTGACCGCCGCGCAGTTGACCCATGTGGCGCTTTCCGATGGCGGCCAGATCATCGCCCAGTTTTCCAACGGCCAACAGGTAACGGTAGCGCAAGTGGCGATAGCCTCGATCCGCAACCCGGATTCGCTGGTGGCCGTCGGCGACAACAACTTTCAAATCGGTCCCAACACGGCTGCACCCGCTATCGGACTGCCCGACACCGCAGGCCGCGGCAAGGTGCTGGGCGGCGCTCTGGAGTCTTCAACCGTCGATATCGCGCGCGAATTCACCAATCTGATCCTTATGCAGCGCGGCTATGAGGCCAACGCGAAGGTGATCTCCGCCACCGATCAGCTGACCCAGACCACCATCAATCTGAAGCAGTGAGATGCCCGTTTCTTCTACGCTCGATGCAGCCGCATTGTTCGCCGACGTGCCGGTGGAAGTGGAGATCGATCTGGATCGCCGCATGATGCGGCTGCGCGACATTCTGGCCCTTACCACCGGCAGCATCATCGCCATGCCCAAAGCCGCCGGGGATTATCTCGACATCTACGTCGCCGGCGCGCCGGTAGGACGCGGGGAGGTGGTCATGCTCGAGAAAGGCGTCGGCGTGCGCATCACCATGTTCGAGGCGAAGGCATAGGCGTTCATTGCGTTTGAAATTCTAATGTTCCAGCAAGCTCTAGCGGTCCTCCTAGTTCTCGCGCTGCTCGCGGCCGTATTGTGGTTTCTGCGAAGCCGCGGACTCGCGCACTATCGCGGATCGGTACGCCGCAAATCGACCCGGCATCTGGAAGCTATTGCCAGGCTGCCTCTCACGCCCCAGCACTCCGTCCACCTTGTTCGCGTCGCCGATCACGCGGTACTGCTGGCTCTTTCGCCTACCGGCTGCACGCTGGTCGAGCGCGTGCCCTGGGCCGGGGCCGATACGGAAATTGCACTCCCGTCCCCGCTCACGTCACAAGGAGCCGCGCAATGATGCGATGGCTGGCTCGCGCTTTTGCGCTGCTCGCGACTCTGGGCATGGCTCTGGCTGCGCCCCAGCGCGCCTCGGCGCCGCTGTTTGGCATGGCCACCTCCAGTGGCGCGGCGGGAACCTCACTCAGCGTGCCGATGCAGATCGTGATTCTGCTCACGATGCTGACCGTGCTGCCGGCGGTAGTGATGTCGATCACGCCGTTTCTCCGCATCGTGGTAGTGCTGCATTTCCTGCGGCAGGCGCTCGGAACGCAGGCCACTCCTTCCAATCAGGTTCTCATCGGCCTCTCTCTGTTCTTGACCATCCTGATCATGAGCCCGGTGGCGACGGAAATGTACCACAAGGGTTGGGAGCCGATGGAAAAGAATGAGCTGGCCTTCGCGCCGGCGTTCGATGCAGGCGCGCAACCGTTAAAAACCTTCCTGATTCGTTTCGCGCGCGAGAAAGATATCAGCCTGTTCCTGGAGGTGACCCACGCTCCGGCGCCGCGCAATCCGAACGATGTCGATCTGAAAGTGCTTATTCCCGCCTACATTCTTTCTGAGCTGAAGGCGGGGTTTCAAATCGGAGCCGTGTTGTTCCTGCCCTTCATGGTGATCGACCTGGTGGTGGCGTCGGTGACCCTTTCGATCGGCATGATCCAACTGCCTCCGGTCATGATTTCCGCGCCTTTCAAGATTCTGCTTTTCGTGCTGGTGGACGGCTGGAACCTGGTGCTGGGCTCGCTGATGAAAAGTTTCTACACGTAAGGACGGCCAATGACACCCGAGTTTGTAATTCAAATTCTTCGCCAGGCGCTGATGATGACACTGTGGCTTGGCGCCCCGCTGCTGGTCATCGGATTTCTGGCGGGCATCGCCATCAGCTTGCTGCAGATCGTAACTTCCATCCAGGACACGGGTTTCAGCACCATTCCCCGCCTGGTGGCTTTTCTATTCGCGGCGGTGCTGCTGATGCCGTGGATGCTTAACAAAATGACCGGCTACACCATCTTCATTCTGAGCGATCTGGGCCGCTACGCCAAATAGTCACGTGCCTGCGCAACTGACATTTTCGCTGCCCGCGGTTTTCGGATTCGTGCTGGTGCTGGCGCGCGTCTCGGGAGCTTTTATCTTCGTTCCGCTCCCCGGATTGACCGCCACTCCGGACGCGGCGCGCGCTGCCTTGGCGCTAAGCTTTACGCTGGCGCTGTTCCCGCTCTGGCCGCATGTGAATCTGGGCGAGCCGTACCTGGGCGCACTGGTCGTTGCCATGTGCGCCGAGTTGGCGCTGGGACTGACGATCGGCGTCGCGGTGGCAGTCTTGAGCGAATCGTTTTTATTGGCGGGCCAGATTATCGGACTGCAGGCCGGCTACGCATATGCATCGACCGTCGATCCCTCGACGCAAGCCGATTCCGGAATCCTGGTGGTGTTCGCGCAGCTCACGGCGGGGCTGCTGTTCTTTACGCTGGGCCTGCATCGTGAAATCATTCACGCGTTTGCCCGCAGCCTCGAAGCGTTTCCGGCGGGCACTTTTGCGCTGGCCCCGGCTGGAGTGGAGCAAATTCTGCGGCTGGCCTCGGGAATGTTTTCCATCGGCTTACGGCTGGCCATGCCGGCAATCGCGCTGCTGCTGCTGATTGACCTTGCGCTCGCGCTGCTGGGCCGGTTGAACGCGCAATTGCAGCTTCTGATTCTGGCGTTTCCGATCAAAATGATGACCGCGATCGCGCTGCTGGCCACGATGGCCGTCTTGTTTCCACGCGTCTACGGTGAATATGCCGGACAAGTACTGCGCCGCGTGGCTGCGGTTGCCGGTTTTTGAACTGATAAACCAATGAGCGATAGAGGTCAAAAAACTGAACAGGCTACCGCCAGACGCCTGGAGCGCGCCCGCCGCGAGGGACAATTTCCCACGGCCAAGCAGTTCCTGGCCGCCGCCCAGTTCATGGCGTTCATCGCAATCGCGGGCCGGTGGGGTGGAGCCTGGCTTTCCCAAGCCCGCCAAACTACGCGCTTCCTGTTTCGGCGCGCATTCGCGCCCGAGCTTCATACAGTAGACCTGGTTCGTATTTCGACCGAATTGCTGGTGCGCATGTTCCTGCCGCTGGCCGCTGTCGGCGGCGCCTTGCTGGTGGTGATTTTCGCGGCGCAGATGGCGGTGACGCGGTTCGGACTCAGCGCGTCCAAACTGACTCCCGATTTCAAGAGGCTAAGCCCGCTGGCGCGCCTGAAGGAGCTGCCGCGTCAGAATTTTCCGGCGCTAATCCAGGCGATGGTGCTGATTCCGGTGTTCGGCGCCGCGGTGTATTTCATCTGCCGCGACCGCTTTGCGGAATATTTTGTGCTGCCGCTCGAAGGCGTCGAAACCGGCGCGCTGCAGGTGGGAAATTCGCTCGCCGCCCTGCTCTGGAGAGGCGCGGGCGTCAAGAATTATCTTGCACTGCGCATTCGCCGGATTGCGATGGATCATGAAGTGCCGCTTATTGAAAACCCGCCTCTGGCGCAGGCGTTGTACAAATCCGCCGATGTCGGCCAGGAAATTCCGGCGCACCTGTACCGCGCGGTGGCTGAAATTCTGGCGTACATCTACCGCCTGATGAACGGGCGCTTGCCGGTGAGGACCGCATAATGGCGCAGACCAAAGAACTCACCGCACCGGCCCCGTGGAAAGGACTTGGTGGAATCAATTTCTCAGGCGCCGGCGAACTGGCGGTGCCGCTCGCGGTATTGGCAATCGTCGTTGCGCTGATTACGCCGATCCCGGGCTTTGCGCTGGACATCCTCATTGTTACCGACATCATGATGTCGGTCATCGTGATGATGGTCTCGTTGTATATCACGCGGCCGGTCGAGTTCAGCGTGTTTCCCACCACGCTGCTGCTGCTCACCCTGTTTCGCCTGGCGTTGAATATTTCCTCGGCGCGGCTGATCCTGCTCAACGGCAATACCGGGACGGCGGCTGCTGGGGACGTGATTCAGGCGTTCGGCAATTTCGTGGTCGGCGGGAATTACATCATCGGCGCCGTGATCTTCCTGGTGTTGATCGCTATTCAGTACGTCGTCATCAACCACGGCGCGGTGCGTATCTCGGAAGTCACCGCGCGCTTCACCCTGGATGCCCTGCCCGGCAAACAGATGTCCATCGATTCGGATCTCAACTCCGGCCTGATCGATGAAGCCGAAGCGCGTCTGCGCCGCAAGCAGCTGGCCAACGAAGCTGAATTCTATGGCGCGATGGACGGAGCCTCGCGATTCACCCAGCGCGACGCGGTGGCCAGCATCCTGATTACCGGAATCAACATCATCGCCGGCTTCCTGATCGGCGTGCTGCAGCACGGCATGGACCTCCGCCGCGCCATCGAAACCTACACGGTACTCACCATCGGCGACGGCCTGGTCACGGTCATCCCCGCGCTGATGATCTCGATTTCCGGCGGCTTGATCGTCACCCGCACCAGTTCAGATTCGCGGCTGAGCGTCGACTTTCAAAAGCAGGTGTTCGGCAACCCGCAGCCTCTGATGCTGGCGGCCGGCGTGCTCGTGGCGCTGGCGGCATTTCCCGGACTGCCGAAAATTCCTTTCCTGCTGCTGGGCGCAGGCGTGGGAACATCGGCGTGGCAAATGCGGAAGCGCGGCGCGGCGGCCAAGAAAGTTACCGAGACGAAAGCCGCGCCGGTGCGCGACGAGATGGAGGCCGTGCTGCGGATCGAGCCGCTGGCGGTCGAAGTAGGTCTGGGCTTGGTTGGTTTGGTTGAGGGCGGGAAGAACTCCCCGCTGCTGCGCCGTATTTCCGGTCTGCGGCGGCAGCTGGCGGGCGATCTCGGATACGTTTTCCCGCCCGTGCGCGTCACCGACAACCTGGCGCTGAAACCGCGCGAATATCTAATCTCTCTGAAGGGCGTCGAAATCGCCCGCTTCGAAATGCCGCAGGGCTGCGTGCTCGGCATTCCGGTAGGCAAGCCGTCCACGCCGATGATTGGCCAGGCGACGCGCGAGCCGGCATTCGGCATGCCCGCGGTCTGGATTCCGGCCGAACAATCGGACCGCGCCCGGCGCGCCAACTATACCGTCGTCGACGCCGTAAACGTGCTAGGCACGCATCTGGCGGAATTGATTCGCCGGCACGCGCATGAGCTATTCTCGCGGCAGGATTGCAAGAAGCTGCTGGACCGGGTGGCGATCGAACATCCAAAAGTAGTCGAAGAACTGACGCCGAAACTTCTTCCCCTCGCCACTGTGCAGCGGGTGTTGCAGAATCTGTTACGCGAGCGCGTTTCCATTCGCGATGCCGCTTCCATTTTGGAAGCCATGAGCGAAGCGTCCGTTTCGACCCGCAATCCGGCGCTGCTTACCGAATACGTGCGCCAGTCGATTCGCCGCACCGTGGTCAAACCTTACTTGAATACGGCGGGCGATCTTCCCGCGTACTTCCTCGATCCCGCCATTGAGCAGGCGATCGAAGGCGCGGTCCAACATGGCGAGCAGAACAGCCATCTGGCGCTCGCGCCGCAGGCCATTCGCGATATTTTGAACCGGATCGAGCAGAAAATCGGCTCTCCGGAAACGCCGGTGGTGGCGGTGACATCGAGCGGGGCGCGTTACTTCCTGCGTCAGATCGCCGACGCATCTTTTGTCAATGTGGTCTTCCTTTCGCATAACGAAATACCGGCGGAAGTCAGAGTGATTTCTCAAGGTCTAATTCAATGACGAGCCGACTTGAATACAAATTCAGGAGTAGCCGCGTATGAGGATGAAATCGTATTTCGCGCCGAGCGTGCAGGACGCCATGGAGCTAGCCCGCCAGGAGATGGGCCCCGAGGCGCTGTTGGTAAATAGCCGCAAAGCCCCGCCCGAAGCCAAGGGATTGGGCGAGTACGAAGTGGTATTCGCTGTGTTGCCGGAAGAGCCTGCCGCGCCGACCGCCGAGGCTGGCCCTGCCGCCGCGGACCCGGTGATGGGCGAGCTTGCCCGCCTGCGCAACCAGGTTCAGGACATGGTGAATGCGCTGAATGCGCACGCCTCTCACTGGGCTGTTCCCGCGCCCGAGTTCGCGCCGATTTTTGCCCGCCTGGTCGAAAACGATTTCACCATCGACATGACCAGAAAGATTCTGATGCAGGCGCACGCGCGCTTGAACCCAAATCCCGGCTCACGGCCCGGACGCAAGGCGGCGTTTGATGCCGAATCGGTGGAGAACGCAGTGCGCGCGGAGATCGAATCCCTGCTGGAAGTGGACGCCAGCCTGGCGGAACTGGACGAAAAAAAACGCGTGGTCGCCTTGGTGGGTCTCGCCGGATGCGGAAAAACTACGACGCTGGTGAAATTGGCGGTGCGCTACGGCCTGGCGTGCTCGCGCCCGGTTCAGCTTATTTCAGCCGACACCAAGCGCATTTCGGCAGTGGATCAACTTCGGACTTACGCTGCCATCATCGGCGCGGGCTTCGAGGCCGTCGAGACCACCCGAAGCCTTCAGCAGGTGATCGAAGCCAATCGCGAAAAAGGCCTCATCTTGATTGATACGCCTGGCTACGCCGCCGCCGATATGGAGGAAGCTTCCGAGCTGGCGCGTTTCCTGGCGAGTCAATCGTCAATCGAGGTTCACCTGGTGGCGCCGGCTTCGATGCGTGCCGCGGACTTGAGCCGCATGGTGGACCGGTTCGGAATTTTCTCTCCGTCGCGGCTGATTTTTACGCAGATGGACGAAGCATCGGCTTTCGGCGGCGTGGTGAGTGAGTCGGTGCGTAGCGGAAAACCGGTATCGTTTCTGACCACCGGCCAGCAAATCCCCGACGACATCGAGCCTGCTACCACGGGCCGTCTGCTGGAAGACCTGTTCAGAAGCTCGGCGGAGGCAGCCCTTTCAGCGGCTTGAGGATTGGCAGCGCATAGTGCGCACTTATGTACAGCTATCACACTGACGAGAGCGTTGGGACCGACCGCGAGCGGCTCATTCTGGAGCATTTGCCACAGGTGCGTCTGATCGCGCGCCGGATTCATGAGCGCTTGCCGGAAAACGTCAGCCTGGACGATCTTATCTCGAACGGCATCATCGGCCTTATCGCCGCCGTCGACCGCTTCGATCCGGCGCAAAACGTCCAGCTAAAAACATACGCGGAACATAAGATCCGCGGCGCCATTTTCGACGGCTTGCGCGAGCTGGACTGGGCCCCCAAGAACAAGCGCCGCCGCGCCAAGCAGATCGAAGCCGCCATCTTGCAGGTGGAACAGCGCCTGGGACGCGCGCCGGCCGAAGAAGAGATCGCGGCCGAACTGAAATTGAGCGTCGAAGACTACCGGCAATGGTTGTACGAAGTGCGCGGCCTCACCATCGGGAGTCTGGAGTTCGCGTCCGATGAGAAGAACGGCGACTTGCTGAACTACATTGCCGACTCGGAGGACAACCTGCCCTCCGCGACGCTGGAGCGCTCAGAGCTAGAGCGTCTGCTCACTCACGCCATCGAGCAGATGCCCAAGATGGAGCGCACGGTTTTGAGTCTGTACTACCACGAAGAGGCGACTCTACGTGAGATTTCGGAAATCATGCAGATGCACCTGTCCCGGATCGCGCAATTGAAGACGCAGGGCATTCTACGCTTGCGTACCTATATGGAGCGGCGCTGGCCGAATCGCAGCGATAGATCTTCGCGAACGAATTCGATGGATCGAAGGAAGAGCAAACATGACGGACATGAATAAGGATACGGCGCCGGAAGGCTCGGGAACTCTGGAACTCCTGATGGATCTCGAGTTGCCGGTGAATGTCTCATTCGGCAAGACGCAAATGCCGTTGCAACAAGTACTGAAATGGACCACTGGCTCCATCATCGAGCTGGAGAACATAGTGAACGATCCAGTGGATATCGTGATCAACCATTGCGTGATCGCTCGCGGCGAAGTGGTGGTGGTCGAAGGCAATTACGGCGTCAGGGTGCAGGAGATCGTCAGCCGCGCGCAGCGGCTGCAGACCAGCGCTGAGCCGCAGGTGGAGGAATAACAATGATTCCCGATTGGCGCACGATCCTACATCCTCTCGAAGTGGGCGGGTTTCTTACCGTCGCCGGAGCGTGTCTGCTGTATGCGTTCATTCTCCATCTGAAAATGCGCGCGCTCGCTAAGAGTGCCGGCGAGCAGCGAGAGAATCTGGAAAGCCGCATCGCGCTGGCCAACGAGGCGATTGAAAAGCTGCGCTCGCAAGTGGAGCAAACCGCGCAGGAATCCCCGGTTCCCGTATTGCCGGCCGGAGGGGCGCTCAACCTCAATCGGCGAGGCCAAGTGCTACGCATGCGGCGGCGCGGCGAGAGCCCGGAACCGAGTTCCGGAGCGCTGGGAATCGCTCGCAATGAAGTGGACTTGCTGCTGAAGGTGCACGAGATGGCGCTGGATCACGTGGCGCAGGGTTAAGGCCTGCGCCTCCGCGAGAAGATTCCTTTACGCGGACTTAATCGCGACCACGTTGCTGCGAATCTCAAAGGTACGCAGCTTGGCCAGCAGTGTCGTACGCTTCATGCGCAGCAAATCGGCCGCCAGCGTTTTATTGCCGCGCGATCGCTGTATCGCCTGGTCCAGAATGGTGCGCTGGAAGTTCGCCACGGCCATCTCGAAGTCCAATCCGCCTTCAGGGACCACGGCATGCGACGGCACGGCAGCAAGCGGCCTGTCGTTATACGAGGGAGCCGGCGGGAAATCGGCGGGACAAAGATCCATGCGGCTGCCGCTCAGCACTACCGCCATCTCCACGGCGTTCTGCAGCTCGCGAATATTTCCCGGCCAGGGGTACGCGCACAGCCGGTCCAGCGTCTCGCGGGAAATACGTTTTACCGCCATGCCTTCCAACTGGCAAATCTTTTCCAGGAAGTGGTGCACCAGCAAAGGAATATCGGCGACTCGCTCGCGCAGCGGCGGCATCGAGATAGGCACTACGTTGAGGCGGTAGAAAAGATCCTCGCGGAACCCGCCCTGATGAACCTTCTCGCGCAGATCCACGTTGGAGGCCGCAATGATGCGCACGTCGACGCGCACAGTTTCCGAACTTCCCAGGCGCTGGAACTCCCGCTCCTGCAGCACACGCAGCAGCTTAGCTTGCAGGCCGAGCGGCAGTTCGCCGACCTCGTCGAGAAATAGCGTGCTGTTGTGCGCCTGTTCGAAATGCCCCACGCGATTCTGCATCGCGCCTGTAAACGCGCCCTTGGTGTGGCCGAACAACTCCGCTTCCAGCAGATTTTCCGGCAGCGCGCTGCAATTCACCGCCACCATCGGCAAATACGCTCGCGGACTGATCTGATGCAGCGCCCGCGCCACCAGTTCCTTGCCCGTGCCGGTTTCACCCTGGATCAACACCGTCGATCGCTTGGGGCCGGCAAGCCGGATGATGTGCTCGATGTCGCGCATGGAACGGCCATCGCCCACCAGATTGCGCTTCCAGGGTTCGACATCGGAGGCCGTGCTAGCGGTGACGGCGGCCGCCGCAGTCCGCAGACGCCGCTTCTCCGCGGCGCGCTCCAGGCATTCGATCAGCTCGTTCTCATCGAGCGGCCCGCTCATGAAGTGGTACGCGCCCAACTTCACCAGGCGCACGGCGTCGGCTACGGTTCCTTCCGGTTCGCGAATCACCACCAGCAGGCGCGGATTGATCTGCTGAATGGCCTCCAATAATTCCGCCGGCGTCCACCCGGGCAGAGGAAATTCCGCGAGAATGACGTCGGCGGCTTCGCCCCGCAAACGGGTGAGCGCGTCGTCCACTTCGTGGGCCACGTGAATGATGAAACGGTCCAAACTTTCGACTAAAGTTGTGTCCCCGGTACCTGGAGCCGTACGGCGAATCCAGAGCAGATTGGTATCCTGGCGCATGTTGCTGAATAATAACGGACCCGATCCACGGCATGAATTGATGCTGGCCTATCTGCCGCTGGTGGAATCGATCGCGCGCCGGATATACGGCACCTTGCCGCCGCACACGCGGATTGAACTGCACGATCTGGCGCAATCCGGCTTGCTGGGCCTGGTGCGGGCGGGGCGCTCGTACGATCCCTCGATCGAAGTGCCGTTTTCGACCTACGCCCGCTATCGCATCGAAGGCGAAATACTGGACAGCCTGCGCCGTCTGGATCTTGCGCCGCGCAAGCTCCGCCGCTGGCAAAAACAGGTAGCCGCCGTCCGCCAGGAACTCGCGGGCGCGCTGCAGCGCGAGCCGACGGAAGAGGAACTTTGCGGCCGGCTGATGATTTCCGCCTCTGAATTGCACAGCATGAACGCCGCCCTACGGATGGCCGCGCCCGTTGAATCGGAGCCGAACGGCGAAGGCGAGCCAGTCGATCCGGCCAGCGATCCCGACACGCATCCGGATCAGATTTTTTCGCAGCGCCAGTTGCGCGACGTGCTGGACCGGCTGATCGAAAACCTTCCCGCGCGCCACCGCCAGGTCATTCGCCTGCACTACAACCGTTACCGCACCATGAAGGAAATTGGCCATGAGATGGGCGTGAATGAAAGCCGCGCTTCGCAAATCCACCGCAGCGCGCTGCAGGCCATGGGCCGCATGCTGAGAGATTCCGGCATATGCTCGCCGGCCGATGTATGAAAGTCGACGATCCAAGTCTGAGCGGCGCAGCCGGGGCGCAAACCGGACGGACGGCGGAAACCCAGGAGACCAATCGCCCGGGCTCCGCTTCGAACGCGCGGATTTCTGAATCCATTGGCGGCGATCGCGCGGAAATCTCCAGCCTTGCCGGCCGCATTTCCCATGCCTTCGCGACGCAGGCGGCCGCGCGCGCCCAGCACCTCGCCAAGCTCACCCAGGATTATCGCGCGGGAAAATACCACGTGGACGCGCGATCGATCAGTCAGGCCATTACCAAAGACGCCGTGGAGAGGAAAACGGATGGCAGTTGATAGCCGGCGCCAACCATCCCAGGCAGTCGCGGCCGTGCGCCAGTTGCACGCCGTGGTGCGCGACGCGCGTCAGCGGCTGACGTCACCCACCATCGAAAACCTGGATTATTGCCGCTGCCGGATGGATGAAGCGGCAGACGCGTTTCGTCAGTTGCAGGACACGATAACAGCCTCCGGCCGGAAACAGGATGCCGCTCTCTCTGCCTCGCTCACGGAATTGCGCGCCGAAATTGCGCGAGTGGGAATTCTGCTCGATAGCGCCGCGGCATTTCATGCGGGCTGGATACAACGCGCCGGCAGCATGGTCTCGGGTTATACGGATAAGGGAACGCCAGCGGCGCCCGAAGGCAGAGGCCGCTTGATTTTGGAAATATAAGCATGTCGGACCTGTTTTCAGCCCTCAGCAATTCCGCCAACGCTCTGCAAGTCTTCCAGCGCGCGCTGACCGTTGTGCAAAACAACGTGGTCAATGCTTCTTCGCCGGGCTATGCGGCGCAAAGCCTGAGCCTGGAGGCCGAGCCGTTCCAGCCCAATGGCGGTTTACCCGGCGGCGTCACCGCGGGAGAGATTCAAAGCTCGCGCGATGAATACTCCGAGCAGTCCGTGCGCCAGCAGTTCTCTGCGCTCGGAACATTTGAACAAAAGGCCCAGAACCTGGCCGACCTGGAGCTCAACTTCAACGTAAGCAGCGACTCCGGCATCCCCGGCGCGCTCAACAAGTTTTTTCAGACTGTCTCCTCATGGAGCGTGACGCCCAACAGCGGCGCCTCGCGCCAGGCCGTCCTCGACAGCGCGCAACAACTGACGCAGGCCTTTCAGCAAGCGGCGGCGAATCTGACGCAAGCCACCAACAGCACCACCAATCAGCTTCAGCAGAACATTACTCACGTCAACGATCTCACCAGTCATTTGCGCATTTACAATCAGCAGCGGCTGGCGGGGAATCTCAACGACGCCGGCCTGGACGCGCAGATTCACTCGACGCTCGAGCAGCTGTCGGAGTACGTGAACATCACGGCGATCAACCAGGCCAACGGTTCAGTCACCGTCTTGATGGGCGGGCAGACTCCGCTGGTGATCGGCGCCAACCAGTACAACCTGCAGGTGAGCATTTCGACCGCGGCCGGCGCCCCGGCAACCGTTGCGGGCGGCCTGCCGCCGGCGCGCATCATAGATGCCCAGGGGAACGACGTCACCGGCATGATCTCGCAGGGAAAAGTGGCCGGGCTGCTGGACGTCCGCAACAATGTTCTGCCGTCTCTCGCGGGGGGCGCGTACCAGCAGGGCAGCCTCAACCAGCTTGCGCAGGGCGTCGCGGACCGCGTCAACCAGATTTTGGGATCGGGAAATATTTCCGATGGCCCGCCGCCGGTTACTGGAATTCCGCTGTTCACCTATGCCGCCGGCAGCCCCAGCGCGGTGGCTCACACACTCTCGGTCAACAGCGCCATGACACCCGGCCAACTGGCGGCGATCGACCCCGGGCCGCCCTATGTGAGCAACGGCATCGCGCTGCGCCTGGCCGCGCTCGCCAGTCCGCAGAATGCGGCCGACGAAATCAACGGCTTCAGCTACGCGGAGTTTTACGGAAATATCGCGGCCCAGGTGGGGCGCGAATCGGGCAACGCCCAGACTCAGCTCACGATTCAACAGCAGGTAGTGGCCCAGGCGCGCAGCCTGCGCAGCCAGATTTCCGGCGTTTCTCTCGATGCGGAGGCGGCCAAGATGATCGAATTTCAGAGAGCGTACAGCGCTGCCGCCAGAATGGTAAGTGTGCTGGATCAACTTACGCAAGATACGATCAACCTGATTCCGCTGTAAGAAAGAATGCGAGCCTGACTATGATATCCAACGTCAATCCAGCGGCGGAACAGTTCCTGGCCGATTTGTCGCGCGTCCAGGCGAAGATCGATCAAGCCAACCGCCAGATTTCCTCGGGTCTAAGAATATCTCAGCCTTCC
>JACPNO010000007.1:0-108511 GCA_016185465.1 Candidatus Solibacter usitatus
ATCGACACCGCGGAGATCGTCCGCATGGTTCCACAGCTTCGCGCCGACGATATTCTGGGTGGAAGTTTTTGCTCGACCGATGGCTTCGTCGACCCTTACAGCGTGATGGTGGGATTCATGACACGCGCAGTGGAGCGCGGCGCCCGGCTCTGGCGCGATACGGACGTCACCGGGCTGGTGCTGGACGCGGATGGCATCGCCGGCGTTGAAACTTCGAAAGGCCGCATCGTTACCCGCGCGGTTGTCAATGCGGCCGGCGCATGGGCGGCGCGAGTGGCGGCATTCGCCGGAGTCGACCTGCCCGTCGAGCCGCTGCGCCGCATGCTGGTGCCCACTGAGCCTTTCCCGCTGATTTCCCGCGAAGCGCCGATGGTGGTGGATATGTCCAACGGCTTTCATTTCCGGCCGGAAGGCGCAGGGTTGCTGCTGGCCTGGAACGATCCGGAGGAGACGCCCGGTTACAAAACGAATTTTGATCCCGCATTTGTCGAAAAAATTCTTACCCGCGCCGTGGATCGCGTGCCGTGCCTGGAGAATGTCGAAGTGAACCCCAAGCGCGCCTGGGCCGGGCTTTACGAGATGACGCCCGATCACTATCCGATCATCGGGCCGGCTCGGCAGGTGCGCGGACTCTATTTCGCCAACGGCTTCAGCGGCCACGGCGTAATGCATTCACCCTCAACCGGGCGCATTGTTTCCGACTTGATCCTTCACGGCTCTTCGAGCCTGGTAGACGCGGGCGTGCTAGGGATCGAGCGCTTCGCCGAAGGCCGCCTGCTAACCGAAACCGCCGTGCTGTAAGTGGGGCAGGTCCCCGACCTGCCATTCGCGTCGAGAAAACTGTCCACACATGGGGACAGTCTGCGTGTTTCCTGGTTTTCACGTAACTCTTGAAGACTCATCAAACATGCGCCGATAAACCAGGAAACACGCAGACTGTCCCCCATCGCAACAAATCGTGGAAGTTGGCACACTGGCAGGTCGGGGACCTGCCCCACTACACTGTATATATACCGTCATGCCGCTCACCGGCTTCGATCCTCTCATTGCCGAGTGGTTCGCCCAGCGCTTCCACGGCCCCACGGAGCCGCAGATCCTCGGCTGGCCGGAAATCCGCAGCGCGCATGACGTTCTCATCTCGGCGCCCACCGGCTCCGGCAAAACGCTCGCCGCGTTCCTGATTTGTCTCGACAGCCTGGTGCGTGCCGCGCGCATGGGCGAATTGGATAGTCAAACGCAGGTCCTATACGTCTCGCCGCTGAAAGCCCTGAGCAACGATGTCCGCAAGAATCTGGAAATTCCGCTGGCGGAAATCGCCGCGCTCGCCCGCTCCGAAGGCATTCCGCTCGCACCCATCCGAACCGCGGTCCGCACCGGCGACACCCCGATGTGGGAACGAGAGCAAATGCGCCGCAGTGCTCCCCACATCCTGGTGACGACGCCGGAATCGCTGTTCATCCTGCTGACGGCGGAAAAATCCCGCCAGATGCTGCGCGGCGTGCGCACCGTGATCGTCGACGAGATTCACGCCGTGGCCGACGATAAGCGCGGCTCCCATCTTGCGCTCTCGCTCGCCCGACTGGACGCCCTCGTCACCGGCCCGCGCCCGCAGCGCATCGGCCTTTCCGCCACCGTCAAGCCGCTCGAAGACGTCGGGCTATTTTTGAGCGACACCGCACGCATCATTCACGTAGGCCACCGCCGTGAGATGGAGATGGCCGTCGAAGTGCCTCGCGATGAACTGGGCGCCGTGGCTTCAACCGAAATGTGGGGCGAGATCTACGACCGCCTGGCCCAGTTGATTCAGCAGCAGCGCACGACGCTGATTTTCGTCAATACGCGGCGCCTGGCCGAGCGTGTGGCCCACGCGCTGGCAGAGCGTTTAGGCGACGGCGCCGTGCTGCCGCATCATGGCAGCCTCTCGCGCGCGCTTCGCATGGATGCCGAGAACCGGCTCAAGAATGGCGAACTGCGCGCGGTGGTTGCGACGGCTTCGCTTGAGCTGGGTATCGATATCGGCACCGTGGATCTGGTGTGCCAGGTTGGCTCGCCGCGTTCCATCGCCGTCGCCCTGCAGCGGATCGGCCGTTCCGGACACTGGGTGGGCGCGACGCCGAAAGGCCGTATTTTTCCCACCACTCGCGACGAATTGATCGAGTGCGCCGCGCTCGTGCACGCCATTCGCGCTGGCGAACTGGACCGCATCGAAATTCCGCAGGGCGCGCTCGACATTCTCGCCCAGCAATTAGTGGCCGCCGCTGCCTGCGAAGACTGGAGCGAGGATGATTTGTTCGCCCTCGCCCGGCGCACCTACTCCTATCGCGCACTCGATCGCAATGATTTTGACGCCGTGATGGAAATGCTGGGCGACGGCATCACCACCACGCGCGGACGCAGCGGCGCCTACCTGCATCGCGACCGCGTGAATGGCCGTGTCCGCGGACGTCGCGGCGCGCGCCTGGCGGCCATCACTTCCGGCGGCGCCATTCCGGACAACGCCAATTACCTGGTGGTTGCCGAACCTGAAGGCACGGTGGTAGGAACGCTCGACGAAGATTTCGCCGTCGAGAGCCTGGCCGGCGATGTTTTTCTGCTGGGTACGACCTCGTGGCGCATCCGACGCATAGAATCCGGCCGCGTCCGTGTGGAAGACGCGCATGGCGCGGCACCTTCGATTCCTTTCTGGAATGGCGAAGCGCCGGGGCGCACGCTCGAGCTTTCGCGGGAAGTCGCCCGTTTGCGCGAGACGATTGTCGAGCACCAATCGCCCCACGAGTTTCTGATGCGTGAATGCGGTCTGGACCCGCTCGGCGCCGGGCAAGCGGTGGATTACGTTCGCGCCGGCAAGGCTTCGCTCGGTGTCCTGCCGTCCGATCGAACCGTGGTCGCCGAGCGTTTCTTCGACGAGGCCGGCGGCATGCAGCTCGTCATTCACGCCCCGCTCGGCGCGCGCATCAACCGCGCCTGGGGCCTCGCGCTGCGCAAGCGCTTCTGCCGCTCGTTCAATTTTGAATTGCAGGCGGCCGCCACCGACAACGGGATTGTGATCTCGCTCAGCGAGCAGCACGCTTTCCCGCTCGAAGTTGTCTTTGGCTTCCTGAAAACACAGACCGTGGAACATGTTTTGACCCAAGCCTTGCTGGACGCGCCCATGTTCACCTCGCGTTGGCGATGGAACGCGTCGCGCGCGCTGGCGATTCTGCGTTTCCGCAACGGGGCCAAGGTTCCGCCGCCCATCCAGCGCATGCGCTCCGACGATCTGCTGGCAGCGGTATTTCCCGATCAGGCTGCCTGCGCCGAAAATCTCGTTGGCGAGATTCGCATTCCGAATCATCCGCTGGTGAACGAAACCATTGCCAATTGCCTGCATGAGGCCATGGATTTGCGCGGACTCACCGCGCTGCTCGCCGGCATTGAGAATGGCTGGGTGCAAATCGTCGCGCGTGAAACCGCGGAGCCGTCGCCCTTCTCCCATGAAATCCTCAACGCCAACCCCTTCGCGTATCTCGACGACGCGCCGCTCGAAGAGCGCCGTGCCCGTGCCGTGCAGTTGCGGCGATCGCTTCCCGTCGATGTAGCCGCCGGGACTGGCGCACTCGACCTCGCCGCCATCGAACAGGTGGCCGCCGAATCCTGGCCAGTGGTGCGCGACGCCGACGAGCTGCATGACGCCCTGCTCACGTTGATCCGCCTTCCCGCCGCTCCGGAATGGCAGGCGTGGTACGAGCAGCTTGCGGCGGCGCGGCGCGCCAGCACGATCGAAGTTAACGGTCATGAATTCTGGATCGCAACGGAACGCAATGGACAGGCCTCGGATGCCGTTGCGATTCTACGCGGCTGGCTGGAATCCACCGGCCCCATGACGCCGCCGGCGTTGTGCGCGCGTCTCGCTCTGCTGCGCGACGAAGTAGATGCCGCGCTTGCGCAGCTTGAAGCCGAAGGCCAGGTATTGCGTGGACAATTCACGCCTCACGCCGCGGCCGGCGAAATCGAATGGTGTAACCGGCGGCTGCTGGCGCGTATTCATCGCCTCACTCTCGGCCGCCTGCGGCGCGAGATCGAGCCGGTCACCAGCGCCGATTTCGTGCGCTTTCTGGCGCGCTGGCAACATGCGGCTCCCGGCGCGCAATTGCATGGCCTCGATGGGGCGCTGCAGGTGATCCGGCAATTGCAAGGTTATGAAGTGCCGGCCGGTGCATGGGAATCACACGTCCTGCCGCGCCGCATCGCCGGCTACACGCCGGACCTGCTCGATCAATTGTGTCTGGCGGGCGAAGTGATGTGGGGGCGCCTGTCTCCGCATCCGGCGTTCGAACGCGAAGAACCAGGCCGCGTGCGGCCTACGCGTGTGGCGCCCATCGCGCTTTTCTTGCGCGACGACGCCGAGTGGCTGCTCGTCAGCGCGCAGCGTCAGAGTGAAACGCCAGTCGAAGACTCACTGTCCCATCCGGCGAAGGAGACTCTATCGGCGCTCACTCGTCGCGGCGCGTCTTTTTTCGCCGAGCTCGGGCGAGCCACGGGACGTCTGGCGAGCGAAGTGGAAGACGCGCTATGGGAGCTCGTCGCTGCCGGCCTGGTGACCGCCGACGGTTTCGAAAACCTGCGATCGCTGGTCGATTCCAAGCGCCGCCGCGGTGAGGGTAAGGGACGCTACGCGCGCCCTCGCCACGCGGCCGGCCGCTGGGCATTATTGCGCCCGGCAAGCGCGGCTCCGCTCGATTCCACCGAAGCTTTCGCCAATCAACTCTTACTGCGCTGGGGCGTGGTCTTCCGCGATATTCTGGCGCGCGAATCGCTGGCGCCCGCCTGGCGCGAGTTGTTGCTCGTGCTGCGGCGCATGGAAGCACGCGGCGAAATTCGCGGCGGACGTTTCGTTTCCGGCTTCGTCGGCGAGCAGTTCGCCCGCCCCGAAGCCCTTGCTGCCCTGCGCGCCATGCGCCGTGAGGAAGGCCGCGGCCTCGGGCTCACCATCTCCACCTCCGACCCGCTCAACCTGGCGGGCATCATTCTTCCCGGACCTCGCGTCAGCGGACTTTCGGGCGGCGATGTACGGGTGCTCGAACCCGCTGAACTCTCCGCCGCCGCGTCCTGAGTGATACCTTATACATCTATGCGCTCGCTGCTGGCTTTACTGCTGTCCGCATTTTCACTCGCCGCCGCGGATCACAAAGCAGACTACAAAGCGGGAATCGGCCGCGTCATCATTACACCGGATAAAACCATTTATTTATCCGGCTACGCCGCGCGCACTCACGCTTCCGAAGGCGTCTTGCACGACCTGTGGGCGAAAGCCCTGGCTATCGAGGACAGCAAGGGCAGCCGCATTGTGATCGTGTCCACGGATTTGATCGGCATTCCCCGCAGCATGGCCGACATCGTATCGGCGCGCGTACAGAAGCAGTACGGCCTGGAGCGCGCCCGCCTGATTCTCAATGCTTCGCACACTCATACCGGGCCGATGGTCGGACGCAATCTGGATATTCTGTTCGACCTCGCTCCCGCCGATCGCGCCGTCATCGACGAATACACCGCCAAGCTCACAGATAATCTGGTAGCCGTGGTAGGAGCGGCCCTGGGCGATCTGGCGCCCGCCAACCTTTCATTCGGCAATGGCGAAACGGGCTTCGCCATCAACCGCCGGCAAAACACGCAACAGGGAGTGCAATTCGGCGCCAACACCAAGGGGCCGACCGATCATGACGTGCCGGTGCTGCGCGTTACCTCGCCCAACGGCAAGCTGCGCGCCATTTTGTTTGGCTATGCGTGCCACAACACCACGCTCACCGGCAGCTTTTACAAGATCAGCGGCGACTATGCAGGCTTCGCCCAAATCAATCTGGAGAAAGCGCATCCCGAGACCACGGCGATGTACATGGCCTTATGCGGCGCCGATCAGAACCCAAATCCGCGCAGCACGCTGGAACTGGCGGAGAAGCACGGGGCAGCACTCGCCGCCGAAGTGGATCGCGTTCTCACCCGGAAACTCGACCCCGTGCGCGGGCCCATTCGCCCCGCGTTCCAAACCGTCGAGCTAAGTTTCGCGCCCCATACGCGGGAAAAATTCGTGGCGCGCGCCAGTGACAAAGATGTTTGGATCGTGCGCAACGCCAAGGTGATGCTGAAGACCTATGACGATGGGCAGCCCATCCGTCACTATTCTTATCCAGTGGCCGCGGTTCAATTCGGCAAGGATCTGACTGTGCTGGCGCTAGGCGGCGAAGTAGTGGTGGACTACGCGCTGCGCGTGAAAAAGACTTACGGGGCCAAACACATTATCGTGGCAGGTTACTCGAACGATGTGATGTCGTACATTCCTTCCCTGCGCGTGCTCAAAGAAGGCGGCTACGAAGCCGACACCAGCATGATCTATTACGGCATGCCCGGGCCCTATGACGAAGATGTCGAAGAGCGCATTTTTGGGGCGATTGCCCAAGCAATGAAGCGTGTGGGGCGCCCCCGATGAGTAACATGCTGCGTCTATTCGCACTCATCGCCGTACTCCCCGCCCTGCTGCCGGCGCAACCATTTCCTCCACACCGGGTGATCGGCAACGTATATTACGTCGGCGGCGCCGACCTGGCCAGCTACCTTATCGTTACACCGCAAGGCAACATCCTGATCAACACGGGTTTCGAGGACTCCGTTCCACTTATCCGCGCGAGCATCAAGAGTCTCGGATTCCAATTCTCGGACATCAAACTACTGATGGTCACTCACGCGCACGGTGATCATGTGGCGGGCATGGCAACGGTCAAACGGCTTACTGGCGCCAAGATGGCGGCGGTCGAACAGGAAGTCCCACTGCTGGAATCCGGCGGTAAAACCGACTACTTGTTCGGAGGCTCCGCCGGCTTTACGCCGGTGAAAGTCGACCGCATCTTCAAGGATGGCGGCAAAATTGAGCTGGGCGGCACCGCACTTACCGCGCACTTGACTCCCGGACACACCCCGGGCAGCGTGACTTACTCCCTGGATATCATAGAGAACGGCCGCACTTATCACGTACTTATCGCCAACCTGGGAACAATCAATCCGGGAACGGTCTTAGTCAAGAATACGAAGTATCCTCGCATCGCGGAAGACTACGCCAGCACATTTCGTATACTCAAAGAGTTGCCCTGCGATATCTTCCTGGCTTCGCACGCCGCCCAATATGGATTGCATCGAAAATTCCGTCCTGGCATGACTTATAGCCCGGACACGTTCATCGACCCGAATGGCCTTCGCCGGGAGGCCGAGCGCCTGGAAGCAATCTACTTGACCCAACTGGAGCAAGAGCGCCAGGAAGAAAAAGTCATTCAAGAGAGAAAGCACTTCAAGGAAGCGACTCCGCCCTGATTATTTCTTGACGATCTCGTCCACCACGGCGCGCGCGGTCGGATGATACATCGGCCGGGCTTTGGCATAGATGGCGCGCGCCCGCGCCCGCCCCCCCGGCGCTTTCATCAGCTCTTCATAGAGTGGCCGCAAATATCTGCGCCCGCCTTCGGTAGTGAGAAACTGTTCCAGGCGGGGATACGCCGGCTCGTAGCCCCGGCGGATCACCTTGAGCAGCCATTGACCCGAAATTTCGGCGTTGCCGGACTTGGTGAATCCGAAAGCCTCATCCAGCTCGCGCATCTTGTCCGCGTCCGGCACCGGCGTCAAATAGCGCAGGAAATGGATCCACTGCTGCGTATTCCAGCCCTCGGTGTCGAGCTCGGACGCTGTGGCTTTTCCTTGCAGCCACAGCGCCGCCTGCTGCTCCACTTTGAGAAATGCAGCCGACCGCAGTTGCGGCGCGTTGGAAGGCAGTCCCGGCTGATAGGCCCATTTTTCAATTTGAATCTGCGCTGCCAGCTCCGGCCGCTGGCTTAACAGATTGGCCCGCAGATACTCCAGGAACTGACGCGTGGTGATGCTCTGGAAGGCGAAATAGTCAAAGTACCCGCGCAGGAAAGCATCAAAAGCGTTGCGCCCGAAGGCCTGCTCCAGACTAAGCAGAAAGAGCGCGCCCTTTTCGAACGGCACCAGCGTGAACGCCGCCTCGGCGTCGCGGCCGCGCAGGTCCAGCCGCAGCATCTGGTCTTTCGATGACAGCCTCGCCATCTCCGCTTCCAAATCCTGCCGTCCCGTCGCCCACTGCATCTCCGCGCGTTCCAACCCGTAGACTCGCTCGATGATGCGCCGTTCAATATAAACCGTGAAACCTTCACTCAGCCAGAAATCGCTCCAGGTGGCGTAAGTCACTACATTGCCGGACCAGGAATGCGCCATCTCGTGAGTAAGCTGCGAGACCAGGCTCTTGTCGCCGGCAATCACCGCCGAAGTGACGAACGTTAAGCGCGGATTCTCCATTCCGCCCAGCGGGAAGCTGGGGGGCGCCACCAGGATGTCATAGCGTCCCCACCGGTAGGGGCCGAATAATTCCTCGGCCGCGGTCAGCATTTTCTCCGTGTCCTCGAATTCCTTGGCTGCTTCCGCGATCACTGGCTTCTCGGCATAGACGCCCGTGCGCCGGCTCACCGATTGAAAGGTCAGATCGCCTATGGCCAGCGCCAGCAAGTAAGAAGGAACCGGCAGCGGCATGCGGAAGGCGTATTCGCCAGTCCTCAGGCCGATCGGATTGTCTTCCGCGCTCATGATAGCCAGCAGGTTCTTGGGCGTCCGAACCCGCGCCGTGTACGTGAAGCGCACGCCTGGCGTGTCCTGCAGCGGAATCCAACTGCGCGCATGTATGGCCTGCGACTGCGTGTAGAGAAACGGCATCCGCTTGCCGGCGGTCTGCGGAGGATCGAGCCACTGCAATCCGGATGCGTTCGGGCTCGTCGCATATTGTACGCGCACCTGCCGGCTGTCGGCGGCCAGAGGAATCGTGAGCGCCGAACCCAGAAACGGGTCGGGCTTGCCGAACTCAAACGTGGTGGCGGTGAATTTGCTGCCGTCGCTCGATACTTCGACTTTCTCGATCGAAAGATCGCGGCTGTCCAGGATCAACGGCGCGTTGGAAGAAGCCGCTTTTTCCACCGTCAGCGTGGCCGTCCCCTTCAGAATTTTGCGATCGAATAGGGCATCCAGATCCAGGTCGATGTGCTTCACCCGCACCTTCTCCGGTTCGGAGAACGTGTGAATGTCTCTTCCGGATTCCTCGGGCAGAGGAGCGTCCGGCGAGCTGCAGGAGCTGAGCAACGCCAGGCAGGCTCCAACGGAAACGGCAATCACTCCCCGCAGTGGGCGCATCATCAAAACTGGCTCAGTGTATCATGCGCAGACGGTCTGGCGAAGGCGCTGGGCGCTTTCCCGAACGCTATTTGCGCAGAAAGTTGGCCGCCGGATCGAGCGCCACCCGGGTCGGCGCTTCCGCCAGAGTTACCGTAAACGAAACCGGCTCATTGGCGGTTTCTACCCAAGTGACCTGTTTGCGATTGGCGAATTGAATCTCCACCGGCACCTGCGCGCTGAAATCGTCATCCACATCGGCCTGTGAAATCGTCCCGGTCAGTTTTAGATTGGGGGCCTTGCCGCGCACGGTGTAGGAAAGTTTTAGAGTGGGGATGCCGGTGCCATACACCCACTGCTCGAAAAACGCCTCCAGTTTTGGATCGCGGGATTTCGGCGGCAGGAATTGGGCCGCCAGCACGCGAAATTGCTCGGTGGAGATTGGCTTCCATTCATAGCGGCGACGCAGCTCGCCCAGCATGGCCAGGAAGCGCTCGTCGCCAAGGCGGGAACGCAGCATGTGCAGAATCCACGAGCCTTTTCCGTAAGTGATGAACTGCCAGGCGAACGGAGATTGCGCGGTTTCCAGACGCGGGCCCAGCACGATCGGCCCGGTCGATTCCAGAGTCAGATTCGCGGGCGTCTTCGACAGCAGCCGGGTCTTGTACTCCTCCAGCATTAGGTCGATCGTATGGCGTCCGCTGCGCTTCTCCAGATACAGCAGCGCCGAATAGTTGGCCAGCGATTCCATGATCCAGTCGTCGCGATATCCGGCGGAAGTCACCACGTTGCCCCACCACTGGTGCGCGGTTTCGTGGGCCTGCAGCAGATCGGTGAAAAAACTGTGGCCGCCCGCGTTCAACAGCACCGGCCGCTCGTGGGGCCGCAGATACGAGAGCGTCGAGAGATAAACCAATCCGCCAAAGCCCTGGCCAAACGTGCCGGGCACCGGCGAGACCACCAGGTGGCGCAGCGGCGGCGGACCGAAGTTCGCGGACATGAATTCGAGAGCCGCGGCCACCTCGGCGGCCAGCTCCGGCAGGCGCGCGGCTGGATTCGGGACATTGGGCGGAAGCGTGCCCAGTAACTCGGGCGACGGCCGCCGTGACCAGATGGGCACCTCGCGGGCAAGTCCGGTGCGGTGCGGTCCCGGCTGCAGCGATTTCTCCACTTTCTGATTGGCGCAAACCTCCACGCTGTACCCGCTGCGCGTCACGTTTTCCCGCAGGTAATGGCCCAGGTTGAAACCAGCCAGGCGGATAGGCGCGGCGGTCACGCGGCGAGTGATGCGCCAGGAACCTTCGGTTTTATCGCTGGTAATTTCTCCCGCCGTCACCAGGTCCAGGTCCTTGGGATAGCGGAAGGTGACATCGTAGCGGGCGAACTGCATGTTGTGGTTGGGATACCAGCCGCCGCGCGCGCCCACGGAAAAAACCTGATTGCCGGCGTCGAAGATCACTTCGCCTTCATGACGCAATTCCACTTCGTATTCGCGCCCAATCTCCAGCGGCTGCGCCGGCAGCACCAGGAAGCGCTCGTTGCCTTCGCCCCAAACCAGTCCCGATCTCACCGTTTCCCGCTGCAGCACCTCAGCCGGATGGCCGTCGATGAGCGCCGACGTCACTTTCATGCGGCGCGAAATCTGGAACGGCAGAGCTCGCTCGCTGCCCGCGGCCGGCGTCACTTTCACGCGCGTGATCGCCCGCAGCCGCAAGTCGGATTCCACCGTCGCGTCGATACGAAAATCTTTCACCGCCAGCGTGGTTTCGAGCGGGGCGCGCGTGTGTTTGCGGAATGGCAATGTTTCGAAACTGGCCCAGACGTCGAACACCGCGCGCATCTCACGCGTCACGGTCTGGCCGATGAGTAGCTGCTCGGCCTCGCGGGGATCGTAAATCAAATCGAAGTTGCGCAGCGTTTTGCCGCTCAGCAGCGCGGCGAAGAAACCCGACTCTGCGCGCTGGGAGGAAAGCAGATCCTCCACCAGGCGGGTTTCGAAGCTGGCGGAGAGATTGCGCACGCCCACATCCCACTTCTCCGCCATCAGCACGCCGATTTCCGGGCTCTTCTTGGGAAATGGATTGGCGCGAATCTGGGCCATCAGTTGCGCGTAAGTGTTATCGCCGAACAGGAAGACCGCAGCCGCGAAATGTTCGTCCAGGTTGGGGGAGCCGGTCGCCGCCGCGAGCGACTGCCTCTCTCCCCGGCTGGGCGCCAGCAACAAGATCTCGGCATCGCCGCCCTCGACGTCGGTGGTGAATACCGCCGAGGTGCGCACGCCGCCCACCGGCTTGCCAAAAATCAAATAGCCGTCGGTGAGATACAGCCGTGCGTCGTCTTTGGAAAAGCTGAGGTCGCGGACGCGATAGCATTCCTCCGGATCGAGCGACGCCTCACGAATCTGGCGGCTCAGATCGGTGAGCGTGGTCGCGCCTTGCAGACACACCGATAGCAGGCAGACCGCAGGAAGCCCTCGCACCATGTTAATAGTCTACTGCCGTCTTAGACCTGACGTGTGCCGCGCGGTGGGATAGGAGATGCCCAAAACTGCCCACCTACGAAAAATCTGGTGGGGCGCGAGGGTACTATGAGTTTATTCGAAGGGATTCAAAATCGGCCGAAAGGGTTGGAGGAAGGATAAACGCCGTTAGTGCCCAGGCCACTGAGATGGGAGACTGATTGCTGCTCGGGTGGTATCTAGACGAGATCATCGTTTTCCTGTTGCGGACGTTGTTCCGGCTCATTCGGGATCGCAATACGAAAACATGGCCGAGAGTCGAAGGAGAGATTCACGCTTCGGGTCGTTCCATCTCTTTCTATCCCACAGCCGAAATTACGTACATGTACTCCGTTAACGACGGGCGCCATTTCGGTACTCACGAGAGAGCCTTCTTCTTCCGTAATTCTGTCGAGGAATACACAAAGGGGTTTATCCCGAATAGTAAAGTAACCATACGCTACAGCGCGGATGATCCCGATAAGTCGTTTGTGTCGGTGCATGATCAGGTTGCACCTCCGCTTTGGGCAACCCGCTATCGCGAGGAAGATCCAAGAATTTAGTAGGCTTTCTATCTCCTCTCCCGTATGCTCTTGCCTCGTTGAAACGGATTGACAACCCGCTTACGCGGCCGTGCCTTTCGCCGAAACGGGCCTAGCAGCGTTTCGATATCGTCGCGCAGCCACTGCACAACCGTCCCTTCGCGCATGATTGCCCAGTTCAGCATTGATCCGCTGGACATGGCGCACAGCGCGCGGACAAGGCGCGCCGTGTCGCAGCGCGCCAGTTCACCGGCGGCCACGGCTTCGTCCAGCAGCGCCTTGTATCCCGCCATCATGGCGCGCGAATTAGCCAATGCCAGGCGGTGAAAATCAGGATCGGTAAGATCGATTTCGAGGAACGCCAGGTTGTTGGCCATCGCTTCGGGCGTCTCGCACATGTGCGCCATCTCTTCAAGCGACGCGGTGAGCGCGTCGAGCGGCGACCGGTGGGCCGCGCGAATTCTGGCGAAGCACTCGTCCACGCCCGCCATTCCCTGCTGTGCTACGGCCAACAGCAAGCCGCGCTTGGAGCCGAAGCGCTGGAGCAGCGTCGCCGGCGCGAGTCCCGCTTCCTTGGCGACGTCGGCCAGGGTCAGGCGGGCTGGACCGATGCGGGATATCACGCGAAAAGCGGCGGTGAGGACGTCGGCGTCGGGAGTGACCTTGCGGCGGCTCATAGTCGATTATAAACGAACGTTCATTTTACTATTGACAATATGTGAACCACCGATTATATTCGACCTGGAGGTGGCCGATGAACCAGCCCAGCCTCAAAGGACAAGTCGCCCTGGTCGCCGGGGCCACGCGCGGCGCCGGGCGCGGCATTGCCTGCATGCTGGGCGAGGCGGGCGCCACGGTCTATTGCAGCGGCCGCGGCACGCGCGAACATCCCACCACGACCGGCTATTACGCGGGCCGCCCCGAAACCATCGACGAGACAGCGGAAATGGTCACGCGCTACGGCGGGGTGGGCATCGCCGCGCGCACGGATCATCTTGTCCCCGAGCAGGTCGAAGCGCTCATCGAGCGCGTGCGCCGCGAACAGGGGCGGCTCGATGTGCTGGTCAACGATATTTCGGAAGGTGAAGAGCACGAATGGAAACCGTTCTGGAAGTTGGATCTCGACAAAGGTTTCCGCATGCTGCGCAATGCGCTCCATTCGCACATCATCACCAGCCGCTACGCCGCGCCGCTCATGATTGAAGGCGGCCGCGGGCTCATCGTCGAGATCGGCGATGGCGATACGCTCGATTACCGCCAGAATCTTTTCTACGACCTGGTCAAAATCTCGGTGAGCCGGTTCGCCCACGCCATGGCGGAGGAGTTGCACAAACACGGTGTGGCGGCAGTGGCCGTGACGCCCGGGTTCATGCGCACGGAGGCCATGCTGGACCACTTTGGCGTGACGGAAGCCAACTGGCGCGACGGCGGCAAAAAAGATCCCAACTTTCTGAACTCCGAGACGCCTTTTTTCGTCGGCCGCGCCATCGCGGCGCTGGCCGCGGATCCACACGTCCTGAAAAAATCCGGCAGCTTGTATAGCTCGTGGGAGTTATCTCGCGAGTACGGTTTTGACGACATCGATGGATCGCGCCCGGACTGGGGCCGCAATTTTGATATCGAGGCGTACTTCCGCAAGTCATCCAAAACCAAAGTTCGCTGGCAAATCTCGCGCTGGCAGGAGGAGTTGCGATGAAAAAGAGGAAAATTCTGGTTTACGTCGCCACCAGCGCCGACGGCTACATCGCCCGCGCCGATGGCAGCGTCGACTGGCTGAACCGGCCGCGAACGGCCGGCGACTACGGCATGGGCGCCTTCTTCCGCACCATCGATACGATCCTGTGGGGCCGCAAGACCTACGACATGTCGGCCGGCATGGGCGGTGGCGGCGGAGGTTTCGGCGCGAAGACCAGGAACTACGTCTTCACTCACCGCCCGCCGGAAAAGCCGGTAGCGGGCATCGAGTTCGTCAACCAGCCGGTCAGCGCCTTCGCCAAGCGTCTTCGCGCCCAAGCCGGCAAGGACGTATGGATCATGGGCGGCGGCGGGTTGATCGCGTCATTTCTCGACGCGGGCGAGATCGATGAGTTCATTGTTCATGTGATCCCGACCTTCATCGGCGAAGGCATTCCGCTGATTCATCCCAAGCGGCGCTCGGTTGAACTGGCGTTGCTCGCCTCGCGCCGGTTCTCCGATGGCGTCGTGCGCCTGCACTATCGCGTTAAGAGCAGCGCTACAATACCAGGGTGAATCGACGAACTTTTCTCGGTGCCGCGGCCAGCATGGCATTACCCGCTACGGACGCACAAACGGCGTCCATCCCTATCATCGACACGCATATTCATTTGTTCGATACGACGCGCCCGCAAGGCGTGCCCTGGCCGGACAAGAACAATGCCGTGCTCTACAAGCCTGCGCTGCCGGACCGCTACCGCAAGATTGCCGCGCCGCTGGGCGTAGTCGGCGCGATCGAAGTGGAAGCCAGCCCGCTGGTGGAGGACAACCAGTGGGTGCTCGATATTGCGGCCAAGGACAAGATGATTGTCGGGTTGGTCGGCGATCTCGAAGTTGGCAAAACAGGCTTCCGCCCAAATTTCGACCGCCTGCACCGCAACCCGCTGTTTCTCGGCATCCGCTGCGGGAACTTGTGGGGACGCGATCTCAGCATGGATATGGCGAGCCCGCAGTTCATTACCGATCTGAAAATCCTGGCCGACGCCGGCCTGGAAATGGACACCGCCAATCCAACGCCCAAGCTGATGGCCAGCATCCTCAAACTAACCGATCTGATTCCCAATCTGCGCATCGTGGTGGATCACCTGCTTCAGCCCGACCCACCCGCCGACCCGGCCGCCCGCAAGGCGTTTCAGGCAACATTGCGCGAGCTGGGCAAGCGCCCGCACATTTACGCCAAGATTTCCGAAGTTCTGCGCCGCGTGGACGGCCGCGTTCCCGAAGACTTGAATTTCTATCGCGGCCGTTTGGATGAGCTCTGGGAATACTTCGGCCAGGATCGCCTGATGTACGGCAGCGACTGGCCCAACAGCGATATTTGGGCCGAGTATCCCAAGGCGCTGAAAATCGTTCAAGAATATATCGCCACCAAGGGCCCGGGCGTCGCGGAAAAAATTTTCTGGAAGAATTCCATCGCGGCCTATCGCTGGGTGCACCGCGAAGCCAATCAACCCAAGCTGGCGTGATCGGGCGCGGCTGAAGCAACCCCTCAAGGGTAAACAAGCTCTTCAGCCTGTATTCGCAAAAGCGACATTCACTGAAGTGGCGAACAGCTCAGCGGTAGCGGGAAGTCATTTAAGGAAATCAGGTGAACTTCGGACCTCAGCTCGATACTTTGCTGGCGGAAATTGGTCCACGGATTGACTCAGTGAGACTGAAGCAATAGACTCTTAGGCAATACCGGGAAGGAGTGGGACATGGTGAGTGCCTGGTTTCCCCGCGCGGGCGCTGTTGCGTTCGGCGCTTGTCTGTCGCTTGCAGGCCACGCATGCGCCGCGGAATTATCCAAGCCGGTAACATTCGCCAAAGACGTCGCCCCGATTCTTCAGGCCAAGTGCGAGACGTGCCATCGCAAGGGCACCAGCGCGCCGATGTCGCTCGTCACCTATGCCGAGACGCGGCCATGGGCGAAATCCATCCGCGAGCGCGTGATTTCGCGCAACATGCCGCCGTGGCATATCGATAAGACGGTCGGCATCCAGCATTTTCAAAATGACCGCTCGCTCTCGGATGCGCAGATTGACACCATTGTCCGCTGGGTGAATGCGGGCGCGCCGTTGGGAGACGTGAAAGATCTGCCGCCCGCGCAAGTGTGGCCCGATGAAGAAGGCTGGCAGCTGGCGAAACAATACGGCGAGCCGGATCTAGTGATCAAATCCGAGCCGTACACGATGCCGGCGCAAGGGCAGGACGTCTGGTGGAAGCCACTGGCCGATCTTCCGATCACCGAAGCGCGCTGGGTGCGTGCAGTCGAAATGCGACCGGCGACGCCGGCGGGCCGCAGAATTGTGCATCATGCGCTGGCGCAACTGGAGCAGGATGAGCCGGGCGCGGCCAGCGTCGCGGGCGGCAACGGCCCCGGCCTCTTTATGGAATGGGCCATCGGCAAACAATTCGATCAGTATCGCGCCGGCTCCGGCAAGTTGCTGCTGCCCGGAGGCAAGATTCGCTGGGACATCCATTATCACGCGGTCGGCGAGCCGATTCGCGATCACGTGGAGCTGGGAATTTATCTCTACCCGAAAGGCGAGGAGCCGAAATATCGCACGCGCCTCTCGTATTGGGAGGCGATGTCGGCCAGCACGAATATCGATATTCCGCCCAACACGATCGCCGAGACGCAGGGCTTTCACGTGCTGAGACAAGCAGCGCGCCTGGAGAATTTTCAGCCGCACATGCACCTGCGCGGCAAGGCAATGTCGATGGAAGCCATTCTGCCCGATGGCTCGACGCGCATGCTGAGCCACGTCGATCATTTCAATTTCAACTGGATGAACAATTACATCTACACCGACGATGCGGCGCCGGTATTGCCGAAAGGCACGATGATCCGCATCACCGCCTGGTGGGACAATACCGCCGCCAACCCGAACAATCCCGATCCGAATCAGTGGGTGGGCTACGGCGACCGCACGGTCGATGAAATGGCGCATGCCTGGGTCAACGTGACCTATCTCACGGATCAGGATTACAAGGACTGGGTCGCGAAGAACAAGTCCAACTAGCTAACGCCGACATGCCAGCGCCGCGGTCTATTGCCATCCTGTTCGCAAGCTGCGCGCTGGCATGGGCTCAGCCGAAGCCGCTGGCCATGGAGCCGATTCATGACTCCGGCCAAAGCGTGACCGGCGCATTCGAAGGCTGGTTCAAGAATGCGGACGGCAGCTTCAGCATTCTGCTGGGCTATTTCAATCGAAATTTGAAGGAAGAGCTGGACATCGCGATCGGTCCGGACAACCGCATTGAGCCGGGTGGGCCGGACCAGGGCCAGCCCACTCATTTCCTGCCGCGCCGACAGTGGGGCGTGTTCACGGTGACAGTGCCCAAGGATTTCGGCAAAGGGAAAATCACTTGGACGCTCACCGCCAACAAACAGACCACCAGTATTCCGGCCAGCCTGGACCCGCTGTGGGAGGTCTCGCCATTCAAGGAAGAGGGCGAGGGCAATACGCCGCCTGCCATCCGATTTGTGGAAGGCGGCGCCGCAGGTCAGGGTCCGCGGGCGATCACTGACGAGCTGATGACTACGCTGCCGAATCCGCTGACGCTCACCGTGTGGGTTGCCGATGACGCCAAGACGCTACCTGGCGCGAGGGCGTTGCCCAAGGGTCCGCCGGTCACGGTGACGTGGGGAAAGTTTCGCGGACCCGGCGCCGTGACCTTCGCCAGCAACAAGCCGGCGGTGGAAAAAATCGAGGGCGCAGCCGCCTTTAATGGCAAAGCTTCGACCACCGCGACTTTCAGCGAGCCGGGCGAGTACATCCTGCGCGTGGTAGCCAACGACTGGTCGGGTGACGGCGGCCGCGGCTTTCAATGCTGTTGGACCAATGGACAGGTGAAAGTGACGGTCAAGTAAAAAGTCCAACTGTTTAGATCCGACTCAGTCACCGGCTACCTCGATCTTTAACGCTCTGAAATCGAAGGGTCTCCTTGTTACAAATCCTGGCACGCGAATTGCGTGCATCGAGGCACATGCATTGTTGCCCGTTCCCATGATCGCAAGGCTAAATGCCTGGATTCGGCCGCGCCCGTCGACGGTTGCGGCCCTCTCGCTGGCTTTCACCTATCTATTCTTCTTCGAATATTTGCCGCCGTTCAGGCGCGTGCTGCTTCCTTTCGATCTGCAGAGTTACCACTTCCCGCAGTTGGATTACGCCTTTCGGGCTCTCCGTAACGGGACATTTCCCGAATGGGACCCAACCATTTATTGCGGCCAAAGCTTCGTCGGCAACATCAATGTCACGCTGTTTTATCCGCCTACCTGGCTGATGTTCGCGGCCAACTTCGGCCGCCAGGCGCTTTCGTATCAGAGTCTGGAGGACCTGGTGCTGGCCCATGTCTGGGTGGCATTTTTCCTCTGCTATCTCTGGCTGCGTGACAAAAAACTGGCAGAGCTGGCGTGCATCCTCGGTGCGGCGGTGTTCGCCTATAGCGGCTACCTACTCGAAAATTTGCAACACCTGGGACTGGTGGCAGGCTATGCGTGGATGCCGCTCGGCCTCTGGGGAATCGATCAGGCCGTCGAGCAGAATCGCTGGCAGCAGCTATGGAAGCCAATGGTGGCTTCGACGCTGTGCCTGCTGGCCGGTTACCCTCCCACGTGGTTTGCTTTCGCGGTGTGCATGATGAGCTACGCCGCGTGGCGTTGGAGGGTCGCGCTGGGCGTGGTGCTGGCAATCGCCCTCTCGCTCGCGATCGCTGCGGTGCAGGTGCTGCCAACTTACGAAGCCACGGCCATGAAAGCGTTCGATCCGAGGTACGGATTCAACCTGCGTGATCCGCTTTATTACGTTTCTTATTTGCTGCCCAACTATTTTGACTTCGGAATGCTCGCCAACCCAACGGCATGGAAGGGCAACTATCTATACCTGGGCGCTCCGGCTTTCCTCGGCCTGCTCGCGCTCGTGCGAAGGCGGAAGTGGTCTGACCTGGTCCCTCCGTTGACCATCCTCGCGGTTAGCCTGGTGGTTGCAATCAATCCATTCGATCTGGTGTCGATGATTGTATTGCGCTCCAGTTTGCTCGCTCAAATCTGCCGCAATTGGTATTTCCTGGCGGGCGTGACGCTGGCGATGGCGCCGCTGACGGCTTTCGGAATCGACTACTGTCTTTCGCGGCCCCGTCGGCCGGTGGCCGGCTGGTTCGTGCCGGTGACTTGTCTGCTGCTGGCGGGCTGGTCAGTGCGCCAGATGATTGTTTGGTGGCCGCTTGGCTCAGACTTTTTCACTGGCTGGAAGTCGGCCATTGAGCCGGCGATTACCCTGACGTTATTCTCGGTTGCCATTTTCATTCTTCCGTCGCAACGCGGCCCTGCGCGAGTTTGGCTGGTGGCAGCAGTGCTGCTGGCGGTTGGCGTCGACTATAAAGCGTTCGGCACCAGCCGGTGGGTTAACTCCGGTACGGGCGACATGACCAACACGCGCACCTTGTACTGGACCGACGAAGCCGTCTTCAGGCAGGTGCGCGCCCACGCTGAATACCGGATCGTGGCGGATCTGACTGCCTTGATACCTGCGGTGCTTCAGCATTTTGGTCTCAACACACCGCAAGGATTTGACGCATTCCAGAGCGCGCAGTACAAACTTCTCACGGCGCGCATCGAGCATGTCCGGCCCACGAACACTTGGGAAATCGATATTGATCCGTCTAATGAAGCCGCGCTCAGACTGCTTGGCGTGCGCTATTTCATCACAGCCGGGGACCGCGCGCTATACAAGGAGCTCACGGCGAACACCCATTTCCGGCGGCTACAGCCGTCGGAGTCGTTCTACCAGGTCTTCGAGTTTCTGAACGCCCGGCCTCCTTACGGCTGGGAATCTGATGGCCCGGAACGCTCGGCGCGCAGCGTCAGATGGACGCCGGAAAGGCGGGAGTTTCTGGTTCGCTCGGAAACTGGCGGGCGATTCACATTGTCGGAACAGAACTTTCCCGGCTGGCAGGCAACGGTGGACGGAAAACCCGCACGGATCGAGCGTTGGAGCGAAGCCTTCCAGGCTGTGGACGTGCCCGCGGGCGAACATTCCGTCGCATTCCGGTTCCGCTCGCTGGGATTGCGCCTGGGAGCGATGGTGAGCCTTGGCGCGATCCTCAGTCTGGCGCTCTTGTACTGGCGGCAGAGCAGGATATAATTCCGTAGACAGGAGATTGCTTCCATGAGCGATTCGCATTCCACCCGACGTGAGTTTATTCAAGCCGGCGTAGCCGTGGCGGCTCTTGCCGAACAAGTACTGGCGCAGACCTCCAGCGCCTCGGCAACCGGCATTCCCACTCGCGTGCTGGGCCGCACCGGCGTGCGTGTTTCGGTGATCGGGATTGGCGGCGGCCACATCGGCGGCGTGAAAGAAGAAAGCGATGGCATCCGCATTATCCACGCAGCCCTGGATGAAGGCGTCACTTTCATGGATAACGCCTGGGAGTACAGCAACGGCCGCAGCGAAGACGTGATGGGCAAGGCTCTCAAGATGGACGGGCGCCGCTCCAAGGCGTTCCTCATGACCAAGGTTTGCAGCCGTGAGTACGCCGTCGCGATGCAGCAGCTGGAAGAAAGCTTACGCCGGCTGCAGACCGACCATCTCGATCTATGGCAGTTTCACGAGTGCAACTATTTCAACGATCCCGAATGGGTCTTCGAGAAGGGCGCCATCCGCGCCGGCATCGAGGCCCGCAAGCAGGGCAAAGTACGCTTCCTCGGATTCACCGGCCATAAGTCGCCGCAAATTCACTTACAGATGCTGGCCAAGCCCTTTGAGTGGGACACGGTGCAGATGCCCAACAACGTCATGGACGCGGGCTTTTTCAGTTTCAGCAAAGAGGTAATGCCGGCCTGCCTGAAGAGAAACATCGGCATCATCGGTATGAAGGGTTGCGGAGGCGATGGTCAAATGCTGGCCAAAAACGCGGTGACGGTGGATGAGTGCTACCGCTATTTTCTGAGCCAGCCGGTGAGCGTCCAGGTGTGCGGCCTGGCGAGCATGGAACATCTGCGCGAAGCCATCCGGGTCACGCGCGCTTTCAAACCCATGCCCGACGACGAGCTGAAGAAGCTGCAGAGCCGCATCCGGGACGTGCAAGGCGACGGGCGATTTGAACTTTTCAAAAGCAGCAAGCGTTTCGACAGCGCCTACCACCGCATTCAGCACGGCTTTGAAACTCAAGGCGTGTGAGCGGACTTACTAACTGTAGTTACTATCACGTTGTCAACCGAAGGTAGTTGGAAGGGTAACATTAACTACAGACAATCTTTAAGTTAGTAAGACCTCATCCTTATAATAGCGGAGCGTGACGGATAGGCATCCTAGCTCTGCTTATGCGGTGTGGCGGCGGCTGGCTCGCGCGGGCTGGAATTTGCTGCCGCTTCTGATTGCCATCAGCGGCTGGTTCGCCACACTGTTCCTGTGCCGCGTCATGCTCACCCGCGAACGCGCGCAGATCGTGCAGACCGCCGCACTTTCCGCCAAACGCATCCAATCGAAGATCATCGCGAGCATTGGCGCGCGCGTCGCGCCCCTGGAAGCGCTCGGCACGCGCTGGGGGGCTGACGGCGAATCGGAGCCGGCGGCGCAAGAGCTGCATCGCAAGCACCCTGAATTCGAATCCATCCTATGGCAGCCGGCGGCGAAAGGCGCAGTCCGGCCCGAACACCGGACCACGATTTCCGCTACCGGCTCTCCCGCCAAGGGCGGCCGGCGGTTTCAGGTGGCGATTCCCGTCTTCCATCAGGAAGCTTTTGCGGGAACCCTGATCGCGGTCCTACGCACGGACGAGTGGATGAAAGCGGCGGTCGATGCGGAAATTCCGCCGGGCTACGGCGGATCGGTTTCGGAGCACAGCGAACGCATTTACCTTCGCGACTTAACCGCTAGCTCCGGCCCCCCGCCCTATTACTCGGACCTGCCGGTGGACGTTTACGGCGCGACCTGGGTGGTGCAGGTGTGGCCCACGCGCGATCAATGGACCGGGTCGTATCAGATACTGTCCGCACTGAGCCTGGTGATCGGTTTGCTGATCTATGTGAGCGGCGCGCTGGCGGTTTCTGCGCGGCGGCGGGCCCGGCAGCTGGAGTCGGCCAGACAGGAGATGGTCACTCATCAGGAGGACTTGCGCCATGCCAACGAACAGCTGGCAACGGTGATTCAAGCATCTCCATTCGCCATCGTGGCCATGGATCTAACGGGTAGCGTGCAGAGCTGGAATCTGGCCGCCGAGCGAACTTTCGGTTGGCGCAGCGAGGAAGTAATCGGGCAGCCTCCGCCCTTTATTGGCGCGGAGCACAGAGAGGAGTTCCAAGATAAGATAGCGCGCACCGCGGCGGGAGAACTCATCGCAGGCGAAGAGCGGCGCCGACGCAAAAAAGATGGCACGTCGATCGATGTAGCCGTGTGGACTGCGCCGCTGCGCGATGCGCAAGGGTCTGTCAGCGGAATTATTGCCGCAATCACCGACATCAGCGAGACGAAGGGCCTGGAAGAGCGGCTGCGGCACTCGCAGAAAATGGAAGCTGTCGGACGTCTGGCGGGCGGCGTCGCGCACGATTTCAATAACCTGCTCACCATCATCAACGGCTACGGCCACATGATGCTGAAATCCCTACCGGTGAGCGACCGCTTGCACAGCCACGCCGAAGAGATACTCAAGGCCGGAAACCAGGCGGCGGCGCTCACCGCGCAGTTACTGGCTTTCAGCCGCCGGCAGATTATTCAGCCGAAACCGATCGATCTGAATCACGTCATCACCGATATCGAAAAAATGCTCCGCCGCGTTATCGGAGAGGATATCGTCTTCCGTACCGATCTGAGCCCTACGCTGCAGCCGGTCAAAGCCGACCCGAATCAAATGGGGCAGGTGCTGATCAACCTGGCAGCCAATGCGCGCGACGCCATGCCGCGCGGCGGCATGCTCACCGTGACCACTCAGAACGTTGCGCTCAGCGAGCGGGAGGGCGCCGAGCTTGCGGGCCTGCCGGCTGGAGCCTACGTCAAGCTGACGGTAACCGATACGGGCGAGGGGATGAGCGCGGAAACCCGCAGCCATTTGTTCGAGCCGTTCTTTACCACCAAAGAGATCGGAAAGGGCACTGGCCTGGGCCTCTCCAGCGTGTACGGAAGCGTGCAGCAGAACGGCGGCGGGATTGCGGTGACCAGCGAGCGCGGCAAGGGCACGACATTTTCCATTTACCTGTCGCAGTTGCAGGAAACTGCGCAGCCCACCATGGCCGTGGCCGCGCGCAACGGCGCCGGCGGCAGCGAGACCATCTTGCTGGTGGAAGATGAATCCGCGCTGCGGAACATGCTGCGCGCAACCTTGGCCAACGCCGGCTACCGCGTCCTTGAAGCCACCGACGGCGCCGATGCGCTTTGGAAATGGGAAAAGGAAGCCCGCTCCATCGATCTGCTGATTACGGACGTGGTCATGCCGCTGGTCAACGGACGGGAGCTGGCCAGGCGGCTCGGACAACTGGCGCCGCGAATGCAGGTGCTCTATATGTCGGGCTACGCCGCCGACGTGATTGCCTATCACGGCATTCTGGAAGCAGGGACCCATTTCATCCAAAAACCTTTTCTGCCCGACGCCCTGCGGATCAAGGTTCGCGAAGTTTTGGACGCGCGCAAGCCGGCCGATGCCCGCCCGCCGCTGTATCAGGGCGCGGCCAGCGGCATGGGATTGATGAAACCGTAGGGGCGTTCAGCCGATCCACTCCAGCTTTAGAATTCGCGAAAGGCGCTTGAATTCGTGATCCCCGGTTACGAGTGGCACGCGCTGTCGAATGGCAAGGGCTGCGGCGAAGGAGTCCGCGTAAGAGATCGGATAGCTGCCCTTGAGCTTGGCGGCTTCGATTATCCCGGCACCGTCTGGCACCACGCTACGCATTGGCAGGGCTGGAAAACGATTGAGAAAATCTTCGGCGTGTCGCGGACCGAGGCGCTTCGCCAGCAGATAGTAAACCTCACCAACGTTGATCATGCTGATGAGCAGCTCAACGCTTCCGGAGGAAGCTTGTTCCAGAATCTTAGCGACTCGGCCTGCGGCAGGCTGTCCCTGGATCCACGCCATCAAGGCCCAGGAATCAATGACCTTTCGCATCCCGGAGCAATTCCTTCCGACGTTCCTGCTTTCGGGCTTCGTTAAGACTCGGACCTTTGTAGGCGCCCTGCATCTGGCGCCAATCCGGGCTCAGGGCCCGGCGCAAAATGAGATCCCGCCCCTCGGCGTAGAGCGCGAGTTTGGTGCCCTCCCGTATGTCCAGACGCTCCCGGATCTGCTTCGGAATTGCGATTTGGCCTTTCGAGGAAACGGTTACGGTTAACATGGCACTCTCCTGCGTCTTACCAATGGTAAGACTAGCAAGAGGCGCCCGTCAAATGCGCACTTCTGGCAGGTCTCGAGTTTCCGGAAGGAAAACAGGACTTTCCGGCGCGGCTGCCGGCACCCCCGCGTCCGCGTACGACCGGCTGCGCGCAGCGGCAGCAGGGCGGCCAGGCGTTTCATTGCGGTCTCATTGTGAAGGCGCGGCTGGCGTCCGGCATGAAGATCAACATCAGAACAATGCAAAGCACCAGCATCGGAAACAGGGTCATGAACAGGCTGAACCGTTCAAACTTCAGATGCATGAAATAGGCGATGATCATGGCCGCCTTGATGACCGAGAGCCCCATCAGGGACGTCAGCATGATCAGCAGCGGCACTTGTTCGTACGCCAGAAACACTTCGACCGCCGTCAGCACCAGCAGGATAACCCACACTACGGAGAAACTCTTGATGGTTCCGCCCACCTGATGCGCCACTGCCTGGTTATGGTCGCTCATACGCTCTCCTAGACTTTCGCTGACAACAGATACACCAGCGGGAAAATGAACATCCACACCAGATCGACAAAGTGCCAGTAGAGGCCGCTCACCTCCACGTCCTCGGCATTGAATTTCCCGCGGCCCACGGCGAAAGCAATGATCGAGAGATAAATCACGCCGATGATCACGTGGGTCATATGCAGGCCGGTGAGCCCAAAAAATGTCGCGCCAAATAAGGGCGATCCAAAAGGATTGGAAGAAATCGTCACGTGCTCTTCCACAATCAGCGTGTGCCACTCAGTGGCGTGCAGAACTACGAATGCCACGCCGCCTCCGATGGTTGCCAGAATCCAGGCGACCGTGGCTCTCCGGTTGCCATGATTCATAGCGTGCACGGCCATCACCATGGTCAAGCTGCTGGAAAGCAGGCAGAAGGTCATGATGCTGGAAAACACGATGCCGGGTGAAAAGTGAAATGGAGTCGGCCAGTCGGGCGTCGAAACCCGGCAATAGGTATAGGCCATCAACATCGCCGAAAACGTCAACGCATCGGATATGATGAACAGCCACATCCCGAACTTCTTGGAGCCGATCGCATACGGAGAACCACCACCGGTCCATAGCGAATCCATTGTGGCGGCTTTGACATCGGACATCAGTTCGTCACCCCCAAATCAAAAATAGAAGAAGTAAGTAAACCCACATGCCATCCAGAAAATGCCAAAAGACCGCGCAGACATCGACCGCGGTCCGTTTACCGGGGCCCAGACGCAAACGCAGCGCTTGAATATTGACGTAACCCAGCGCGCCAATGCCCCCAATCAAGTGCACGGCGTGCACGCACGTCAGCAGGAAAAAAAACGAGCTCGATGGATTGGTCGCGATGTAAATGCCGGCTCGATACAACTGCTGCCAGGCCGCGTACTGACCCGCCAGAAACACCAGGCCCAACACCGTGCCGGCGGTCCAGAAGCGGTTAAAAGCAGTGCGGCGGCCGGATTTCAGAGCGCGCCGCGCCAGTTCCAGCGCAACGCTCGAGGCCAGCAGCACCGCTGTATTGACCCAGAGGATGCGCGGCAGCGGCATCGTGACCCAATCGTCGGACAGGCCGCGGCGCACGACGAAAGCGCTGGTAAAAGCCGCGATCAGCATGACGCTCGCGGCCAGCAGGACCATCAGTCCGGTAAATGACGCGCGGCGCGAAGCTCCCCGGCCGCGTGAATCGTCATCCCCGCCGCTCAAAGGCGGAGGAATCGGCGGCCGTCCCGTGCCCGTCAAAATTCCCGTGGAGCTGGATCCTGGCATGCGCTTCTCTTAGAGCGGGTCCGTCTGCATGGTGTAATCCTTGGGAGCGCCCGGCACCGCGTACTCATACGGGCCGTGGTTCACCACCGGATGCACGCCGGCGAAGTTGTCGAATGGCGGCGGCGAGGGAATGCCCCATTCGAGCGTGGTCGATTCCCACGGATTCGGCCCGGTGGGCGTACCCTTCTTGATGCTCCAGAACAGGTTGATGAAGAAAATGAGTTGCGCGACCGCCGTAATGACCGCCGCCCAGGTCATGAAAGAGTGGATCGGCATCAGGGCGTTCATGAACTCGAAATTGGTGAAATCCGCATAGCGCCTGGGATTGCCGGCGATGCCCAGGAAGTGCATGGGCGTGAAGATGCAATAGACACCGATGAACGTGATGTAGAAATGGATCTTGCCCATCGTCTCATTCATGAGGCGCCCAGTCACTTTGGGGAACCAGTAGAAGGTGCCGGCGAACATACCGAAGATGGCCGCAACGCCCATGATCATGTGGAAGTGGCCCACCACAAAGTAGGTGTCGTGGAAGTACAGATCGAGCGCGGGCTGTCCCAGGAAAATACCGCTGATTCCGCCGGAGACGAATAGCGATACGAACCCGAGCGCGAACAACATGGCGGTAGTGAAGCGGATCTTGCCGCCCCAAAGCGTGCCGATCCAATTGAATGTCTTGATGGCGGATGGCACGCCGATGGACATCGTCAGCACTGAAAATGCGAATGCCGAGTAGGGATTCATGCCGCTCATGAACATGTGATGTCCCCACACGAAGAAGCCCAGGAATCCGATGCCGAGGATGGCGTACACCATGGCGCGATAGCCGAAAATCGGCTTACGGGCAAAAGTGGAAAGAAGCTGCGACGCCACGCCCATGCCGGGAAGGATGGCGATATACACCTCCGGATGGCCGAAGAACCAGAACAGGTGCTGCCACAGGAGCGGCGAGCCGCCTTTGTGATTGAGCAGAATCTGATCGTTCACGATTAGCCCCGCGGGCAGGAAGAAACTGGTGCCGGCCGTGCGGTCGAGCAGCAGCAGAACGCCCGCCGCCAGCAGAACGGCGAATCCGAGGAGCCCGAGAATTGCGGTTACCAGCCAGGTCCAGCAGGTGAGCGGAAGGCGCATCATGGACATGCCGCGGGCTCGCAGGTCGACTGTGGTGGCGATGAAATTGATCGCGCCCATCAGCGAAGCCGCGCAGAAGATCGCGATGCTAATCACCCACAGCGTCTGCCCCGCCCCCTGGCCCGGACCGGCAATTGCACCCACGCCGCTCAGCGGCGGATAAGCCGTCCAGCCGCCTAAAGGCGCGCCGCCGGGAACAAAGAAAGCCGCCACCATCACGATCAACGCCAGGAAGGTGGTCCAAAACGACATCATATTGAGGACTGGAAAAGCCATGTCCTCGGCGCCAATCTGTATCGGCAAAAAGTAATTTCCAAAACCGCTTTGCGGCGCCGTGGTGAGCACGAAAAACACCATGATGGTGCCGTGCATGGTCATCAGCGATAGATACAGCTCGGGGGTCATGATGCCGCCGGCGGCGCTGGTGGGCCACAGCTTTTCGAAAAGCGAAACGCGGGCGTCCGGATACACCATGTGATAGCGCATCAGCACCGACAGCGTCATCCCCAGCAACACCGAGAACAGCGCCAGGAAGTAATACTGTATGCCGATGACTTTGTGATCCAAACTGAAAATATATCTGCGGATGAAACCGGAAGGCGCCTGATGGGGCGCGTGAGCTAACGAGGACATGCCATCTCCTCAGATTGAATTAAGTCCATCACTTTTGCGCGGCTTGGTCCCGCAGCCATTTTTCAAAGTCCGCCTGGGACATCACTTCGAGCGTGGTGCGCATCTGGTGGTGTCCCAAGCCGCAGAGTTCCGAGCACGGAACTTCGTAGACACCAACTTTGTCGGCCTGAAAATGAAAGGGAATTTCCATGCCCGGCACGATATCCTGCTTGAGCCGCAGTTCCCGCACAAAGAAATTGTGAATCACGTCGCGGGATTTCATGATGAGCATGATGGGCTTGCCGGCCGGAACCTTGATGGAAGCGCTGGTGATATCGTCTTTGCTGGCGGGATCTTTGTCGTCGATGCCGAACGCGTTGCCGCCGGCGTCGTTGATCAGCTTGATGTCGGTCTTGCCAAACACGCCGTCGGGTCCGGGATAGCGGAAATTCCAGGCAAACTGTTTGGCGCTCACTTCGATCTTGAGGGCATCGGCGGGCGCGGCGACGAAATGCACCGACGCCCAGATGCGGGTGCCGAACAGCACCAGTCCGATGAAGAGCACCGCGGTGGCCGAAGTCCAGATGGCCTCCAGCTTGTTATTGCCGTGCGAGTAGTTGGCGCGCTTGCCGTCGTCCTTAAACTTGAAAATCACCCAGCCCAGCGCCATTTGCGCCAGAAAGAAGATGATGCCGGTGACCGCCAGCGTGATGGTGAACTGCTCGTCGTAGGCTACGCCGTGCTCCGAAATCGGAGCCGGGAACCACCAATAATGTCCGATGAAGAAATAGCAGATGGCGATCGTCAGGATCCAGACTATCGGCGCGAGCAGCATGAGTGCTCCATAATGGATTTTACGTCGGGCTAAGGGATTGAAACTAACACAAACCAGGGCGATGTCGCAAGCACAGTCGCGCTGTTTTCTTACAGAACCGGCGGCAGATTCAGCGAAGCTTTGGCGAGCGCCTTCTCCAAAAGGGTCACCGCCTCCACTTCCTGAATGCGGCGGGCGATTGACATCTCCGTAACCAGCATGTGGCGCGCCCGGTCCAACATTTTCTTCTCGCGGAACGAGAGCGGTTTTTCCAGTTGCAGCAGCAACAGACCCTTGAGCACTTCGGCGATATGCAGCAGGTCGCCGCTTTGCATTTTGTCGGTGTTCTCTTTGAAACGGGATTTCCAGTCGTTGCAGGATAGACAGGTTCCCGCGGAAAGAAAATTGAGAACGCGGCAAATTTCGGCGTTGGTGGTGATCTTCCTCAGCCCGATGTTCGAGACATTGGAAAACGGCACCATTACGGTCATGCTGCCGTACGCCAATCTGAGGAGATAGAATCTTTCGAATTGGGTACCGAAGGAGCGTGTGCTGATGTTCTCTATAGTTCCGACACCCTGGTTTGGATAAACGACCTTTTCACCGATCTGGAAGGTCATGCACAATCCCCCTGGATAACACCGGCGTTCAGTTGTAACTCTAATTCAGCAAACGAGAAACAGAATCATAAGCTGAATAGGTACTAATGTCAACAGGAAAATCGGCTAAAACCCGCTCCAGATGGGCGTTTCAAGACATTCTGAGAGGGCGCCAAAAGAAACACCTTGCCCGTTTCAGCCGCAATATAGAGAACACCTGACACCTTCCGGACGTGGTTGTTTGAATCAGGTCATCAGTTTGCGCAGGAACTGCAAATTGCGGGTCAGGTCGGCTTCGACGGACTTTGACGGTGCAACGGTTTCCAGATTGGCGTACCCGGCAAAGCCGATTTCGGCGATAGCTTTCATCACCGCCGGAAAGTCGATTTTGCCTTCTCCCAGATAGTTTGGATTATCTTTCAAATGGAACTGGCAAATGCGGTCCTTGCCCAGCCATTTGATTTCCTTGACTGGATCGAAGCCCGCTATGGTGGAATTGCCCACGTCGTAATAGACCAGCACTGCTTTGGACTGCGCTCGATCCACAATGCGGACGTTGTCTTCGGCGGAAATCGTGTCCTCAAGACCCAGAATCACGCCGGCTTTCTCCGCTTCCGGCCCCAGTTCTTTGAGCACGTCGCCGACGTAATCCATCTCCTGGCGGGTCTCAAGCGCACCCTTGCCGAAGAAGGGCAGCAGGATCACGCGGGTCTTCATTTTTTGCGTGATGCGAATGGAATCGGCCACCCATTTCTGGCCCAGCCGGTCGTTCTTCAAATAGTTGACATGCAAGATATCCAGGCAGGTGCCGTCGATCGGAATCTGGTGATTGGCGGCCGCGGCCAGGTAGCGGGCTTGCAGGGCGCCATTGTCCAGGCGCAGTTTGTTCTCGACGGGCTTGATGCCCAGGCTGATTTGCACGCCGTCGAATCCCAACTTCTTTGCCATGGCGACGGCTTCCAGTTTGGAGGTCTGCTCGAGGTTCCAGTCGGTAATGCCGATGCGGAGGCGGGCTGGCTTGGCGGCGTGCAGGACCAAGGGGCCGCCCGCGATCGCGGCGCCTGCCGTTGCCAGGAATGATCTCCGCGAAAAAGGCATACCGGAATCAGCCGTGAGCGCTGCGCACCTTGACAGGTACCGGCTGCGCTTTTTCGGCCGGGGCCTCGCGCTCGGCCAGCAGCAGGCGCCGCAGGGAACGCAGGTCGTTCAGAATTCTGCCGCTGGTCGTGATGTGTACCGAGAGCTTAGCCAGGTTGTAAGCGACGATTTGCAGCGCTTCGGTGCGGCGCCCGGCCCGTTCCTGAGCCGCGAGCGCGATTTCCGCGTCGACTTCTTGCCTGGCTTCTTCGATGGCTTCAGCGAGCATCGAAACGTATTGATGGGAGTTCTCGATATTGTCGAACGGGGTTTCGGAAATATGGTTCACGCTGCGCACCTTTCCCCGCGCCTCCCTCCGAGTTGAGACGTGTATTCTTAAGAATCCTTAATTCTCGCATGAAACAGTACCACGAGATCAAGGGTTTTGTCAGGTAAGATTTGGCTGAGCCAACGGGCGCATGCTACCATCGGGGAATCCGACACGCCATCGCGGGGACGTAGTTCAGCTGGTTAGAACGCCGGCCTGTCACGTCGGAGGTCGCGGGTTCGAGCCCCGTCGTCCCCGCCAATTTCTTCCTTTTGTTTTCAACACGCGCTCGGCTCCAGGCCATGGCTTCATTCCCTGCGGAATGCGCATGACATGACTATCCGCTCGGATAGTGGCTATCGGTTCAGAGAGTAACAGCAGCTTGTCGGGAGAAGGCCTCGGGATTCTGCGTCCCCGCCGTGTCTATCCCGTATCTCTCTCCACCGCAGGGGGTTCCAGCGGACTGAGCGAGGAGACATGCTGTGCGATCCGGGAATGGCATAGAGCTTGCTTACATCGAGTGCAAGGAGCCAAGGAAAATGAGAACCAAAACGAACGTCAAGGCCGGCAGCGCGATGAGAGAGTACGGCTTGCTTCTAGCATTGATAGCGGTTTGCTTCTGAGCTCCGACGGGACGAAGCCCAGCTCACCGCCAATTCTTTTCAATTATTTGGATGTGTTGCCTGCTGACATGCAGGCGCGACGTCTAAGAGTCCCAGTACAAAAATCGTGCGGGTCCGTCAGAGAAGCTTATGACGCGCACACTTCTGATTGTTTCGCTCGCCACACTGTGCTTTGGACAAACTGAGCCGGCTTTTGTGGTTCCGCCGCCGCCCGCTTCCGTATTGGAGATCCGCAAGGACATCGTCTACCGGCAATGGAACGGCCAGAACCTGGTGCTCGATCTGTACCGGCCGGCCAAGCGGACGGCGGACACGCGGCTGCCCGTGATCATCTTCATGAACGGCTTTGGATCAGGATCGCAACGGGCGTGGCCGCAATATACGGGCTTCGCCTCGGTATTTGCCGGTGAGGGTTTCGCGGCCATCAACCCCGATACCCACACGGAAGGAATCGAGGAGGATCTGGAGGCGCTGCTCGCCGCCCTCCGGACGCATGCGGCCGACTGGCAGGTGGATCCGGACCGTGTGGTGGTGTTCGCTTGCTCAGGCCATGTGGAGAAGGTTCTGCCTTTCCTCGAAGACGCGAAACGGCCTTTGGTCGCGGGCGGGATCGTGTATTACGGCATCGGTATGGTCCGTACCTGGCGTCCGGAGCTGCCAATGCTATTCGTGCGCGCCGGCCTGGACCGGCCGTTCATGAACAACAACCTCGACAAAATCACGGCCCTGGGCCAGGCGGCGAATGCACCCATCCAGGTGATCAACGTCCCGAGCGGACATCATGGCTTCGACGTCATGGACCACAACGACACGTCGCGGGAAGCCGTGGCCGCGACCGTGCAATTTGCCCGGATGGCGACGTCGCCGGGGTATCGCGCGGCGCTGCGCGCGGGATTGACGGAGGTCAACGCAACCGGCGCGCTACAGTCGGGGCAGTTCGAAACCGCCGCGCGGCTTTATGCCAGCCTGGTGGCGGCGCATCCGGACAGCGGCCCTCTGCAGTTGTCTTATGGAGAAGCGCTCACCGGCGCGGGCCGGTATCGCGACGCACTGGAGCAGTTCGCGAAAGCCAAGGACAAAGCCGGAGTAGGTCCGCGCGACGTGGGGTTGCCCGCTTCGCGCGCGGCAGCGTTGGCCAAAGACGCCGATAAGACGATCGAGTGGTTGAAGAGCATTCCGCCGCGCTTCCTGCCGGTGGAGGCGCTGCAGGACCCGGCGTATCAATTCCTGGCGGAGAATCCGGAATTTAGGGCGTTGCAGGCGCGCAAGTAGTTTGGTGACGGCGCTCCTGTCGCGGGTTCGACCCGTCGTCCCGTCAATCTTTTCAAGTACATAGCCTGCCCAGGGCGTTTCATCGGCGTTATACTGGAGCCAGGAGATCACGTGTGACTGCCGCCTTCACGACGCAAATTTACCTCGATAGCCGCGGTATCGCCTGGATTGGCGGCACCAAAGTGAAGGTAATTGAGGTTGTGCTGGACAAAATCGCTTACGGATCGAGTCCGGAAGAAATCCACTTTCAACACGCCAATCTCTCATTGGCTCAAATCCACGGCGCGCTCACCTACTATTATGAGAATCAAAATCAAGTTGATGAGCAGATCAGGCGCGGATTGGAAGAATCAGACAAGCTTGCCGTGCAACTTTCCGACGCGAAATTCCGCCGCAAGTTGCTTGATCTGAAGCGACCTCGTTGAGCATATCGCTATACATGGATGTGCACGTGCGACGTGCAGTGACTACTGCTTTGCGCTTGCGATCGGTTGACGTGTTAACCGCGCAAGAGGATAGTTCAGCGGAATTGGCTGATGAGGAGTTATTGAAGCGCGCGACGGAACTCGGTCGCGTCTTCGTCTCGCAAGACGAGGACCTCCTCCGCGAGGGAGCAAGATGGTTGAGCGAGCGCAAGCGTTTCTCCGGCATCATCTACACGCATCTATTGCGAAATACGATCGGCCAGATGGTGGAAGATCTTGAACTGATCGCCAAGGCAACATCTGGAGACGAGTGGTGGGGAAGAATCGAATATCTGCCGCTCAGGTGAGTTTGCTCGCAGCCCGCACAACGTGGCTGGCGTTTCGAACTCTATTGGCATATCGGCTTCGGGCTGGACCAACCCGGCAAAATCAGTGCTTCTTCCAACTCTCCCCGATTGAAAAAATCAGGTATGCATCCGGGCGGCCTTCGTATTGCACCCAGACGTGCGAGGGGCTCCACTGCTGGTCAGCCGTGACGCCGATATCGGCGTTTTTCAAGAACGGGGCATAGACCATGATGTGCGCGCCGAGGTAATGGGTCTTGCCCGCCTGGTCCTGGTAATTGTCGTCGGTAGCTAGCATGTACACGATGCCTGCTTTGCTGGGGGCATGCAGCCGGCCGGCGCGATATTCTTCATCGATTCTTTTTTCGACCTCCGCCGGCGAAAGCCCGCGGGTGAGGAATTCTCCCCGTTTCAAGCTTGCCTGCAGTGTGCTGGTTGAGCCTTCGGCGTCGTAGCACTTGGGTGCTAGATGGCCAGCCCGACGCTCCACGACGCAGTTGAATCCATTGCGGCTGTCGCGCACCTTCACGAAGCCATTTTTCTGCAGGACGTAGGCGCCGGCAGCCTCTCTAAGATCTTCCGGCGCCGAGCTGAGCACCAATTCCATTTCGCGCTTCTGCTCCATCAGTAGCGGACTTTGCGCGTGGACGCCGACAGCCCCTAGCAAAAAGCAGGTCAACCATTTCGATTTATTCATTCCGCTCGCACCGCCTCCAGCTTCTTCACATCGATCCGCCAGACATTTTGCGCTTTCAAGTTTGACAGCCATACCGATCCCAACCCCACGCGGATGGCGTCCCCGCCCTTACCCACGAACTGCTGGACCACCTCATTGCGCGCCGGATCGATGCGCGAAACGGGAAAATCGAACGACGTCACCCACACCGATCCCTCGCCTGCCGCAATGTCCCCGCCGCCGCCCGGCACGCCCACCGGGATGGTCGCAACCAGGCGATTGGTCCGCGGGTCGATTCGCGACACGCTGCCATCGCCCTGATTCAACGTCCAGACGGCGCCCTCGCCTACGGCCAGAAACCGGGGCGCCGGGCCGACGGGAATCGTTGCCACTGGCCGGTTCGTTTGCGGATCGACGCGAGTCACCAGGTTGTTCCCGGTGCTGGTTACCCACACAGCGCCATCGCCGAAAGCGGCAGCAAAAGATGCGGAAGCCACTGGGATTTCGGCCGCCACACGATTGGTCTTAGGATCGAATCGGCTCAGCGTTCCCTTGCTATCCGTTAGCAGCCAGATGCTGCCGGCGCCGGCAGCGATGCTCCCTTCCGTATCCGCGATGGCAGTCGAGATCGCCGCGGCCACCCGGTGTAGCTTCAGGTCAATGCGGACAAGCGTGGGGCCTCCGCAATTCGGAACCCACAGGCTGCCGAAGCCGATCGCCAGACCGGCGCAGGGCGCGCTGCCGGCTGGAATCGTTTCCAATACTCGATTGCCGCCAGGATCGATGCGGGTGACGCTGTTGCCGGGCTTGTTGGAAATCCAGACGGAATCGTCAATCGCAATCCAGTCCGGCGCGCCAGGCACCGCAAAAACCGCATCGGGCTTCAGCCGGCTGAGAGGAATTTGCACGCCAGGCGTGGCGACGCCGGTCTTTTTCGAGGGAAGTGGCGACACCTGAGCGCTGCACGCAAGCGTGCACAAAATGGCGGCTGTGATCAGCTTCACGGCTATTGCACTTGAGCGGGTGACGGTTTGATGGCGCTCATATCCCTTACGGTATCACCGCGCTCGGCGGCAGCGTTGGTTTTGACACGTTCTTTACAAAATCAGCATAAAAATAGAGCCCGGCTCCTCGCGTTTCTCTTCGAGGGAGGCAGCAGGTTCGGTCTTCCCGGTTTTCAAATCAAACCAGAAAAGGATAAGACGACATGAAAAGACTATGCTTGACACTCTCCCTGATGCTGACGGGCGCGGCATTCGCGCAGAACAATACAGTCGTGCGCTGGCCGCAGATCATCGGAGTAATCACCGCTCCGGGGGTTGACAACCCAGTAGGCGGCACTACCGATGCCAACGGCAACAAGACCAATCAAATCCACAGCGGCGCCGGACCGTGGAGCACGCGGGGAGGCAGCGCGCGCGTCAACCTTGCTACCGGGGAAGGATCGTTCGAGATCGATGGACTGGTGTTGGTTGGCGGAAATGCCAGCGGCACGGCCGGTCCGGTCACCAGTGTGGTGGGTACGCTGGTGTGCAATGCGGGCACCGCCAATCAGGCGATTGTAGACACGCCGGCGGCCGACCTCAGCCCGCAAGGCAATGCCGAGCATTCTTTCAGGATCAACGTGCCGGCGGGATGCGCCAGCCCTCTGTTTCTGATTCGTGTGGCGTCTGGACGCTGGATCGCCACCGGCGCAAGCGCGGTTAGCCGCCCCGCCTCGAATTACTAAACAGCAGGAATGTGCGATGTTAATGAAGCGAGGCCATCGCTGGCCTCGCTTTTATTATTTCAGCCGCGAGTTCAATTCCGGCGCCTTTTCCGCCAGCAATTTTTTCACGGTTTCTTCGACTTCGCGCTTCAGCCGTAGGTTCTCGGCCCCGGTAGCGGGGCTCGCGAAACCGGCATGCACGCTCTTCACGCGGCCGTCGCGGCCCAGAAAAAACGAAGTCGGGTAAGCGTCGAAATTCGCAATCTGCGGCAGCGTCTTGGGAACGGCGCCGGTCTCCGATTGGCCCGCGATCAGGATCGGATAGGTGATGCCATGGCGGCGCGCGAAGGCGCGCACTTGCGTGCGATCCTCCTCCAAATTGCTCAACGCTTCAAACGCCAGGCCTACGATCTCCAGACCCTGCGCGCGATATTTGGCATACAGCTCCACCAGAAACGGCGTCTCATCATGGCAGTTGGGGCACCAGCTTCCCATGATGTTCACGATGACGACTTTGCCGCGGAATTGCGGATCGGTTTCAGAAACAGTCTTGCCATCGACGTCCGCGAAACTGAAGTGGAAAGGCTCGCTCGGGTCTTTCACACTGGTGTAACGCGACGGATCCGGCGGCTCCTTCAAGCCTTTGGCGCCGGCCTCGGCCGCGCGCGCCGCCACAAATTTGGTGCTGCGGTTCATGATGCCGTCGAGCGTGCCATCCGGGTTGAGCGTGGCCTCCACCAGCGCCGGGCGCGCCGCCGAGAAATGGCTGAGCACCAGCTTGCCATCGTGAAATTTGCCGCTCAGCGTGCCCGTGTCGCCATCCAGCCGCAGGATCGCGCCGGTTACTTCAGCTCCAGATTGACGCAAGATCAATCGCCAGGCATTGGGGCGGTTGTTGTTGGTTTCGGCGCGAATAATCCACTCGCCCGCAATCGACGGAGCGTTCTCATCCGGAACCGGCGCCGGTTGAAAGCGCGCCGCGCGGAACTTATAAGTGGTCAGCCCGGTGCGCCCTTTCTTGGTGAATGTGCCTTCGAGTTTGCCGTCGTTGAGTGCGGCCTGCAGGTCGGCGTTGTAGTAGTCGTAGCGCAGATGCAGGTTGCCGTTCTCCAACTCACCGCTGGTGGAGCCGACTTTCAGATCGCCATCCAGAAAAGATCCGGTGACCGCGCTGCCTTGCTGGGAGAACTCCATGCGAAAAGGAACTTCGTAGTCCTTCACGTTAATCACGGCGTCCCACATTCCGTTGATCGATTGCGCGCAGACGGCGCTCGCGCCCAGACACAACAACCCGACTAGCTTCTTCATGTGCGCCTCCTGGGGCGTTCCTTTGGGGGCATTATACACCCGGCCTTCGCGACAGGTTGCTAAGCTGATAATCAGGGTGCGCATGGCAATTCACCGTCGGATTCTCCTGGTGGTTGCGGTGAATCTTCTTCCGCTTCTGCCTGTCCGGGCGGCTGAGCAATGGCTCCGCCTGCGAAGCCCCCATTTCGAATTGATCACCGACGCCGGCGACCGCCACGGCCCGGGCCTGCTGCTTCATTTGGAACAACTGCGCCGCCTCTTCATCGCGCAAGTCGCATTTCCGGAGAGGGAATCGAGTCCGGCGGTGCGCATTATCGGATTCAAATCGCCGGCCGAATTTGCCGCCTACCGCTTGATCGAACATACCGACGCTTACTATGTCGGCGCCCCGGGCCACGACATTATCGTGATGTCATTGACCGGGCCGGCCGACTTCCGCACGGCGTCCCACGAATATACCCACGTGATGTCGAAACATCGCGGCTTGCGGTTGCCGGCGTGGCTCTCCGAGGGGCTGGCGGAGGTTTTCTCCACGGCGAGGTTCCAGAGCGGCCAAGCCGTCCTTGGCGATATGAGTTCTGCACGGATGAGCGCATTAGTCCGCTCCCGCTGGATTCCGCTCGGGGAAATCCTGACGTCCAGCGGGCGCTACTCCACGCGCGATGCCAGCGCCATGTTCTACGCCGAGAGTTGGGCGTTAACGCACATGCTCATGTTCTCTCCCGCGTACAGTCCACGCTTCAAGGCGCTGCTGCAGCGGTGCGAGCGAACGGCGCCCACGCCAGGAATTCTGGACGAGATTTACGGAAAGCCGCTTCCGGCGCTGGAGACCGATCTTCACGACTGGATTGCGGGCCGCGCGCCCGCGGTGAAAACGCCCAGCGGCCCAGGTCCGGCTGTCGAGTCAGTGTCGAACGCCGAACCGCTCAACGCAACGGATGCGCAGCTGGCGCTGGCCGAGCTTTATTTTGCGGCGGGCAGGCGAGCAGAAGCGAAGGCCGCCTATTTGCGCTTGGAAACGACGCTCCCTTCCAACCCGGAAATCCAGGCCGCTCTGGGCCGCATCGCGCTCACAAATGGCCACCGTTCCGAAGCTATGAAGCGCTTCGAGCGCGCGATCGCAGCCGGTATTGCCGACGCGCGCGTTTGCTACGACTATGCCCACTTGGCTGAAGACGCCGGCGTGCCGGATGCTAATGTGGTCGCGGCGCTCGAGCGAGCCCTGGTTCTCGACCCTTCGCTCGACGAAGCTCGCTTCTCTCTCGCGATCGCGCACATGAACGCAGGCCGCTATGCGGAAGCGCAGCAGCAGTTCAAAGCTTTTCGAAAAGTACCGGAGCGCAATGCCTTCGGCTACTACAAGGCGCTAGCCTACACGCAAGCGGAATTGGGATTACGCGATGAAGCGGTCCGATCCACGGCCGAGGCGCGCAAGTACGCGCGCACTCCGGAAGAGATTGCCGAGGCCGGCAAGCAAGCGTGGATGGCGCAATCCGAAATCGCCGTGCGGATGACGACCGATGGCAAGGGACAGCTAACCAGAATTCCCCTTCGCGACGCCGCATCGGCCAGCGAATGGAATCCGTTCATCGCGCCGGGCGATCGCATGGAACGCCGCGAGGGCATGCTGCGCGAGGTAGCGTGTTCGGACAAGGAAATTCGTTTGACTGTGATCGTCGACGGCCGAACGCTGGTGCTGAGCCTGCCCGATCCGGGGCGCGTGCAGGTTCGCAAATCGGGCTCGCGCGATTTTGAGCTGACTTGCGGGCCTGTCGAGGAAGCTACGCGGGTGGCGGTCGAGTATGCCGTTTCCGCCGATGCGGAGATTGCCGGTGTGCTGCGTGGGATTCAATTATTGCCTTGATGTAACCGGGTGGGTTTGAAACCCGCCCCTACAATTAAATCTGATGTAGGGGGGTTCAAATCCGGCCTTCAGCCTGCCAGCGTATCGATCCCAGGATCGTGGCGCATTTCGAACTCGCGAATCGCGGCTTCTCTTTTCAGGATGTAGCCCAGTTCATCCACGCCCTCAATCAGGCAGTGTTTGGAAAACTCATCTATAGGAAACTCGACCGCGCGTCCGTTGGGCAGCGTAAGTTTCTGGGCAGGCAGGTCGACGGCCACCTGCGCCTCTGGATCCTTGGCCACCGCGGCCAGTAGCTCCGCGTGCGCCTCAGCCGGAATCGTGATCGGCAGCAGCGAATTCTTCAGCGAGTTGCCGCGAAAGATATCCGCGAACGACGTGCTGATCACGGCGCGAAATCCAAATTGCGTCAGCGCCCAGGGCGCATGTTCGCGTGAGCTGCCGCAGCCGAAGTTATCGCCCGCGAGCAAAATCTCGCAGCCGCGCGCGCGGGGAAGGTTCAGCACGAAATCCGGCTTTGGCTGGCCGCTCTCGTCGTAGCGCCAGTCCTGGAATAAATGCTTGTCCAGCCCTTCTTTGGTGGTGATTTTCAGGAAGCGCGCCGGAATGATCTGGTCCGTATCAATATTATTGACCGGCAGCACCACCATGCGGCTGGAGAAATTAGTAAATGGCTTCATGTTGGCTCAGAGCAGCGTCCGTACATCGGTAACCACGCCGGTCAGCGCCGCCGCGGCCGCCGTCAACGGGCTGGCCAAAAACGTGCGGCCGCCTTTACCCTGCCGTCCCTCAAAATTGCGATTGCTGGTCGAGACGCTGTACTGTCCCGGCTCCAGTTGGTCGCCGTTCATGGCGATGCACATCGAGCAGCCCGGCTCGCGCCAGTCGCAGCCGGCCGCGCGGAAAATCTCCGGCAATCCCTCGGCTTCCGCCTCCCGTTTCACCGCCTGGGAGCCCGGCACCACCATCACGCGCACGTTTGGATTAACCTTGCGGCCTTTCAAAATCGATGCCGCGCTGCGCAGATCCGATATGCGCGAATTGGTGCAGCTTCCAATGAACACCACGTTGACCGGACGCCCCAGCAGCGGCTTGCCGCCTTCGAGGTCCATATAACGCAGCGCCTGAATCATGGATTCGCGCTGCGCCGGATCGGCAATCTGACTCGGATCCGGCAGCGGCGCATTGATGGCCACGCCCATGCCGGGATTGGTGCCATACGTAATCATAGGCTCAAGCTGGTCGGCGTCGATCGATACTTCGCGATCATAGGACGCGCCAGCGTCGGTGGCCAGTTGTTTCCAGCGCGCGACAGCGCTTTCCCACGCCGCGCCCTTGGGAGCATGTGGGCGTCCGTGCAGATATTGGAACGTCAAATCGTCGGGTGCGATCAAGCCGGCGCGCGCGCCGCCTTCGATCGACATGTTGCACACGGTCATGCGCTGTTCCATGCCGAGCGCGCGAATCGCCGAGCCGGTGTATTCGAACACGCATCCGGTGCCGCCGCCAATGCCGATTTTGGCAATCAACCCGAGGATAATATCCTTCGCCGTCACGCCGGGCTTGAGCGCGCCATCGACGCGCACTTGAAACGTTTTCGATTTCCGCTGCAGCAGGCACTGCGTAGCCAGCACGTGCTCCACCTGGCTGGTGCCGATGCCGAACGCGAGCGCGCCGAACGCGCCGTGGGTGGCGGTGTGGCTGTCGCCGCAGACCACTGTCATGCCGGGCTGGGTCAATCCCAGTTCCGGACCGATGACGTGCACGATGCCCTGCTTATCGCTGTGAATGCCGTAGCAGCGGACGCCGAAGTCGCGGCAATTCCGGTCGAGTTCATCCAGCTGAAACTTACCGATGTTGTCCAGAATCGGCAGCGAGCGGTCTGTGGTGGGGATGCTATGGTCGGCTGTGGCCACCGTTAAATCCGGCCGGCGCACTTTGATGCCGCGCTCGCGCAAGCCCTGGAAGGCCTGCGGCGATGTCACTTCATGCACCAGATGCAGGTCGATGTAAAGCAGCGCGGGCGCGCCGGGCTGCTCATTGACCACGTGCGCATCCCAGATTTTTTCGATGATGGTGCGGGGCTTAGTCATGCTGTTATCCGACTGTCAACCGATCGCCGCGCAAATGGCCTCACCCACTTCGTCTGTCGTGGCCGGCTTGCCGCGAGGCTGCAAATCGGCCGTCACTTTCCCACTTTGCAGCACGCGCTCGATGGCGCTGTTCACCGCGGCGGCCTCGTCTTTTAATCCGAAGCTATATTCCAGCATAGCCGCTACCGAGCCGACGGCCCCCAGCGGATTGGCCTTGTTTTGGCCTGCGATATCCGGCGCCGATCCGTGTACGGGCTCGTACAGCCCAACCCACGCGCCCGACGGTTTGCGATCGCCGATCGACGCCGAAGGCAGCATACCGATCGATCCCGCCAACACCGCGCCTTCGTCGCTCAAAATGTCGCCGAACATGTTTTCCGTAAGCACCACATCGAAGCGCCGCGGATTCAGAACCAACTGCATGGCGCAGTTATCCACCAGCATGTGTTCCAGCTCGATGGCGGGAAATTCGCGCGCCGTCTCAATCACCACGCGCCGCCAGAGCTGCGAATTTTCCAACACGTTGGATTTGTCGATGGAAGTGACTTTCTTGCGCCGTCCGCCCGCCAGGTGAAACGCCATGCGGGTTACGCGCTCGATCTCGGGGCGCGAATAAGTCATCGTATTCACCGCGCGCTCCTCTGCGCCCGAACCGGAAATTCCGCGCGGCGTGCCGTAGTAGATGCCGCCCGTCAGCTCGCGCACGATGATCATATCCGTTCCTTCCACGCGATCGTTCTTGAGCGGGGAAGAGCCGAGCAGCGACGGATACGCGCGCACCGGCCGCAGATTGGCATAGACGCCCAATTTCTGGCGGAGCCCCAACAGCCCGCGTTCGGGACGCTTATCGGGCGGAGCGTTATCGAATTCCGGCAGACCCACGGCGCCCATCAGCGTGGCGTCGGCCGCCTCCGCCAGGCGAGCGGTTTCATCCGGAAGCGGCGTGCCGGTTTTGTGAATGGCCACAGCGCCCAGCAGTCCTTCGGTGAGTGTGAGCGTGTGATTCCACTTGCCCGCCACGTGCCGCAGCACGCGCACGGCTTCGCGCGTGACTTCGCCGCCGATGCCGTCACCGGCAAGAACTAAAACCTGGAGCTTCAATCGCCCACAACCTGGTGCTGCGCCAATCCCTGTTCGATCAACCCGGCGATTTCCTCGTCCATGACGCCCTTCTTGCGATCCGCCAGCGCCGTGAAGCGATGATAGAGCACGTCCAGTTCCTCTTTATTGAGATTGAATCCAAGCTCTTCGCAGCGTTTATGCAGCGCATGCCGCCCACTGTGTTTGCCCAGAACCAGCTTGGTCTCGGGCACGCCCACAGTTTTCGGGTCGATGATTTCGTAGGTGGTTTTTTCCTTGAGATAGCCGTCCTGATGGATACCCGCCTCGTGCGCAAATGCGTTGCGCCCCACGATGGCTTTGTTGGGCTGCGCGCCGAACGTAATGATCGAGCTAAGCATCTGGCTCGCCGGATAAAGATGCTCGGTGTGAATGCCGGTGCGGTAGGGATACAGATCGTTGCGGGTCTTCATCACCATCACGACTTCTTCGAGCGAGCAGTTGCCCGCGCGTTCGCCGATGCCGTTAATGGTGCATTCAATCTGGCGCGCGCCGGCCTCGACCGCCGCCAGCGAATTGGCGACCGCCAGGCCGAGATCGTCGTGGCAATGCACGCTGACAATGGCGCAATCTCCCAGCGCTTTCACGATGCGGCCAATCAACGTGCCGTATTCTTTGGGCGCCGAATAGCCCACGGTGTCCGGAATATTTACCGTGCGCGCGCCTGCCGCCACTACGGCTTTGGAGATTTCTTCCAGATAGTCGGGATCGGTCCGCGCGCCGTCTTCGGCGGAAAATTCCACATCGTCCACGTGCTGCCGTGCCAGCTCAACCGCCCGCACCGCTTCTTCCAGCACTTGCTGGCGGGATTTCTTTAATTTGTACTTCAAGTGAATGTCGCTGGTGGCAATGAATGTGTGAATGCGCGGACGGCGCGCGTGCTCGAGCGATTTCGCCGCCCGCTCGACATCGAGCGTACAGGATCGCGCCAGCGCCGCCACCGTCACCCACTGAAACTCGCGGCTTACCGCATCCACCGCTTCGAAATCCCCGTCCGAGGCGATAGGAAAGCCCGCTTCCAGAATATCCACGCCCAGATCCACCAGCTTATGAGCCAGGCGTTTCTTTTCCTCAACCGTCATGCTGCAGCCCGGCGATTGCTCCCCGTCGCGCAGCGTCGTGTCGAAAATATAGACTCGGTCGCTCATGGCAAGTTCATTATGCGGTCAAACCAGTGATTTGGCAAATTTATAATATTGGTGCTACAGATAAGCATATGTTATCGTATCAAAGCGGCTAATGGAACTCTATCCATTGCAGGTTTTCCTGGCGATTGCGACCGAGAGAAGCTTCTCCCGGGCCGCTGAAAAGCTGGGCCGCACGCAGCCCGCCGTGTCACTCGCCTTGCAGCGGCTGGAACTGGCGCTGGGAGAAAAGCTGATCGACCGCTCCGCCAAGGATCTGGTTCTCACCGACGCGGGGCACGCCGTACTCGAGTACGCGCGGCGCTTCGACAATCTGCGTCAGGAGCTGGAAAATTCGCTGGCCGAGCTGCGCGACAACTCCGCCGGCCGCCTGACCATCGGCGCCAACGAATCCACCACGCTGTATTTGTTGCGCTACANCAAAGTGCAGGTGCGGCGCAGCCTGTCGAGCAAGATTCCAAGCGAACTGCTGGATGGCAATCTGGAGCTGGGCGTCATCAGCTACGATCCCGCCGACGAGCGCCTGGTTTCAACCGTGCTGTTCTCCGATTCACTGGTCTTCGTCGTCTCGCCCAAGCACCGCTTTGCCAAGCGCAAGACGGTGTCCATCACCGAGCTCGGCATGGAGACGTTTGTCGCCCACAACGTGGTGTCACCCTACCGCGACGTTGTGTTACGCGAATTTCAGCGCCACAAAGTCGCGCTCAATATGGATGTCGAGATGCCGACCGTCGAAACCATTCGCCGCATGGTGCAGGACAATCAGGGCGTGGCGTTTCTGCCGCGCATGTGCGTCGAGCCGGAGCTCGAGCAGAAGACGCTGTGCGAAGTGAAAGTACGGGAATTGCACGTGGAGCGCAAGATCCGCCTGGTGTATCCGTCACGCCGCGCGCTGAGCCACGCGGCCAAAGCGTTTCTGGAAGTGGTAAAGAGCGGGTAGCTACTCGTGGCGCAGAGTCTGCGCCGGGTCGAGACGAGCCAGGCGTAGAGCGGGAAGAATGCTCGCGGCCGCGGCCACGCCCAGCAAGACGGCTCCGGCCATGATGAATGTGAATGGATCCCGCGCGCTCACTCCCCACAAGAAATGCGCCAGAACCCGCGTGATGGCGAATGCGATCGCGCCGCCCAGCACCACACCGCATGCCGCCAGGCGAACTCCCGGCGCAGCCACCTGGCTCATCGCCTGCTGTAAAGTGGCCCCGAGCGCCATGCGAATGCCCATCTCGCGTGCGCGCTCCGTCACCAGGTGCGCAATCAGACCGTAAATCCCGACCGCGGCCAGAACCAGCGCCAGCGCAGCGAAAATTGCCAGTAAAGTGGCCAGCATGCGCTGCGATCCCACCGCGCCGCGCCGCGCCTGATCGATGCTGCGAAAGCCGGCGATGGGCAACTGCGGGTCGAACGATTCGACAGCTCGCTGAATACCGGCGATGAGCGCGCCGCGATCGCCGCGCGCGCGAACAATCCAGCTTGGCGAAAACCAGGTGTGCATTAGCGGGAGCGTTCCGTCGCTGCTCTGCGCGACGGGAAAATAAACTGTCGGATGGTAGACCATGGGTCCCTCGGTGTCGCCCCACCCCGACTGCTGCCGGACGTCGCCCACCACGCCCACAATCTCCAAATCGTCGAGATGCCGCCCAAGTGTCTGCTGATCGCGCAAGTATCGTTTCTCAAACGCGCGATTGACTACCGCGACTTTGCGCGCCTTCGCGGAATCGGCCGCGCTGAACGTCCTCCCCTGAATCAAGGGGATGCGCAGAGTCGCGAAGAATCCCGGCGTGACGTAGACGAAATCGCTGATGCCTTCCTGTCCGGCGCCGGGGCCGTCCTTCAAGATGAATCCGCTATTCATCGCGCGATCGTAGGGGAGCGTGAGCGCGGCCGCCGCGGCCTCAACGCCGGGGATCTGAGCGATCCTCGCCAGCGTGGCGGTGAAAAGCCGATCGACTCTCTCGGCAGTCGGATAGCGTGCGTCGGCGAGCGACACCTGCGCGGTCATCACGTTTGCCGGGTCGAAACCGGGCGCAAGATTCTCGATCGCGGCCACCGTGCGGATCAGCAGCCCCGCGCCCACCAGCAACACAATGCTGAGCGCAATTTCACTGAGAACTAGTACCTGCCGCATCCAGCGCCGCGCGCCTCCGGCCACGCCGCGGCTGCCGGCATCGCTCAGCACGGAACGCACGTCGATGCGGCTGGCCTGGATTGCCGGCGCGATGCCGAACAGCACGCTAGTAAGCAGAGACATGACGAGCGCTCCCGCCAGAACGCGGCCGTCCAGATCGATGTAGCGCCAATTCGAAAAGCTTTGCTCCGTCAGGCGTTTCAAGCCTTCGAGTGCAACGTAGCCGATCGCCACGCCAAGCAATCCGCCTCCCAGAGCCAACAAAACGCTTTCCGTCAGGAATTGCCGGACGATGGCGCCGCGGCTTCCTCCCAGCGCCAGCCTCGTGCCGATCTCCCGCATGCGGCCACCAGACCGCGCCAGCAGCAGGCCCGCCACATTCACGCAACCGATCAGCAGCACCAGCCCCACCGCGCCCCACAGGAGAAATAGCCGCTCGCGAATCCAGTAGGTCTGCCCAAATTTCAGCGGCACAATCGCCAGACGCGGCTGGCTGCTCCCGAATCCGAGCTTAGCCAGGACCGGCCCGCCTAGCGCCGCCAGCTGCCCGTCGGCGGCGGCCCACGTGGCGCCTGGGCGAAGGCGCGCCACGATGGCGTAATTGATGCCGTTACCTTCTCCGGTAGTGGAGGGGCGCAACGGCGTCCAAATGTCGGCGGGAGAATCGGTGCGGAATCCGCGCGGCATAATTCCCACGATGGTGTGAGGTTCGCCGCGGAGAGTGATTGCCCGGCCGATCACACCGGGATCTTCCTGGAAGAATCGCCGCCAGAAATCGTGGCTGAGGATCACCGCCGCCGGTCCTCCGGCCCGATCTTCATCGCTCGAAAACTCGCGTCCGATCAGCGGGGCAATTCCCAGGATGCGGAAATATCCAGTGGAAACGCGCTGTTGCTGAATGTACTCGGCGCGGCCCTGTACCGCAAAATTGGCTCCGCTCGCGCCTACGAATGGTGCTGAATCAATAAGCGATGCATGATCGCGGACGATCTCTGCCATGAGGCCGTTGGCGCCGGTGATGATGCCTTCGCGGCCCTTCGCGTCGAAGCGCACCGCTACATTGCCCAATCGCTCAGGCTCCGGGTAAGGCAGCGGCCGCAGCAAGAGCGTATCGACCACGCTGTAGACCGCGGTATTGACGCCGATGCAGAGGCCCAGCGTGGCCAGCACCGCTAGCAGGAAGCCCGGGCTGCGGCGCAGTTGGCGCAGCGCATAGCGAAAGTCGCGCGTAAGCGATTCAATCCACTGGGAGGGACGCTGGTCGCGGCATTCTTCCTTGATTTGCTCAACGCCGCCGAATTCGACGCCCACCCGGCGCCGGGCTTCCTCCGGATTCATCCCTTGGGCGATGTAGTCACGGATTTGTTGCTCAACGTGAAAGCGCAGCTCGGAATCCAGCCGCTGCTCGCTACGGCGCTTGCGGAACATGGCTTAACTCGCCTCCATAATCAGCGCGATCGCATCCGCCAAACGTCCCCAATTCGAAGTTTCGATTTCCAGTTGCTTGCGGCCGGCCCGGGTCAACGCGTAGAACTTCGCCTCACGCCCGCTTTCCGTTTCAGCCCATTCGGCTTTCAGCCATTTCCTGTTCTCGAGGCGGTGCAAGGCGGGGTAAAGCGAGCCCTGTTGCACTTGCAGCGCGTCTTTCGAGATTTGCTGAATCCGCTGGGAGATCCCGTAGCCGTGGATTGGGCCTAACGCCACGATCTTGAGGATCAGCATGTCGAGGGTGCCCTGCAGGAGGTCGGATTTTGGAGGAGTCGTCATCGTGTTCGCCAAGGGCGGGTTTGAAACCCGCCCCTACATCGGTCTTGCGTATCACGCGGTTTCATTGAACGCCGTGCTTACCGGCCGGATTCGTGACCGCGGCACAACGGTATTGCGTACAAATCGAGCGTAGGGGCGGGTTTCAAACCCGCCCTCAACGCCTAGTCATCCTACATATACGCCTCGATATGTAGGATGTCAAGGGGTACGTCAGCTGAACAGCACGCGCGCGCCCCGCCGCTTCCATTCCCCGTGGACCGCGTGAAATCCGAGCTAGAACAGGAACCCGCCCGCTAACGCCAGCGGATAGGACAGCCACGCGCTCGCTCCGCCCGGCGTCAATAGCCGTCCCGCCGCTCCGCCGGCCAAAGTGGGCGCGTGCGCCAGCAGACACCAGGCGAGCGCCGCCCGCCGCGTGGATACCGAGGCGTGCAGAATCGCCCCCAGGGCCATGCCGAGCGCCTGGTCTCGACCGTTTTGTTTTCCGATTCGCTGGTCTTCGTAGTCTCGCCCAAGCACCGCTTTGCCAAACGTAAGACCGTGTCCATTACCGAGCTCGGCATGGAGACGTTTGTCGCCCACAACATGGTGTCACCCTACCGCGACGTTGTGTTACGCGAGTTTCAGCGCCACAAAGTCGCGCTCAATATGGACGTCGAGATGCCGACCTTCGAGCGACCAATAGCCCAAGTCCCCGGGCTCGGTGCCAACGATCTATATCCCCTGTCGCGGGCGGATGACAAATCTTGGAGAAGTCATCGTCGTGTCATCTCTGCTTCAAACCCGCCCTCCGAATAATCGGTGTTTGAGTATACCGTCCCGGGTTTAAGACTTTTGTTTTTAATGCCAGGCGGCGCGAAGCCTCTTGCCTGCGTAGATCACAATTGCGAGAAATATCGCCAGACTGATCGCCGTGACGACCGCACGCCGCGCGGTTGAAAGCTGGCGCACCCGGCCCGGGAAGTCGAGCGAAACCTGCAACTGCACTTGCGCCGGACCCCGCCCTTCCAAGCCATTGTCCAGGATTACCGCGTATTCGTCTGGCTCCATCACCTGATAGCGAAGCCTGCCGCTCTTCTCAAACGACGTGGTAGCCAGTGTGGTGTGACGCCGCCCCTGTCGCATCGCCGCCAACCCCTGGCCGTTTACCAGCCCTACGCGTACTCCGGCGCCCCCCGAAAGCACCTTAAATTCACATTCCAGCGTCACGGGCGCCTGCTTGAGTACCACGGGTGGCACGTAGCGCCAGTCCGAGGCCGGGATGGTATACACCTCGTCCATTAGAATCTGGCGCGTATCTTGGGCGGAAGCAGCTGCCAGCCACAACAGTGCAATCCAGCGCATAGCCAGCTTACGCGGGACAGGCAAAGGGGGCTAGAATGGGTGACATGAACGACAGTATGGCACAGCGCGACCACGCGCTAATGCCGCTAGAGCTGCATGGCTGGCGGACGGGCGTGAACTGGCTCGCGGCCATTCTGGTGGCCCTCCTGTTCTTAGTCGCCGGTATTTGGAAGATCACCGACCCAACCGGCGCCGCGGTGCGCCTGGCGCAAGCCAAAGTCCCGGAAAACTTGAGCCTGGCGGCGGCTCTGCTGCTGGGAATTGCCGAAACTTGCGCCGGCGTCCTGGTGCTGGTTCCCCGATTCCGCCGCTGGGGCGCCTGGGCCACCGGCCTGCTGCTGTTGGTCTTCATGGTCTATATCGGTATCAATTATCAGGCCCTGCAAGGCGCCGAATGCCAGTGCTTTCCGTGGGTGAAACGCGCCGTCGGGCCCGGATTTTTCGTGGGCGACGCCCTCATGCTCCTGCTCGCCGTTTTGGCCGGCCTCTGGACCCGGCCGCCGGAGAGCAAGCGCGGCGCGGCCTTAGTACTGGCGGCAGTGAGCGTTTTCGCCGCAGTTTCCTACGGCGCAGAGGTTACCCATGAGCGCGGTATCAAGGCGCCCGAAACCATAACCGTCGATGGCCAGCCGTTTTCCACGAAATCCGGGCGCATTTTCATCTATTTTTTCAACCCGGAATGCGTTCACTGCCTGCAAGCCGGCAGGCGCATGGCTCAGCTCCATTGGCGGGACGTGAAAATCATCGGCGTAGCCACCGAGCAGCCGCAATTTGCCGCCGATTTCCTGAAAGATACCGGACTCCAAGCCGCCATCTCGCCCGACATTCAGATTCTGAAAAAGACGTTTTCCTTTGGTGACCCGCCCGCAGCCGCCGCCATCGAGAACGGCCGCCAGAAACAGGCCATCACCCAATTTGAAGGCGATGAGCCTGCCGCCACCTTGAAGAAATTGGGATTTGTCGATTGACAGAGATTCCCTCCCGCCGGCCCGACATGGGCCGCATGCTGTGGATCCTGGGGACGGTAGTCTTAGGCGTGGCCGCGTTCTCGGGCCGCGATCAGATTATCGTGTTGAGCTCCTGGGCCAAAGCCGATGGCCAGGTCACCGCCAGCGAAATCATGCGCTACTTCAGCCCCAAGAGCAAGCCGGTTTATCGCCTCAGAGTGACGTTTCAATACCAGGCGGATGGCGTGCCGCACTTCGCGGTTTCCTCCTCCTCGCTCGGCTCAAGCGACCTGGCCGCCGTCACGCGCAAAGCGACCCGCTACCCTGTAGGCAGCCACCACATGATTTATTACGATCCGAACAACCCCGTCGACATGCATTTCGACGCCGGCTACAACATCGAATACCTGGCCAAGCCGCTAATCATTGCCACGGCGGGACTGCTATTCGTAATCGCCGGAACCGTCCTTCGTGTCCTCGCGCGCCGGGCTCAACCGGCTGCGCTGCGATAGAATCTAACGTATGCGCAAAATCGTGATGCTGGCGGCGATGGTCGCCTCCTGCGTCCTGTGTCTGGCTCGGCAGCCGGAACGAGCCAAGCACGGCATGGTGGCCAGCGTGGAGAAACACGCCACCGATGCCGGCGTGGCGGTGCTCGAATCCGGCGGCAACGCCGTCGATGCGGCAGTCGCCGTGGGTCTGGCGCTAGGGGTGACACATCCCGCTGCAGGCAACCTGGGCGGCGGCGGTTTCATGCTGATCCGCACCGCCGACGGCCGCACCAACTTCATCGACTTCCGCGAGCGCGCGCCCCAAAAGGCTTCGCACAACATGTATCTCGGCCCCGATGGCAAGCCCACCGACGATAGCTGGAAGGGCTACCTGGCATCAGGGGTGCCCGGCACCGTGCGCGGCCTCGAGTTCGCCCAGAAGAAATACGGGAAGAAGAAATGGGCTGATCTGGTCGATCCCGCCGTGCAACTGGCGCGCAACGGCTTTCCAGTTTCCTACGGGCTTTCCCAAGGCCTGCGCTCAAAGCGCACCAGCGAGTTCCTGAGCCTTTTTCCCGAATCCAAGCGCATCTTTTTGAGAGACGGAAAATTCTACGAGCCGGGCGAGCTGCTCATCCAGCCGGAGCTCGCGCAAACGCTTGAGCGCATCCGCAATGAAGGATCGAAAGATTTCTACGAAGGCGAAACGGCGCGCTTGATTGCGGCCGACATGGCGGCTCACGGCGGCCTGATCACGCTCGACGATCTCAAGAATTACAAAGTATTCGAACGCACGCCGACGACCGGCGCCTACAAGGGATACACGATCATCGGCGCGCCGCCGCCGAGCTCAGGCGGTGTGGGCATTCAGCAAATGTTAGGCGTGCTCGAGGGCTCCGGGTATGAGAAGCACGGCGCCGGCTCGGCAGCGACGGTCCACTTCATGGCGGAAGCCATGCGCCGCTATTTCGCCGATCGCAGCGAGTACATGGGCGATCCGGAATTCTATCCCGTGCCCGTTTCCAAGCTGCTCGATCCGAAATATATCGCCGAGCGCCGCCGCTCCATCGATCCCGCGCGCGCCACGCCCAGCTCCACCATACGCCCCGGCAAAACGCTGCTCGGGGAAAGCGACGAGACCACGCATTATTCCATAGTCGATGCCGAGGGCAACGCCGTCGCCGTAACGTACACGCTCAACGGCAGCTACGGCAGCGGCGTGACGGTGGCCAAAATCGGCGTGCTGCTCAACAACGAGATGGACGATTTTGCCGCCAAGCCGGGCGAGTCGAATATGTACGGCCTGATTCAGGGCGAGGCCAACTCAGTTCAGCCGCGCAAAGCGCCGCTCTCTTCCATGTCGCCCACCATCGTGCTGCGCGATGGCAAGCTGTATCTGGTTGTCGGCTCGCCGGGCGGCCCGACCATCATCAACACCGTGCTTGAAGTGATCGTCAACGTGCTGGATTTCGGGATGAACATCGCCGACGCCGTCGATCAGCCGCGTTTTCATCATCAGTGGTATCCGGACCAACTCCTGGTGGAGAAGCGTTTTTCACCCGACACCATCCTCGAGCTACTCAGAACGGAAGGTCACGCCGTAAAAGTCACCAACGGCCAGGGTGAGGTGGCGGCGATTCTCGTAGATGGCGAATGGCTCACCGGCACCGCCGATCCGCGTACTGAAGGCACCGCGAAAGGATATTGAAAACTTTTGCAGCGCGTCCTTTCCACGCATCTGTTCGTCAATCACCGGTTGACCATTGCCCAGCTAAACCGTGTGCAGCAGGCCGGCATTCCAGCGGTCGAAATTTTCTGCGCCCGCCAGCATCTGGACTACTACAATCGCGCCCAGATTTCAGAGCTGGGTCATTGGTTCCGCGAATCGGAGCTGAAGCTGCATTCGCTGCACTCGCCGATGTACAACGATGAAATCTGGGGACGCTCCGGACCGCAATCCGTGATCACGCTTACCGAGCCCATCAAATCCAAGCGCCTACCGATGGTGGATGAAGTCAAGCGGGCCATCGAAATCGCCGAGACGATTCCATTCCGTTTCCTGATCCAGCACCTCGGCGTTTCCGGCGAAGAGTTTGACGAGCGCAAAGTGGACGCGGCCTTCGCCGCGCTCGAAGAGCTCATGATTTTCGCGCGCCAGCGCGGCGTCGAAATCCTGCTGGAGAATATCCCCAACGGCCTGTCGAGCGCCGAGCGGCTGCAGCATTTTGTCGGCGTCACCCATCTGGATCTCAATTTCGTTTTCGATACGGGCCACGCCAACATCGCCGGCAGCGTGGAAGGCGAATTCGAAATCATGAAAGACCGCATCCGCTCCACCCACGTTCACGACAACGACGGCCAGCAGGACAAGCACCTGTTTCCGTTCCTGGCCGAGGGCGGCACTGTGGACTGGAAGCGCACCATGGAGTTGTTCAGCGCGCATTCCAACCAATTCCCGCTGCTGCTCGAGCTGAAGGAAGTCCCGGAAATGGAGCACCCCTTGGAGCGCGCCAACGAAGTCTTCGATCGCCTGGAGGACGCACGGTGAGCGCTCCGCGCATTACCATCGCCGAAGCCGCCCGTCATGTTGGCGAAACCGTGAGCGTGCCGGGGTGGCTCTACAACATGCGCAAGTCAGGCAAGATCGTGTTTCCCCTGCTGCGCGACGGCACCGGCCTGATGCAGTGCGTGGCGGTGAAAAGCGCGCTGCCGGAAGCGGTGTTCGAAACCATCAAAGATCTCACTCAGGAATCGTCGCTCATCATGACCGGCAAGATTCGCGCCGACGAGCGCGCCGCCGGCGGCTACGAAATGGATGTGGAGTCGATCGAAGTCATCCAGCGCGTGCCCGAAAGCGATCCCTACCCGATCACTCCCAAAGAGCATGGCGTGGATTTTCTAATGGATCACCGCCACTTGTGGCTGCGCAGCCAGCATCAGCACGCCATTGCCCGCGTGCGCCACGAAGTGATCAAGGCCGTGCGCGATTATTTCGACTCCAACGGCTTCACCCTGGTCGACACGCCCATCTTCACGCCCGCCGCGTGCGAAGGCACCACCACCCTGTTCGAAGTGAATTATTTCGACGACGATAAAGCCTACCTCACGCAATCCGGCCAGCTCTACAACGAGGCCACGGCCATGGCGTTCGGCAAGGTCTACTGCTTCGGGCCGACGTTTCGCGCCGAGAAATCCAAAACCCGCCGCCACCTCACCGAATTTTGGATGGTTGAGCCCGAAATGGCGTTTGCCACTCTCGAAGACGTCAAGCGCGTGGGCGAGGAACTGCTCATCCACACCGTGAAGCGGGTTCTGGAAAACCGCCAGCCAGAATTGAAGCTGCTAGGCCGCGACCTCAGCAAGCTCCAAGCCATACAGGCGCCGTTTCCACGCATCTCCTACGACGAAGCGGTGAAAATTCTGCAATCCAAGGGCAGCGAAATAAAGTGGGGCGGCGATTTTGGCAACACCGATGAGACGCTGTTGACACAGGATTACGATCGTCCCCTGCTTGTCGACCGCTACCCGAGCCACATCAAGGCGTTTTATTTTCAGCCGGACCTCGAACGGCCCGAAGTCGCGCTGGCCGTCGATGTGCTGGCCCCGGAGGGCCACGGCGAAATTATCGGCGGCGGCCAGCGCGTTCACGATCCCGACTTGCTGCTGAAGCGCATTCAAGACGAGGGGCTTCCCATGGATGCTTTCCAGTGGTACATCGATCTGCGCAAATACGGCACCGTGCCGCACGGCGGTTTCGGCATGGGCATCGAGCGCTGCGTCGGATGGATTTGCGGCATCGAGCATGTGCGCGAGACTATCGCGTTTCCGCGCATGCTGTACCGGCTGCGTCCCTGAGCGGCCATGAAACAATCTCACATAGCGATCATTGGCGCGCCGCTCGATTTGGGCGCCGGCCGCCGCGGCGTGGATATGGGCCCGTCCGCCGTGCGCGTGGCCAATATTAACCAGCGCCTGGCTGCGCTCGGATATGACGTGGAAGATTTTGGCAATGTGCCTGTCGAGCAACAGGAAAGTTTGCCCGAAGGCCCGGCGCATGCCAAATACCTCACGCAGATCGCGACGGCCTGTTTGCGCCTGGCGAAGATGGTGGAGGCCGCGGCGGACCAGGGCAAAGTGCCGCTGGTATTGGGCGGCGATCACTCGGTAGCGGTCGGAACGGTCGCGGGCATGTCGCGCCACTTCCGCAAACAGAAGAAGAAGCTCGGCCTCATCTGGATCGACGCCCATGCCGACATGAACACGCCCGAGACCTCGCCCAGCGGCAACGTGCACGGTATGCCGCTCGCCTGCTGCATCGGCATGGGGCCTCCCGAGCTCACGCGCCTCTTTGGTTACGCGCCGAAAGTTGATCCGAAACACGTTGCGCTGGTGGGCATTCGCGACGTCGATATCCTGGAAAGGCCGCACGTGAAAGACAGCGGTGTGAAAGCCTTCACCATGCGCGATATCGATGAGCGCGGCTTGCGCACGGTAATGGAAAACGCCATTCGCATCGCGACCACGGGCACCGCCGGCTTCCATCTCTCCTTCGACATGGACGCCGTCGATCCCGCCTATGCGCCCGGTGTCGGTACGCCGGTGCGCGGCGGCGCAACTTATCGCGAGGCCCATCTGGCCATGGAAATGCTTTGTGATACCCGCCAAATGGTTTCCCTCGAAGTGGTCGAAGTGAACCCTGTCATCGACGAAGTAAACCGCACGGCGGACCTGGCGGTAGAGCTGGTGATGTCGGCGCTCGGGAAGAAAATCCTGTGAAGCTGCAGGTTGCGGTGGTGTACGGCGGCCGCTCCGGTGAGCACGAAGTGTCCATCCGCTCGGCGAAATCCGTGCTGCAGGCCATCGACCGCGAAAAGTACGACGTGGTCGAATATTTCATCAGCGAAGATGGCCGCTGGCATCCGGAGCCCATCCTGCCGGAGCCGGGCGTGCAGCCGGATATCGATGTCGTGTTCCCGGTTCTGCACGGCACTTTCGGCGAAGACGGCACCGTGCAAGGCTTGCTTGAGCTGGCCGATTTGCCGTACGTCGGCGCCGGCGTGCTAGGCTCATCCGTTTCCATGGACAAGGAAATGATGAAGCGCGTGTGCCGTGAGCGCGGCTTGCCGGTGGTGGACTACGTCACGATGTATCGCGGCTCGCTCGACGCCTCCCGGGCAATTCGCGATCTGCCTTTTCCCATGTTCATCAAACCCGCCAACCTGGGCTCATCGGTCGGCATTTCGAAAGTGCGTGACCGCGCCGAGCTGGAAACGGCACTCGAGCTAGCGGCCAAATACGACCGCAAGATTCTCGCCGAGCGCGCCATCGATGGCCAGGAGCTGGAATGCGCCGTGCTAGGCAATGAAGAACCCGAGGCATCGCTGCCGTGCGAGGTCCTGCCGTCGCGGGAATTCTACGATTACGAAGATAAATATCTGCTCGACCGCGCTCAGTTCAAGCTTCCGGCGGAAATCGGCGCCGAAAAAACCGTGGAGCTGCGCCATCTCGCCATTCAGTGCTATACCGCCGTCGAATGCTCCGGCATGGCGCGCGTGGATTTTCTGCTGGAGCGCTCGACCGGCCAGCTCTACATCAACGAGATCAACACCATTCCCGGGTTCACCTCCATCAGCATGTATCCCAAAATGTGGGAAGTGAGCGGCCTGCCCTATCCGCAATTGATCGACCGCCTGATCGATCTGGCCCTGGCCCGCCATGCTGCCAAGAAGGCCACGCGCTTCACGCGATAAACTGGCAGATAGAATGCTTCGGGCCACTTTCGCACTGCTGCTGGTCCTCGCTCCCGCCGCGCTGGCCGACGATCTGGAACAGCAGGTCAAGAGCCTGGTGGGTGTTTTCGCTGCCGTGGAAGCCAATGCAGCGGACCCGATTTCCTCCGAGCAGGCTTTCTTTCAAGGCGCGATTCCCGGCATGCTGCGGCGTCTGGATCCGCACTCGGTATTTTTCGAGCCCGCCCAGTTTGAGCAGCTCCGGCAGCTCGAAACCTCCACCAGCAAAGGATTTGGCAGCGTGGTTTCCGTGCTGCCCGGCCGCGTGATCGTGCTGCAAACGCTGCCCGGAACGCCCTCGGCAAAATCAGGCCTCGGTCCGGGCGATGAGATTCTCGCCGTCAATGGAATCCGTCTGGATCGCTTGGATTCCGAGCAGTTGATTGGCCTGCTGGGCCAGAGCCGGCAGCGCCCTGCACGTCTCGACGTGCGCCGTCCGGGCAACGCACGCGTTCTGCAGTTCACGCTCACGCCGGAGGAAATGCAATCGCCCAGCGTGGAGCGGGCATTCCTGTTGAAGCCCGGCATCGGATACCTGCGCGTCGCCAGTTTTGACGAGAAAACCGGCGCCGAGGTGGCCGCGGCGATTGAAAAGCTTGGCGGCAGAAATCTGCAAGGCCTGGTCCTCGATTTGCGCAACAATCCGGGCGGCGTGCTGGGCGCGGCCCTGCACACGGCGGCGCTATTCTTGAAGCCCGGCCTGAAATTGCTCACAGTGCGCGGACGCGCTGTCTCTGAAAAAGACGAAAAAGTTCCCTCTGACGCCCAGCCCTACGAATTCCCGATGGCCGTGCTGATCAACGGAAAAAGCGCCAGCGCATCGGAAATTGTCGCGGGCGCATTGCAGGACCACGATCGCGCCCAAATCGTCGGCGAGGCCAGCTTCGGCAAGGGCCTGGTCCAAAGCGTCTTTCCGCTTTCGCAATCCGCCGGCCTGGCGCTCACCACCGCGCTTTATTACACGCCCAGCGGCCGTTCCATTCAAAAACCCTTTGACGCCGCCCAGTTTGAGTTAGGCGCAGCGGCGGCGCACATTAACGCGCAATCCGACTTTCGCACCGATGCGGGCCGCATCGTGCACGGCGGCGGCGGCATCCAACCGGACGCGGTAGTGCCGCCTGCCCAAATGTCGCGCTTCCGGGCAGTGCTGGACGGCTCCGCCGCCTTTACCTCGTTCGCCACCGAATACACGCAGGCGCACAAGATTACGGAATCGTTCGAGGTCACCGGCAGCGTGCTGGATGAATTTCAGGTTTATCTTTCCGGGCGCAACATCAGGCCGGCGTTGAGCGAATGGTCCTCCGAGCGGGACTTCATCCAAAACCGGCTCAAGACGGAAATCTTCAACCAATCGCTGGGCGTGGCCAAGGGCGATGAGGTGGAGGCCGAGCGCGATCCGCAGATTCAGCGAGGACTGGAAATCGTTACCCGCGTCCGCCCGGCCGAATAGGCGCTGTAGAATAGAGGACTCATGAAGACACCGACGCTGTCAGCGGGCGACCGTGCATTGCTCGCCGGCTACGATACACCCACCATCTGTAACGTCATCGAGTTGTTCGCCGTGCGTCCGCGCCACACCGGATATATGGACGGCCGCATTCGCGCCTGCTTTCCGGAAATGCCGGCCATCGTTGGCTATGCTTCCACCGCCACCATTCGCGCGGCGTTTCCTAAAGCCGAAGGCACCGTGTATACGTCGCTCGACGACCAGGTGGAAGCTTTTGCCGCGCTTCCGGGCCCGGCTATCGTGGTCTTTCAGGATGTGGACGAGCCTACCGTCGCCGCCACTTTCGGCGAGATCATGTGCGCCACGTATCAAGCCTTCGGCGCCGCCGGCCTCATCACCAGCGGCGCGGCGCGCGATCTGGATCAGGTGCGCCGCCTCGGCTTTCCCGCTTTCAGCAACGGCGTCAATCCCTCGCATGGCTACAGCCACCTGGTGACCATTCATGAACCGGTCCACGTCGGCGGCCTGGCCGTGTATACCGGTGATCTGTTGCACGCCGATTGCAACGGCGTCACCAGCATTCCCACCGATATCGCGAGTGACGTGGCCCATGCGGCGGCCGAATTCGTGGCGGCGGAAAACGTGATTCTGGATTTTCTCAAGACCGGGTCGAAAGACGTAAAAGGATATTCGGAAGCCCGCAAGGAATGTCTGCGGCTGATTGCGGAGCTTGGCCGGCGCGTGCGTGCGGGCGACGCGAGCGTATCGTGAGGTGGATTTGCGTTATGAAAAAAGTATCCAGAAGTGCTGCATTTCTCAGTCTGGCATTGCTCTCCGCGGCCCCGCCGGCGGACTCGCCCGCCATCGCCGGATATTCACTCGAATCCTCTCGCGTGGAGCGCGATTGGGAGGCCAAGTTTCGCGCCATTCCGAATCAGCAAAACCTGCGCGACTACATGCAGCGCCTTTCCGCTCGCCCCCATCACGTCGGCTCGGCTTACGACAAGGACAATGCCGAATGGATGCTGGCGAAGTTCAAGGAGTGGGGCTTGGACGCCAAGATCGAAACTTTCGACGTCTTGTTCCCCTCTCCCAAGGAACGCGCGCTTGAGCTGATCGAGCCCACGCGCTTCACCGCCCGCTTGCAAGAGCCGGCGGTGGCCGAAGATCCCACGTCCAATCAGCACGCTGAGCAGCTTCCCACTTACAACGCATATTCCATCGATGGCGATGTCACAGCGCCGCTGGTCTATGTGAATTACGGCATTCCCGAGGATTACGAGCAGCTCGATCGCATGGGCATTTCCGTAAAGGGCGCAATCGTGATTGCGCGCTATGGCGCTTCGTGGCGCGGCATCAAAGTCAAAGTCGCCGGCGAGCATGGCGCGCTCGGGTGCATCATCTATTCCGATCCTCGCGACGACGGCTACTATCAGGGCGAAGTTTTTCCCAAGGGACCGTATCGCCCTAAGGACGGCGTGCAGCGCGGCAGCGTGATGGACATGCCCGTGTATCCCGGCGATCCGTTAACACCCGGCGTGGGCGCGTCACCCGGCGCCAAAAGGCTTGCGCTCAAGGATGCAACGACCATTACCAAAATCCCAGTGCTGCCGATTTCCCACGCCGACGCCCAGCCTCTGCTCGCGGCGCTCGGCGGCCGGACAGTTCCCGAAAATTGGCGCGGCGCGCTGCCCTTTACTTATCACGTCGGGCCCGGCCCAGCCAAAGTGCATCTCAAAGTGCAAGCCAACTGGGACACGAAAAAACTCTACAACGTGATCGTCAAAATTCCCGGCGTAACTTTTCCCGATGAGTGGATTATCCGCGGCAATCATCACGATGGCTGGGTGAATGGGGCCGACGATCCCATATCCGGCGCCGTCGCCGTCATGGAAGAACTGCGGGCTCTGAGCCTCCTGCTGAAACAGGGTTGGAAACCGAAGCGGACTATTGTCTATTGCCTCTGGGACGGCGAGGAGGAAGGACTCCTCGGCTCGACCGAATGGGCCGAAGAACACTCCGCCGAGCTGCGGCGCGTGGGTGTGGTTTACATCAATTCCGACTCGAATGGCCGCGGGTTTCTGCAGATGGGCGGCTCCCATACCCTGGAAAAATTCATGAACGGCGTGGCGCGGGACATCGAAGACCCTGAGAAAAAAATCTCCGTCTGGAAGCGCGCGCAGTTGCAGCGCATTTCCCACCCAGCCGATCGCGATGATGCCCGCAAGCGCGCCGACTTACGCATGGGCGCTCTCGGCTCGGGATCCGATTTCACCGCGTTCCTCGACCATCTCGGCATCGCCTCGCTCAACATCGGTTACGGCGGCGAGGGCGGCGGCGGCGTTTATCATTCCGTGTACGACGATTTCTACTGGTACACGCATTTCGGCGACACTGATTTCGCCTATGGCCGCGCGCTCGCCCAAACCGGCGGCACCGCGGTCCTGCGCCTGGCTAACGCCGAGCTGCTTCCCTATGAGTTTTCCGATTTCACAGACACGCTGAAAAAGTACGTCGAAGAAATTCAGAAGCTGGCGCGCGACCGGCGCGATGCGATTCTGGAGCGCAACAAGCAGCTGGATGAAGGCTTTTTCGCCGCCATCGACAATCCCAGCGAAAAACTCCTGCCGCCGCCTCGCGAAGAAGTGCCGCCCTATCTGAACTTCGCGCCGATCGAAAACGGCATGGCGGCCCTCAATCGCACTGCCGATCATTACGAGCGCGTCTTAGCCGACGCCGCGGCCAACGGCGGAGCAGCCCTGGCCCGCGCTCAGCTGAAAGCCGTCAACGAAAAGCTGATTCAAATTGAGCGCGCCCTCACCCTTAGCGACGGCCTTCCCAACCGCCCCTGGTTCAAGCATCAGATCTACGCGCCCGGATTCTACACGGGGTATGGCGTCAAAACCATCCCCGCCGTGCGCGAGAGTATCGAGCAGAAACAATGGCGCGAAGCCGACGAACAAATCGTCCGCGTCGGTAAGATGCTGGAGAACACCGGCGAGCACATCGAAGCGGCGGCAAGCGAGCTGGAGCGGGCGGTAAAATAAGTTTTCCTTGTGATTTGGAACGCACGATACCCTAAAGGCATAATAGGACCGGAGGATTTTTGATGACCCCCTCGGTGCTGACGCTCGAGCAGGAAACCAATCCGTGGCTGGCGGCCGAAGCACGGTTTGACGAAGCCGCCACCAAGCTGAACTTAGACGACGGTCTGTGCAAAGTGTTGCGCAGCCCCACCAAGGAGATCACGGTTCACATCCCCGTCATGCTCGATGACGGACGCCTCGAAGTATTCACCGGCTATCGCGTGCAGCACTCGCTCGCCCGCGGCCCCGGCAAGGGCGGCATACGTTTCTCTCCCGACGTCACTCTCGATGAAGTGCGGGCGCTGGCGTCGTGGATGACATGGAAATGCGCGGTGGTGAATATTCCCTTCGGCGGCGCGAAAGGCGGCGTCATCTGCGATCCGCGCGTGCTCTCCGATGGCGAACTCGAACGCATCACCCGGCGCTACACGGCCGAGATTATCGAATTTCTGGGGCCCGAACGCGACGTCCCCGCCCCGGATTTGAACACCAACGACCGCGTGATGGCGTGGATCATGGACACGTACTCGATGCACGTGCGCCACACGCAAACCGCCGTCGTCACCGGCAAGCCGCTCGATCTGGGCGGATCGCGCGGGCGCCCCGAAGCCACCGGCCGCGGCTGCACCATCGTCACGCTAAAAGCTCTCAAGAAACTGGGCATCGCGCCGTCGGACGCCCGCGTCGTGATCCAGGGCTTCGGCAACGTGGGCGGCATGGCTGGAAAATTAATGGCGCGCGCGGGCTTCAAAATCACCTGCATTATCGAGAGCGACGTCGCGGTCTATAATCCCAAGGGCCTGGATATCAATGCGCTTCTCGAACATCGCAAGGAAACCGGCTCTATAGGCGATTTCCCTGGTGCTGAAAATCGCGACCGCCATGAAGCCATGTTTCTGGATTGCGAAGTGCTGCTGCCCGCCGCCACGGAAAATGCGGTCACCTCCGCCAATGCCGATCGCGTGCGCTGCAAGATCCTGTGCGAAGGCGCCAACGGGCCCGTCACGCCCGCCGCCGACGAAATCCTGATGGACAAAAAAGTCTTCGTGATTCCGGATATCCTGGCCAATGCCGGCGGCGTCACCGTCTCCTATTTCGAGTGGGTGCAGGATCGCCAGGGCTTGTTCTGGAGCGAAAGCGAGGTCAACAGCAAGCTGGAAGAGATCATGGTGGCGAGCTTCGATTCGGTGGTGGATTACGCTGAAAAGCACGGCGTGAACAACCATACCGCCGCCTACATGCTGGCGCTCGACCGCGTGGCGTTCGCCATCAAGCTCCGCGGGATCTACGCCTGATTTCGCTTTCCACGCCGCGCGCCTGCGCTAGCCGGTCTCATGTCCGCTGAAGCCTCGACGCCCCTCATGCGGCAGTATCACGCCGTCAAACAGCAGGTGCCAAATACCCTCCTGATGTTCCGGCTGGGGGATTTCTACGAGCTATTTTTTGATGACGCCGTCACGGCCGCGCGCGAGCTCGAAATCACGCTCACCGCGCGCAACAAGGAAAAGGGCGCGGCCATTCCCATGTGCGGCGTGCCTTATCATTCCGCCGAAAACTACATTGCGCGCCTGATTCAAAAAGGCTATCGCGTGGCTATCTGCGACCAGGTGGAAGATCCACGGGTGGCTAAGAAACTCGTCCGGCGCGAGATCACGCGCATCGTCACTCCCGGCACGGCCACCGACGCCCACCTGCTGCGCTCGCACGAAAATAATTACTTGGCGGCTGTAGCCCGCAGCGGCGAACGCGCCGGCCTGGCGCACGTGGATATTTCTACCGGCGAGTTCCGCGTCGCCGAGCTGGCCGCGGCTGAGGTCACGGCCGCGCTCGAACAAATCGGCGCCCGTGAAGTGCTGGTAGCCGCGGGCCTGCCGCTGCTGACCGGCCAGGAACCCACTGCCCGCATTCTGCGCACCGAGCTCGAAGAATGGATTTTCAGCTTCGATTATGCCGACCGCACGCTGCGCGATCATTTCAAGCTGCTGACCCTCGACGGCTGCGGCCTGGCGGGGCGCCCGGCGGCAGTATGCGCGGCGGGCGCCATTCTCCATTATCTGCAGGACACGCAGCGCGCCGCGCTCGATCATCTGGACCGCCCGTCCTTTTACGATCGCGCCGGCGACATGGTGCTGGACGCCGTCACGGTGCGCAATCTGGAGCTAGTCGATCCGCAGTTTGCCGGCGAAGGCGCGACGCTACTCGAAGTCATCGATCAGACTGCGACCGGCATGGGCGGCCGACTCTTGCGGCAGCGCCTGCTCGCGCCGTCGCTCGATTCCGTCGAAATTGATGCGCGCCTCGATGCCGTTCGCGATCTGTTATCCGACACCATACTGCGCGCCGGCCTGCGCAAAGAGCTAGCCGGCGTGATGGATCTCGAGCGGCTCCTGGCGAAAGTAACGATCGGCTCCGCGGGCCCGCGCGAGTTGCAGGCGCTAGGGAAATCGCTCGAAAGAATTCCCGCGCTGAAACGCTGCTTTACTAAACCTCTGGCCTCGCGCCTGGGCTTGATTGTGGAGCAGCTCGACGAAATTCCCGAAGTGCGCGACCGCATTCTCGAAGCCATCGCCGATGCCCCGCCCTTGAATTTCGCCGATGGCGGCTCCATCCGCTCCGGCTACAATGCGGAGCTCGACCAGTTGCGCGACCTTAGCCAGAATGGCCGCCAGTACATCGCGCAGATTGAGGCGCGCGAACGCACACGCACAGGGATAGGCTCGCTCAAAGTCCGCTTCAACAACGTCTTCGGCTACTACATCGAAATTTCCAAAGCCAACATGCACCTGGCGCCGGCCGATTATGAACGCAAACAAACCCTGGTGAATGCCGAGCGCTTCACCACGCCCGAGCTCAAAGACTACGAACGCAAAGTGCTGGATGCCGAGGAGAAGATCCTTACGCTGGAAAGAGAAATCTTCACCGAGGTCCGGCGCCACGCCGCCGACCACGCGCAGCGCATTCGAGCCACCGCGCGCGCCATCGCGGAGCTGGATGTCACCGCCGCGCTCGCCCAGGTAGCCGCCGAGAATCGCTACGCGCGTCCCACTTTTTCTAACGACGACACCATGCGCATTGCCGGCGGGCGCCATCCGGTGATCGAACGCCTCGCCGATCAGGAAGCCGGCCGCTTCATCCCCAACGACTTGTTTCTGAACTCAACCTCCAACCTGATCGCCATCATCACCGGTCCCAACATGGGCGGCAAATCGACCTATCTTCGTCAAGCCGCGCTCATCGCGATTCTGGCGCAAATGGGTTCGTTTGTTCCCGCCGAGTCCGCCGCGTTGCCTATCATCGACCGCATTTTCACGCGCATCGGCGCGTCCGATAATCTGGCGCGCGGCCGTTCCACTTTCATGGTTGAGATGACCGAAACCGCCGTCATTTTGAACACTGCCACGCCGCGCAGCTTCATTGTGTTGGACGAAATCGGCCGCGGCACGGCGACCTATGACGGCCTGGCGCTCGCCTGGTCGGTGATCGAGCACATCCATACCCGCACCCGCGCCAAGACGCTTTTCGCCACCCATTACCACGAGCTCACCGAGCTTGCCGACCAGCTTGAGGGCGTGCGCAACTTGCAAGTCGCGGTTAAGGAAGCCGGCGACCGCATCATTTTCCTGCGCAAAGTCGAGCCGGGCAAAGCCGACCGCAGCTATGGCATCGAAGTCGCGCGCCTTGCCGGCCTGCCGTTGGCCGTCATCGAGCGCGCCCGCGAAGTGTTGAAATATCACGAGCAAAGTGAGCGCGAGGTAACGGGGGAACTAGCTCCGCGCGCCGCCGAGCCCATGCAAATCCGCCTGTTTGAGCCCGTCGGACACGCCCTCGCCGAGCGCATTCGCGAGCTCAAGCTGGATGAGCTGCGGCCCATCGAAGCCCTGCAATTGCTGAACGAATTGCAGCAGGAGTTGAAAAAACCTTGCGAGTAGCCGGTATCATGAGCGGCACTTCGCTCGATGGGATCGACGTCGCTGTCGTCGATCTCAACGGCGCGAAAATCAACACCATCGCTTTCCACACCATGTCCTATTCACCGGCCGTGCGCGCGGCGATTCTCGCCGTTTCCAATTGTCAGACCCACACCGCGGCTATCGCCCAAACAGATTTTCTGCTCGGCCGGCTGTACGCCGGCGCCGTCCGCGAAACATGCCGCCGTCATGGCGTTCCCATGGAATCGATCTCCCTGATCGGCTGCCACGGCCAGACCATTTATCACCAGGGGGACGCTGCCAAGTTTCTCGGCCATCCGGTTTCCGCCACGCTGCAGATCGGCGAGGCTGCCGTCATCGCCGAACTCACCGGCATTTCGGTGGTTTCGGATTTTCGTTCGCGCGACATCGCCGCCGGCGGCCAGGGCGCCCCGCTGGTGCCCTATGTCGATTACCTGCTTTTCCGCCACCCGAAACGCGGATGCGTCGCGCTCAACATCGGCGGCATCGCGAATCTCACCGCGATCCCGGCCGGCTCCCCGCCAGAGCAAGTCATCGCCTTCGACACCGGGCCGGGCAATATGGTGATCGACGCACTCACCGCCGAATTCACCAGAGGCCGCCAACGCTTTGACCGCGATGGACGCATCGCCGCGCGCGGCAAGATCGACCGCAACTTGCTCGACCGTCTGCTCGCCGACCGCTACTACCGGCGCCAGCCACCGAAGACCGCAGGCCGTGAGCAATACGGCGCGGAGTTCGTCCGCACCTTGATAGCCAATGGCCGTTCGCTTCCCGATTTGATCGCCACCGCCACCGCGCTCACCGCCGCCACCATCGCGCGCGCCATCGAAGGCATTGTCAAAGCGCGCATGCCGGTCGATGACCTCATTGTTTCCGGCGGCGGCGTTCACAACCGGCGCCTCATGGCCTATCTGCAGGCGTTTCTGCCGGAAATCGCCATCGAAACCACCGCGGCGTACGGCATCAACCCGGACGCCAAAGAGGCGATCGCATTCGCCGTGCTGGCGCGTGAAACCCAGCGCGGCCGGGCCTCGAATCTACCTTCCGCCACGGGCGCGCACCGCCCCGTGATCCTGGGAAAGCTCACGCGCGCCTAGTGATATGCTATGCGCATGCAAAAAGTAACTCGAGGTTTCCTGGCACTTCTGTTCACGCTGTCCCTCCAGGCGCAGACGCCAACTCCGCCTCCGGCCCAGCACTTGCCGCGCGGCACGGCCGTCGACATTCCCAACGCCGAAATTCTGTACACCGTGCAGAAAACGGCCTCCGCCGCGGTCAGCGATCAGGCCATTCGCGTCGTGAACGTTAATGGTGAATACAACGTCGGCATCGGCGTGGTGCATCGCGCCATGACTCTAGGCGGGAAAACGCTGAACGGCATCGAGCACAGCGAAATCACTGAGGTCTACCACATCATCTCCGGCTTCGCGACGCTGGTCACCGGCGGCACGCTGGACAATCCGAAAGAATATCCGCCCGATCACCCGGTCGTCAAGGTTCTCAACGGTCCCAGCACCGGCGGTGGCGCGATTAAGGGCGGCGTGAGCCGTAAGCTCGCGCCCGGCGATGTGGTGCTCATTCCGCCCAACACGCCGCACTGGTTCAGCGAGATTGATTCGGATCAGATCGTGTACCTGCAAATCCGCATCGATCCCCACAAAGTTTTGCCAGCCGGCTACGGCGCGAAATAGCTTACGGAAAGCCCATTTTGCGCACCAGCTCGCGGAAGCGCGGCTCGCTGTGCAAAGTGCTAAATGCCGGGTCGGCTCGCAACAGCGTCATCATGAAGCTATGCTCCTGATACGCCGCGTCGAGTGAATCGAGGGCGAGCGCTGTTTCGCCAAGTGCGGCGTGCTCCGCGGCCGCGCTGTACGGGCTGCCGGGCCGCGCGAGCCGCGCGCGATGGAAGCGATCGAGCGCGGCTTTTGCGTCCAGCTTAGCCATCTCATCGCGTACCGGTGAAGGCGGCAGGATCGCAATCAGTTGCGTCATCGCCTCCCGGAATTTCCCCTGATATTCAAGCGCGCGGCTCAGGCATGCCTGCGCTTCGGCGAGGCCGGGCTCCAGCGCAAGAGTGCGGCGCGCCTGCACGGCGGCATCCGTAAAGCGATGGGCTTGCAGCAGCAGCCATCCGGCATCGATGTTGATGCGCGCCGATAACGGATCGAGCGCAATGGCGCGCCGCAGCGCCGCTAAGCCGTCTTCGGTGCGTCCCACCGCCACCAGAAACCAGGCGTAATCGTGATGCGCCGGCGAAAAGCTGGGGTTGATGGCGATGGCCCGCTGGAAATGGCGCTCCGCATCGCTCCATTGCCACTCGCGCCAGAAGAGGCTGTTGGCCAGAGCATTGTGACCTTCGGCGTCGGCTTCAGATAACGCAATCGCTTTTTCGGCGGCGGCGCGCGCCTGCTTGAACGCATCGTTCGCCGGACGCGCTCCCGAACGCGCCAGCATGACCCACGTTTCCGCCAGGCCCGCGTAAGCGGCGGCGAACGCCGGATCGCGGCGCGTGGCATCCTCGAAATATTCGATGCTGCGTTCCACATCGGCGCGGCTTTCTTTGTGCGAAAGATAGCGCCCGTTGCGATACGCCTCCCACGCGGCGCGATCGCGCGTACCGGAATTTGTTGCATTCGACGGCGCGGCAGGGAAGAGCTGTTTCGTAACGGCGGCGGCGATGCGGGCGGCGGTCTCCTGCTCCAGGTCGAACAAATTCGCGGCGTCCTGCTCGAAAGTTCCGGTCCAGACCTGCGCCTGATCCGCGGTCTGTATGAGCCGCGCCGTAACGCGCACGCGCGCGCCGCTGCGCTGTACGGTTCCTTCCACCACGTAATTCACGGCCAGCTCACGCGCCACTTGATCGATGCTCTTGTGTGCGCCCTTATACCGCATCACCGAGCTGCGCGCGATGACGCCCAGCCGGCCGGGATGCAATCCGCCAAGCTGGCTGATCAGCTCTTCGGTAAGGCCATCGATAAACCGGCCGTCATTCACATCGGCGCTGAGATTTTCCATCGGCAGCACCGCGAGTAGCGGGCGCCCCACCGATACCGGCGGACGGGCGCGCCAGCCCAGGTACGCAGCGGCCGCCAGCGCCAAAATCAGGCCCGCGATGAGTGCCATCGGCCTCTTCCGCTCCGGCACGACCGCCACGGCGGGCGCCGCCGGTTCGGCGGCCGTCACGCGCTCCACCGGCGCGACGAATCGATACCCGCGTCGCGGAACCGTTTGCACGAAGCGGGGTGAATCGGCGTCGTCGTTCAGCGCGGCGCGAATCTGCGCCATGCACACGTTCAGGTTCCGGTCGAAATCGACAAATGTATCGTTGCCCCACACCTCGCGTTGGATTTGCTCACGGGTCTGCAGTTCGCCCGAAGCTGCCGCCAGCAGTTGCAGCACCTGGAACGGCTGCGGCGGAAGCTTCACCAGCATCCCGGCTTTACGCAGCTCGCCTTTGTGCGGATCGAGCTCAAATGCGCCGAAGCGGAGCAGCCGCACGTCGGCCAGGGTGGGAGACACGACACCAGTATACGGCCCTGCCTTGCCGAACCGGCTGCAAACGGCCCGCCTAAACCATCACGCTTGATAACATGTCCGCGCAAGTCTTTGCTGCAAGGCTAGTTGTTCGCTAATACAAAAATAAGGCGCCTTGTCTTGCCTATTTTTCGATTGGTGACCATCCTGAGACATGGCAGAAAATAGACGGAAGTTCATCATTGGCGCAGCAGCCGCGGTTGGCGTCGCCAACGCTGCTCAGCCCCAGCCGCCCCAAGCCGTTCCAGTATTGGATTCGGAAAAATTTCGTGCAGCCGTAGTCGCCGGAGACATCGCCGCGGTCAACAAATATCTCGACGGCGATCCGGGTCTGCTTTACGCCCGCGACGCTCGTGGCAACTCCGTCTACACGCTGGCGTGTCTCGCCAGGCAGCCCAAAACCGCCGAAGCCCTGGCAGCACGCGGCCTGGTCCTCGACATCTTCGAGGCTGCCGTAAGCGGCAACATCAAGCAGGCTACCGAGCTGTCGAATGCCACACCCGGTATTGCCCGCGCCCGGTCCGCCGATGGACGCACGCCCATGCATTTCGCGACGGCCGGCGGGCAGCCGGACATGGTGATGTTCCTCAGCGGACGCGGCGCCGACCTGAGTGCCGGCCCCGAGAGCCCGCTGCTGGCGGCGGTCGACCATCCCGATCTCGCCGCGGCCTTAGAGTCCACCCAAACCCTGGCGGGCAACGCTTCCGATCCCAACGCTAAGCGTAAAGATGGCAAATCGGCGCTACATCTGGCTGCGGCCCGCGGCAATGGCCCGGCGGCCAGGCTGCTGATCCATCGCGGCGCGGTCGTCGAGGCGGGCGATATCGACGCCGCTACCGGCGACGCCGTCGCCGTGTTGAGAAACGCATCGACGATTGAGCGGGCGTACTACGGCCGCCGCTATACGCAGGATGCGCGTGGCAACCCGGTGACCCGAGATGACACCAATGGCCTGCCCCAGGATTTCATTAACCAGTTCATCACCTTCGCCCATTTTGATTTCGATAAAGTGAAGCAGCTTTACAAGCTGTGCCCGGCGCTGCTGGCCACGCGCGCCACTTGGGACGAGCTGGCGATTGAGGCGTCCGCGCACATGGGCCGCGTCGACATGGCGGAATATCTGGCTGATCTCGGTTCACCCGTCTCCGCCTGTACCGCCGCGATGCTGGGCATGGCGGACATGGTGAAGTCCATTGTGAAGGGCGACACGAACTGTTTGCGCGAGCGCGGCGCGCACGATCTGCCGCTTCTGGCGTATACTGCCCTCGGTAAGGAGCGGGTGGATATCGCGGCATTTGTGCTGGATGCCGGAGCCGATATCCATACGCGCGGCTTCGGCCAGACGGTGCTTCATTTTGCCGCGGCCAGAGGACATCTCGATCTGGCCAAGCTGCTGCTGGAGCGCGGCGCCGAAGTCAATGCCGCCTCAAAAGGCGGAACGCCGTTGGCCGCGGCCCGGCGCGCCAAGATGGATAAAATGGTGCAATTTTTGAGCGAACATGGCGGCCGCGCCTGAGCGGAGGAGTGAAAGATGCTGGCAAAGATCGGACAAATTTCAGTCAACGCGCATGACCTGGAGCGCGCCGTCGCATTTTATCGCGATACGCTGGGCATGAAGCATCTGTTCACTGTCCCTAAGCTCGCGTTCTTCGATTGCGGCGGCATCCGGCTGATGCTGGGTTTGCCCGAGAAGCCGGAATTCGACCATCCCGGCTCGATCATCTATTACAAAGTAGACGATATTCAAGCCACGCATGAGACCCTGGCCAAACGCGGAGTGCACTTCGAGGCCAAGCCGCACCTGATCGCCAAGATGGAGTCCCACGATCTTTGGATGGGCTTTTTCCGCGATTCCGAGAATAACTTGCTGGCGTTGATGAGCGAAGTGCCTCGCGCCTAAAATGCCGTATGGCTATACGGTATAATGGCCGTATGCAACGTCAGGAAATGCGCAAGGTCACGGTGATGCTGCCCAAGGACCTGCTGTACCGTGCGGTCAAGGCGTCCGGGCAAGGCATCACGCCAACCATCCGCAAGGGTCTTGAGAATATTGCCGCCGCCGAGGCCTATGAAGAACTTCGTGGCCTTCGCGGCAAGATAAAGTTCCCCGCGAATTTCCTGCGGGACCTTCGACGGGATTGATCTGACCTGCGCTGATACCAGCTCGTGGGTGGCCTTCTTTCAGGACGAAGACGGCCAGGACGTAATGATGCTCGATGAGCGCCTGCAGGAGAAGACACTCATCCTATCGCCGGTGGTCGTGTCGGAGCTTTTTAGCAATCCGGGCTTTAAGGAAGCGCACGGACGCCTTATTCAAGCGATTCCGGTGCTGGACTTGAGACCGGGCTTCTGGCAGCGGGCAGGCCTGACCCGTGCGGGCCTGCTTAAGCGAAACTTCCGCCCGAAACTTGCGGATACGCTCCTGGCCCGATCCTGCATCGATGCCTCGGTTCCACTGCTTACTCGCGATCGCGATTTCCTGCCCTTCGCTCAGCACGCGGGCCTAAAGCTGATCTTCCCCTTCTAAGTGGGGCAGGTCCCCGACCTGCCTATTCTTAGCCAAGCGGGCAGGTCGGGGACCTGCCCCACTCAGCAGCACTTGGCGCGAAGATACTTAGCCTTCATCAGATCATCGGAAAAGCGGCGCCATTCAGCGGGTGAGTGCACTCGGCCGTGCGCCGCCAGGTGCCGCTGATAGGCATTCTCGTCCGATAATTCCCGCAGCAATTCCAGCGCAAATCTGCCCAGCGCCAGCAGTGGCTTCATATTTCCTCCGCACTCAGGCGCGTAAGCACGAACGGCGCCTCGCGCACCGTGGATTCGCGGGTGCCGCGCAGAATCCCAACCCATAAGCGCAAGGAATCCACCAGGATCACGGCCACCAAGATCATGAAAATCCCGCACAGGACCGCATCCAGATTGGCATTGAAGATCAACGTACGGGTTTGAGCCGCCTGCGCGGCCGTCAGCGTTCCGGAACGAAGCGCGGCTTCGAGCACCTCGGCCTGCGCCAGGAAGCCAATGCGCGGCACCGGCGAGAAAATCTTCTGATACGCCGCTGTAAAAGTCGCCGAGACCAGCCAAACCAAAGGCAGGCTCGTGATCCAGACAAAGCGTGTGCGGTGCATCTTGAGCAGAATGGTCGTAGCCACAGCCAGCGCGATCGTGGCCAGCAACTGGTTGGCGATGCCGAACAGCGGCCAGAGCGAATTGACGCCGCCCAACGGATCGCGCACACCCTGGTAGAGGAAGTAGCCCCACGCCATCACGACAATGGCGCTGCCGCCGATGACGCCCGGCATCCAGTGAATCTGACCGAAAGGCTTGTAGAAGTGGCCACCCAAGTCGGCAAGCATGAAGCGTCCCACACGGGTCCCGGCGTCGAGGATGGTGAGTATGAAGAGCGCCTCAAACATGATGGCGAAGTGATACCAGAAGGCCAGGATCGCCTGCCCGCCTCCGGTTTGCGCGAAGATGTGCGCCATGCCTAATGCGAGTGAAGGCGCCCCGCCCACGCGATAGAACAGCGTGTGTTCCCCCACGCTGCGTGCCAGGCCTTCCATGTCCGCGACCGTGACCGGGAAACCCCATGCCGAAACCGTTGCCACCGCGGCCGCCGGCGTAGTCCCGATGACGCCCGCCGGAGAGTTGACGGCGAAGTACACGCCCGGCTGCAGCACGGAGGCCGCGATCATGGCCATGATCGCCACAAAGCTTTCCAGCAACATCGAGCCGTACCCCACCGGCAAAACATGGCCCTCTTTGGCCAACAGCTTGGGAGTGGTGCCGGAGGAAATCAGCGAATGAAATCCGGAAATCGCGCCGCAGGCGATGGTAATGAAGCAGAATGGAAAAATCTTGCCGGCTACCACAGGCCCGCTGCCGTCGGTGAACCGGGTGAAGGCCGGCATCTGCAATTCGGGACGGACGAAGAGAATTCCGACGCCCAGCATAATCACCACGCCCAGTTTGACGAACGTGCTGAGATAATCGCGCGGGGCCAATAGCATCCACACCGGGAGCGCGCTCGCGGAAAACCCGTAGAGCATGATGGCCAGCGCCAAGGTGATTGGCGTCAGCGTAAAAACCGGGGCCCACGTAGATGATTGCGCGACCCACTGGCCCCCGAAAATACTAGCCAGCACCAGAAGAAACCCGATGCCGGAAATTTCGAGCACTTTTCCCGGACGCCAGTAGCGCATGTACACTCCCATGAACAAGGCGATCGGAATGGTGGCGGCGATGGTGAACGTTCCCCACGGGCTGGCGCTCAGCGCATTGACGACGATCAGCGCCACCACCGCCAGCAGAATGGTCATGATCAGCAGCACCGTGATCAGCGCTACGAAACCGCCCACTTTGCCGATCTCCTCGCGCGCCATCTGTCCCAGGGTTTTGCCGTCACGGCGGAGAGAAGCAAACAACACCACAAAATCTTGCACCGCCCCGCCCAGCACCGCGCCGATGATGATCCACAGCGTCCCCGGCAGATAGCCCCATTGAGCCGCGAGCACCGGCCCCACCAGCGGTCCCGGCCCGGCGATGGCCGCGAAGTGATGGCCGAAGACGATCCACTTATTGGTGGGCTCGAAATCGTGGCCGTCGCGCAGCCGCTCGGCGGGGGTGGCGCGCGCGTCGTCCAGCGCCATTACGCGCGCGGCGATGAATTTGCCATAGAAGCGGTACCCCAGCAAATACGTGCAGCAGGCCGCCAGCACCAGCCAGATGGAGTTGATATGCTCGCCGCGGTTGAGCGCAATCCCGGCAAGAAAAAACGCCGCGGCCAAGGCAATCACAACCCAAAGGAAATGTCCCAAGAATTTTTTCATACGATTTTCAGAATTTTTTTATGCCTCGCAGCATGGATCGCGTGGTCCCGCCGCTCGGTAATGCCACGTCGTGAACCGGATTCCAATTATCATCCACCGTGCCGATGTAGCGCGCGTCGCGCCGGTTGCCGCCCATCAGAATCACTATGTAACCGCGCCCCTTGTACCAGAGGCCGCGGTATTGAATCTCCCCGGTTTCGGTTTGCCAGCGCTCAGCCGACGGCGCTCCCAGCTTGCGCACCACCGCAAAGTAATCGTCATCGCGGCCCAGTTGCAAGAAGTCCTGATCGCTCGCCGTGTAGCGAATGCGAGGCCGTGGAATCCCGTCGCGCAGTACCGTGATGGCGACCAGGCTGGCTACAATACCGATGGCCACCGTCACCAGGATCAACCGGCCAATGCGCGAATCCGTGCTCGATTCCAGCCGGATGCCGACCACCGGCGCCGGAGCCTCCAGCGGCCGCTGCGCGGTGCGCATGGTGTCGCCGACCGCGATCGGCATTTCGATTACGCGGCGCTGGTACGGCCACACCGCGCCCATGCGGTACTCCAGCTCTTTGACCAGGCCCACGATGACGACCGGATCTTCGATTTGCGAAATCTCGCCCAGGAAGCGCCGGGGAATCCAGATCTCCTGCGCCGTGCGCGAGTTCACCACCAGCAGCTCTGACCACGTCGCGCGCCTGAAAAACCATTCGTTGTGCTCGATGTTCAAGATCGGCGGATAGAACGAGACCGGCCGGTTTCCCAGATGATCGAGCAGCGTCGGGATTGGGGGCATGGACATAAGCCGTCTACATGATAGCTTAGTCAATCTCGAGCGTTCGCAGGATTTCGGCGGCCGCCGCCGCGTCCACGCGTACCGGCGCGCCCATGCCCGCCGGGCTTTCCCTTTGATCGAACGCCTGGAACAACGCCATTTTGGCGATGGCATAGCGCTCGGTGGAATTGAGCGCGCGGCCGTGATCGCGCTCCCAGGATTCGACCACGTCTTCCGGCACCAGAACCGAGACCGCGCTTGAAGTCTTGCGATCGGCCGAAACATCGAAAACAAATTCGACGCCGCGCTGCGGGCGAGTGGGCCGCTGTCCCTCGTAATAGTACTGATACACGTAGCCGCTCTGTGCGGAATAGGTCTTCTGGCGGCGCACGGGCGGAGCGCCGGTCAACGGAACGGGCTTGCTACCGAACAACTTACTGAACATGAGATGGCTTTTGTGGGGCAGGTCCCCGACCTGCCTCTTCTACAAGATTCCAGACGGCAGGTCGGGGACCCCACTCAGTCCCATTATGCTCGGGTATTTTAGGGATTGACAACCGCATCGCGTGGACGCAGAATACCTCTGGAATCGGAAATTGAATTTCCTCCGATCGAGCGGGAGGTATCAATAGAACCGGACCAGGGAGAGGGCGGTTAGCCTTCGCCCGCAGTCAGGAAGTGAGAGAGTGACGACCGGCCGGACTTTGCGCGGTTCAAAGCAGTAGGCGCCGCGCTTTCGCGCTCGTGCGCGTACCTGATGGCTGGCAACGCGACCCTCGAGACTGCGGACGAAATTAGCTGACCGCCCTTTTCGCGTCCGCGCCCTCCGCACTCCCTCACTCGTGTGTGATACTGGAGAGATTCTTCCTCAAGGTATGACACCGTCTCCCCAGGAAATTGTCAGCGCCCATAGCCCGGATTCCGATGACGCGTTCATGTTTTACGGGCTGGCGACGCGAAAGATCCGCTCGCCCAAGGTGACCTTCCGGCATGTGCTGGAGGACATCGAATCGCTCAATCGCAAGGCGATGGAGGGGCTGTACGGCCTCACCGCGATTTCCTACCACGCGTATCCCTATGTGTCTGATAAGTACGTGCTGATGGCCAGCGGATCGAGCATTGGCGATGGTTATGGCCCGATGCTGATCGCCGCCCACCCCATGGAGCCCGAAGACATCAAGGGCAAACGCATCGCCATTCCGGGCAAGATGACATCGGCCTATCTGGCGCTCAAAATCATCGAAGCGGATTTCGAACCCGTGGTCACGCCCTTCGACAAAATTCCGGAAGCCGTGGAAGAGGGCGCCGCCGAGCTCGGCCTGATCATCCATGAAGCGCAGCTGACGTATTCGCGCAAGGGCTTTCACAAAGTGCTCGATCTCGGCCGCTGGTGGAAGACCCAATTCGACCTGCCGCTGCCGCTGGGCGGCAATGTGCTGCTGCGGTCGCTGGCGCCCGACATTCAGAGCGAGTGCTGCCGCATGATGCGCGAAAGCATCCAGTACGCTTTGGATAATCGCGAAGAAGCGCTGTCCTACGCTCTGCAATTCGCCCGCGACATGGACGCGAGGCTGGCCGACAAGTTCGTCGGCATGTACGTGAACCACTACACCCTGGATTGCGGCGACGTGATTCCGGTGGCCGCGCAGAAGCTGCTCGACCTGGGCTATGAGGCAGGGCTGATTCCGCACCGCGCAACTGTCGAGTTCGTTCGCTAAGTTCGCGTGCTACCTTGAAAATATGCCTGCTGTCCGATGTGTTGCGCGTCTTCTGGCGATTTTTGTCCTGTTGCTAACCGCCGGTTTCGCCGAGGAACCGCTGCGGCCCAAAGACGTCCGCGCCCTTGCCAAGCAGGGGTCAACCGCCATTCCCCAACTGCAGGAGTTGCTCAAGAACCCTGATCTGGAAATTCGCGTGGAGGCCGTCAAGGCCATGGTTGAAATCGGCGGCAAAGACAGCCTGACGCCGCTGATTCAAGCCACTGCCGACAACGACGCAGAAGTGCAGATTCGCGCCGCCGAAGGCCTGGTGAATTTCTACCTGCCCGGCTATGTGCGCACCGGCTTGAGCGCATCGCTGCGCCGCGTCGGCACCAGCATCAAAGCCAAGTTCACCGACGTCAACGACCAGGTGATCGACTCGTTCGTGGAAGTGCGGCCGGATGTGATCGCAGCGCTGGGTAGACAGGCCCATGCCGGCTCGAGCATTGAATCGCGCGCCAGCGCCGCCAGAGCCGTGGGAATTCTGCGCGGGCGCGGAGCGGTGGACGATCTGATCGCCGCCATCCGCACCAAGAACAGCGAAGTGATCTACGAAGCGTTAGTCGCGCTGCAGAAGATTCGCGACCAGTCCGCCGCTCCCAAGATTGCGTTCCTGCTGCACGATCTGGATGAGAAAGTGCAAATCGCCGCCATCGAGACCACCGGTTTGTTGCAGAACAAAGATTCCATCCCCGACCTGATGGATGCGATCCGGCGGGCAAGAAATAACAAGGTTCGCCGCGCGGCGCTCACCGCCATTGCGATGCTTCCCGCGGAGGGCAACCGCGAAATTTACGCGCGCTATCTCAACGACAAGGATGAAGGCATGCGCGCGGCAGCCGCCGAAGGCTATGCCCGCCTGCGCAATCCGGCGGACCTGGCGGCCATCGAAACCGTCTACAAAGATGAGGAAAAGCGCGCGCCCAGGCTCGCCCAAGCGTTCGCGCTGGTGATGCTGGGGCAGCATGAGCTTTCCGAATTCAGCCCGCTGCAATTGTTGATCAACACGCTCAACTCGGCCGCGTATCACGGCGTGGCGGGTCCTTACCTTGTGGAAGCGGCGCGCGATCCCGCGGTGCGGGCGCTCCTGTATCAGGGCCTGCCTAACGCCACCAAGGACGAAAAAATCCAGCTCGCCGGCGTATTAGCTCGCAGCGGGGATCAGGAATCCGTGCCGTATCTGGAAAAACTCAGCCACGACGCCGATGACCAGGTTGCGCAGGAGGGATTGCGAGCCCTGCGTGCATTGCGGGCCCGCTTGTAGAAAACTACTTCGCCTTTTTCTGCTTCTGTTGGCCGACGCGAATCTTGAAGGTTGCCTGTTTGGCTTCCTGCCACGCCTTGTGATCGTGCCGGGCTACGGCGTCAGTCAAATACGCATCGACGTTGGCGTCCTTGGGAAGCACAGCCATCAGCGTGAAAGCTTCATTGCAGGTCGGGCAAAAAGGCCGGAACCGCTTTACATTCGGAAGTCCCATAACCTTTCTATAGTAACAAAAAACCAAGAATTTCTCGCAGAGGACGCGGAGAAAACACCACTAAATATTCTTGTCTTGGTTTTCTCTGCGTTCTCTGCGCCTCTGCGAGAAATGAAGTTGTCTTTTTATCGGAAAACCACTAAATCCGCTATGTTGATCTCGCTCCCAGTCGACCCGGTGTAGGTTTCCCCGCGAACCACTACCCGCACCTCGTGCCGGCCATTCTTCAACCCAAACGCGTGCCACACCGATTCCCCGGTCTTGATATTGCTCTCGTCAGGATAAACGTCCACCGTGCTATCCAGCTTGCCATCCAGATAGACGTCGGCTTTGCCGCCGCTCGGCAGGTAGGCGCCAGCGACAATGACGCCGGTACCTTCAAAAGCAATTGCCGCTTCAGCCCCTTTGGCCGCGGAAGTCTTGCCGGGCGCGTTCTTGCGCTCTCCCCAGTTGCCTTTCCATTTCCAGCGGGAGTCGGTTGCGGCGATCCGCTCGACGGGCGATCCGTAATCGTCCCAGAGCTCCATCTCGGCGGCCTTGGGCGCTTGCACTTTCACCTGCAGCCGGTCGCCTTCAAGCTTGCCGCCATTGCGCTTCACCAACTCGATCGCCCGCTTTTGCGTGCTGTCCACGATCGTGTGGAACGAAAAATCCGTGTAATTAAATTTTGTGTCGGCGAGCTTGGGGATACCGCTGCGCCACTGCTCTGGAATCTTCTTGTACCCCATCATCACGCCAAGAATCCCGCAGGCATTGGATGGATTGCAGTCTGAATCCTGCCCCGCGCGCGTGGAAATCTCCAGCGTGTTCCAGAAATCGCCTTTGCCGTAAAGCAGCCCCAGCGCGATGTAGCCGCCGTTCAGTTTGGCGTCTATGTTGAACGGCCGCAGCGCGCCTTCCGGGCAGGGTTCGCGCTTGTCCCATTTGTCGGTGAGCAAATGCCAGACTTTGCGCCAGTCGGTGGGATATTGTTTGGACCAGGCCAGCACATCCGAGATGAGCAGCGCGTACGGACTCTTCGGCGGCATGCACGCCAGACCCGCTTCGACCACTTTGCGCACATCGGTTTCAAAAAATGCGGCCGCGTACATGCCGGAAACGAACATGCCGCCGTAGATGCCATCGCCGTAATTCATGACCCGGCCCGCGCGCAGACACAAATCATTCGACGCCCGCGGCAGCCCGGGCGCCATCAGGCCGATGAAGTCGCTTTCAATTTGGAAATCGATGTCGTTGGCGTGCGAGTTGTACTTCGGACTGCCGCTGAGGCTCGCTTTGACGCCGCGCTTCAGGGCGCGACGCGCTCCCAAGTTGGCGTGCCAGAGCTGATATTTGGCATCGCGAAACATGGCGCCGAAATCGTCGCTGGTGGCGTCGAGACCCTTGGCATCCAGCACTTTGGCGAAGGTCATGTCGACATAGAGATCATCCTGATCGATGGCGTTTGAGACGCTGTCGACAGTCCACTTCGGCAGCTCACCTTCATTGATTTGCTGGCGAAAACGGAATTCCGTGGGCGCGCCGAAACTGACGCCAATCATTTGCCCCGCCCAGCCGCCTTCGATCTTGTCGTGCAAATCGGCAAGCTTGATCTCGCGAATCCCGCCGGATTTCTGGCCGGAGGAAGCGATTAGGAATAGCGGTAACAGCAGAATCGCGCGACGCATAGCGAACATCGTATCACTAGGGTGGGGCAGGTCCCCGGCCTGCCAGCTTGACTAAGAAAACGGCAGGTCGGGGACCTGCCCCACTTACAGAATATTGCGCAGGGCGGGCGCCAGCTCCGGAAACGCAAAACGGAATCCGGTGCCCTCGGCGGCCTTGGGCAGCACGCGCTGGCTGCCCAGCAGGATTTCCGACATCTCTCCCAACATCAGCTTCAGCGCGAACGCGGGCGCCGGAAACAGCGCGGGCCGGCCCAGCGCCCCTGCCAGCTCGCGCGTGAACGCGGTATTCGTCACCGGGTTCGGCGCGGTGCCGTTGACTGCCCCTGAAACCGGTTTCCGGATAGCGTGAATGATCAGCGCCACCAAATCGTCCACGTGAATCCAGGACATCCACTGCTTTCCCGAGCCCAGCCGTCCGCCCACGAAAGCCTTAAACGGCGGCAGCATTTTCGCGAGCGCGCCTCCATCGGCCCCGAGAACGATGCCCGTTCGCAGGTTCACCACGCGAATGCCCAGCGCTTCGGCCAGGCTCGCCTGCTTCTCCCAATCGCGACAGACATCGGCCAGAAATCCGGTGCCGGCGGAAGAAGCTTCAGTGAGCACTTCGTCGCCGCGGTTCCCATAGATGCCTATGGCAGAGGCGCAAACGAGCACCGCCGGGCGGCGCGAAAGCGTGGAAAGCGCGGTCACCAGGTTGCGCGTGCCTTCCAGACGGCTGGCGGCAATTTTGCGCTTAGCTTCCGCGGTCCATCGCTGGGCGACAGGTTCGCCCGCCAAATGCACCACGGCATCGGCATTTTCCAGAGCATCCGGCGGAGGCTCGCCGGCGAGCGTGTCCCAATCCGCCCGGCGCAAAGCGCGAACCGTGTGGGCATCTTTGGTAAGCGCAGCGACGAGCCGCCGGCCTATAAATCCCGAAGCGCCCGTCACTGTGACATTCATGGCTGTGCCCTCAATTGTAGTAAAAGCTACAATGAGACATCCGAATGCGCGCCTGGAACCGGGCCAAATTGCTGTGGGGATACCTTGGGCGGCGTAGCGATCTGCGCGCGCAGCCGGTGGAGTATATCGTCGAAACCACGGCCAAGTGCAACCTGTACTGCCCGATGTGCCCGCGGGAAACACACCTGCAGCCCAAGGCGGATATGGCGGATGAGATTTTCAATCGCCTGGTCGAGGAATCGGGCGCGTCCGCCGAGCACATGATGCTGATCGGCCTGGGCGAGCCCTTCATGGACGCCAAGATTTTCGACCGCATCGAATACTGCGAGCAGCACGGCATCTCGACGCTGCTCTCGACCAATGGCACGTTTCTCGATGAGAAAACTTCCGCTCGTTTGCTCGATACCCGCATCGAGCACATCACGCTCAGCTTCGACGGCTCGACCAAAGAGAGCTTCGAATACTATCGCAAAGGCGCGCGCTTCGAAAAAGTGCGTGACAACTTTGTCCGTTTCGCCCGCATGAAACACGAGCGCCAGTCGAAAATGCAGGTAGTCGTGCAGATGGTGCGTATGGAGCGCAACGCCGGCGAGGTGGACGACTTCATTCGTTTCTGGAAAGATCTGCCGGGTATCGACCAGGTGCGCATCAAGGAAGACGAGACCAACCTGATGCGCCCCGACGCCGGCCATGCCGCCGCCGACTGGAAATATCCCTGCCACTATCTCTGGCGCGGCCCGATGTACGTCAAGCAATCGGGCGACGTGTATCCCTGCTGTCAGAGCTACATGCTGGACGGCGCGCCGGTGGGCCGCATCGGCGAACAGCCGCTGGCGGCGATTTGGAATTCGGCGGAAATGCAGCGCATGCGGCGCCTGCACGTGGCTGGGCGCGCGGCCGAGATCGACATCTGCTCCCGCTGCTGCACCACCATTCCGCATCCGGCGCTGGTGGCCGGCAGTTTGATCTTTCACGGCAAGACCGTTCGGCGCCTGCTGCCGCTCATTGAGCGGCTGACGTTTTTCTCGAAGCTGCCGAGGCGGCTTCTGAATCCGCCCAAGGCGAAAACGGCGGAGCCGGAGTTGGTGCAGATTAGCGCGGGGAAAAGCGCGAAAAGCGATCAGCCTTGAAAAGCATCGGCGGAATGTGTCGCTCTATCGGAACGCAGCACACGGACTTTCACCTCCACACGCGACCCAAGCCGGTTGATGATCGACATCAGTCGATCGACGGTGAAGCGCCCAAGATCGGCATTGCGAATGCGAGAGAAGTCGGCTGCTGCAATCCCAGTCCGATCGTGGGCGGCGCGAACCGTCAGGCGTTCCCGGTCGAGTGTCTTGATGATCTCGGCGGCTAGGATAGCTTTGAACTGGGCGACATCCGCGTTCTTGTATCCGAGATCGCGGAAAACATTTCCGCTCCCTCGTACGACTTCGAGCTTTTCGACCTTCATCAATACATCTCCTTCAACTGCTTCAGCCGGTCTCTTATCAGATCGATTTCACGTTGCGGCGTCTTGATACCCTGCGTCGATTTCTTCTGGAAGGCATGAATCACCCAGATTTCCGGGCCGATTTGCACTGCATAGACAACACGAAACGCATCACCCCGCAACCGCACAGCAATCTCAAACACGCCGGATCCTAAGCCGCGCATCGGCTTCGCGATTTCGGCCTTGCCACCTTCAGCAGCAATCGTCAGGGCTGCCAGGCAGACCTGCCTGGCTCCTTCCGGGAAAGCTTCGAATTCCCTCAGTGCCGCCCGGACCCATGAAACGGGTCGCGTCTTTCGGGTCAACACAGCTATGTTGTCATATTTGACAACAACTGTCAAGAATTTGATGGACGGGCTAGCGCGGCAGGCCCTTGTCGTCGTAGCCAAGGATCTGATCTGGCGTGCGATCATCCAGCACCGGAAGCTCGCCGCATCGCTCGCGGATGGCGCGCAGCTCTTCCAGTGTGTGCACGGGATCGTCGCGATCAGCCATGCCTTAGCTTAGCGCAGCGCCGCAGTCGGCGAAGGCGTAGTCAGCGGGTTCACCAGCTTGTGCTCGGCGTAGTAGCCCGGCCGCACGCGCTCGACGATTTGCGCGGTCGGCCGCTCCAGTATCTGAAAATACGACGACGGCGCGAGACCAATCCAGAACGCCCACACCACTAGCGGCGTGAACACGGCAATCTCGCGCCACGAGAGATCCTTCAAGCCTTTGTTTTTCTCCGCGAGCTCGCCCCACATGGTCCGCTGGAACAGCCACAGCAGGTAAGCCGCGCCGAGCGCGATGCCCACCGAGCACCAAACCGCCCAGGGGAACGACATCAGAAACGCGCCTTGCAGGATGGTGAATTCGCCGATAAATCCGTTTAGCGGCGGCATGCCCATCGAGCTCAGCGTCGCGATCAGAAACACAATGGTGAAGACCGGCATCACTTTGATCAGGCCGCCGTATTCGGAAATTTCGCGCGTGTGCCGCCGCTCATAGACGATGCCGACAATCAGGAACAGCATGCCGGTTGAGATGCCGTGGTTGATTTGCTGGATGATCGAACCTTGTATTCCGAGGGGATTGAGCGTAAAGATTCCCAGCGTGCAAAAGCCCAGATGGCTCACCGAGGAATACGCCACCAGCTTCTTCCAATCCTTCTGCATGAGTGACGCCAAAGCTCCGTAGACAATTCCGATAATCGAAAGAACGGCGACGATGTTGATCACCATTGGGTTCTTAGCGGTGTCGGGAAGCAGCGGCAGCGAAAAGCGCAGAAAGCCGTACGTGCCCATCTTCAGCAGCACACTGGCCAGAATGACGGAGCCCGCCGTGGGCGCCTCGACATGCGCGTCCGGCAGCCAGGTATGAAACGGCCACATTGGAACTTTGACCGCGAAGCCCAGGAAGAATGCCCAGAACACCCACCAGCCCACCTGCGCCGGGAGGTTGATCTTCATCAGGTCGGCGATGTCGAATGAATACGCCTGAAACTGAGTGTGGTACTGGAAGTACAACATCAGAATTCCAAGCAGCATCAGCACCGAGCCGATCAAGGTATAGATCACGAACTTGATGGATGCGTACCCGCGGCGCGGCCCGCCCCAGATGGCGATGATGAAGTACATCGGCACCAGCACGGTTTCCCAAAACACGAAAAACAGCAGGAAATCGAGGGACATGAAAACTCCCAGCATGCCGATCTGCTGCAGCAGGAAAAACGCGTAGTACTCTTTCAGCCTTTCCGTGATGGCGTTCCAACTCGACAGGATCGCGATAAAGCCGAGCAGCGTGGTCAACATCACAAGCAGCAGCGACAGGCCGTCGATTCCGATGTGATAACTGGCGCCGATGGAAGGTATCCAGTTGGCCTGCTCAACGTACTGGTAATCCTTGCTGCGATCGAAGTTAATCGCCAGAGGCAGGGAAACCAGGAAGCCCAGGAACGCGGCGACGTTCGCCCAGATTTTTACCGCGCGCGCATTCGACGAGGGAATGAAAAGCAAAACCAGCATGCCGGCCAGCGGCGTGAACAGGACGATCGAAAGAATGTGATCCATAATAGGCTGCAACGGAATAGCCCATTATCTTACCTTAGGTGAGACGTTTACGGGGATTTGACTGGCTGGCAATCTGGCGCGCGCACGATGAGTCTTCGGCGGCGCGCCAGCAGAGTGGTGTCCAGTGGCCTGCTTGTTCTGAAATCAGAACCCGTCTTCAGTAGATGTGACGACCTGATATTGCCACTGGCCAAGGCCACGGACCGTGTAGGTCCGGGTAACCGCTGGCGGCGTGGGGCGTAAAAAGCGAATGCGCCCCTGGCGGGCCTTGCTGGCACGACGCTCCCTAATGATTTCCAGGAACGCTCCAATCACTGAAACAACCGTTACAACTAAAGCAATTTGAACTGGCGCTAGGCTTCCCATGGACTCTTAATAACCGGCCCAGAAAAGCTTTACAAGATTTTTGTTCTGATTTCAGAACAGATTGCTTTGGGGTCCGCACCGGCTATCCCCCAATAGTAAATGCCGGGTTCGGGTTTTTACCCGATACAATTGTCTCTTGACCCCCGCCATCGACTTGAACGCCACCCTGAAGCAGTATTGGGGGTACGAAGGTTTTCGCCCGCTGCAGGAGCGAATCATCCGCAGCCTGCTGGAGGGTCGCGACGTGGCGGTGGTCATGCCGACCGGCGGCGGCAAATCCCTCTGCTATCAGCTGCCTGCCGTCATGCTGGGGGGCACGGCCATCGTCATTTCCCCGCTCATTTCGCTGATGCAGGATCAGGCCGCGGCGCTCGCGGACATGGGCATCCCGGCGGCGGTCATCAACAGTTCGCAGCCGCCGGCGGAGCAAAATCAGATCATGCGGCGCGCCGCCGGCGGCGGTGACAGGCTGCTGTATCTCTCCCCCGAGCGTCTGGCCCGCGCCGACACCGCGGCCTGGCTGGCGCGTGTGCCGGTGAGTTTTTTCGCCATCGATGAAGCCCACTGCATTTCCGAGTGGGGTCACGAATTCCGTCCCGATTACCGGCTGCTCAGCTCGCTGCGCGAGTCTTTTCCGGAGAACCCGATCGCGGCTTTCACCGCCAGCGCCACCCGCCGCGTCCGCCACGATATTCTGCAGCAGCTTCGCTTGCGCGATCCCGACAAATACATCGCCAGCTTTCACCGGCCCAATCTGCGGTATCTGGTGCGTAAGTGCGATGCGCGCTCGCAGCCGCGGCTGCTGCTCTCGGCCCTGCGCGCCCACGCCGGCGACAACGTGATTGTCTACGCGCCCACCATTGCGCGCGTGGAGGAGACCGTGGATTTCCTGCGCATGAAAGGCATCGAGTCCATCGGCTATCACGGCAAGATGGACGCCGAGGACCGCAAGCGCAATCAGGAGCGCTGGATGGCGGACGAAATTCGCGTGTTGGTGGGCACGCTCGCCTTCGGCCTGGGCATCAACAAAGCCTCGGTGCGCGCCGTGATTCACCTGGCGCTGCCGAAATCGATTGAACAGTTTTATCAGGAAGCCGGACGCGCGGGCCGCGACGGTTTGCCGGCCGATTGCGCGCTGCTATGGCAAAACCGCGACATCGGGCTGCTCACGTACTTCATCGACCAGCTGCAGGATCAGCAGGAACGGGAGCGATCCTGGCAGCGCTATCACGCGATACGCCGCTTCGCCGAAGCGGACAGCTGCCGGCATCGCCAGATTTGCACCCATTTCGGGGAAACGCCCAAGTGGTCGACTTGCGGCATGTGCGATGTGTGCGCGGAATCGCCCGACTGGATGACGGTATCCCCATCGCCAGCGCCGGAGAAGAAAAGACGCCAGGGCAAATTGGCGATGTCGCCAGAACCAGCTGGTTCGATCGATCGGGCCCTGCTGGAACACATGCGCGAATGGCGGCGCGGAATTGCCAAGCGCGATGGCGTTCCGGCGTTCGTGATTCTGCACGACAGCACGCTGGAGGAATTGTGCCGGGTGCAGCCGGCGAGGGTCGATCAGTTGCTGAACATTCGAGGCATTGGATCGAAGAAGGTGGAATCGTACGGTTCGGAGATTCTGGCGGCGTTGAAGGAATTCAAGAGGCAGGTCGGGGACCTGCCCCACGGGCGTTCCCAGGATTTGTGAAAGAGGGGCAGGTCCCCCACTGTCCCCGACCTGCCTTAACCCCGGCGCAACATCACTACCGCTCGCGCCTCCGCCGACTTCCCTTCCCCCACCGGCCCCACGCCTTCCGCTGTCTTGAACTTCACCGAAACGCTCGTCAATTCCATCCCCGTCGCCCCGGCCAGCGATTGGCGAATGCGCTCACGGTAATCCTTGAGCTTGGGCCGCTCGAGAATGATCGTCGAATCGATATTGACCAGCTCAAATCCAGCCGCGCGCGCCAGTTCCAGCGCATGCTTCAGAAATATCAGGCTATCAGCGCCTTTCCAGCGCGCGTCGCTCGGAGGAAAATGCTGGCCGATATCGCCCAGCGCCGCCGCGCCCAGGATCGCATCCGTCACCGCGTGGGCCAGCACATCGGCGTCGGAATGGCCTTCCAGGCCCAGCTCGAATGGAACCGTCACGCCGCCCAGGATGAGAGGTCTGCCGGGCACCAGCCGGTGGACATCCCAGCCAGTGCCGGCGCGATATTCGCTCAAGACGTCCGGCGCCCCGCCGCTTCCTGTTCCATGAACAGGCGCGCCAAATCCATATCGCCGGGCTTGGTGATTTTGATATTGCGATCGCTGCCCAGCACGACGCGCACTTCCACCTGATCCAGGCGCTCGACCAGGCTGGATTCGTCCGTCCCCACGAAGCCATCCTTACGCGCCGCCTGAAACGCCTGCTGCAGCAGACTCAAGCGGAACACCTGCGGTGTTTGCGCCAGCACCAGCCGCTCCCGCGGAATGGTGGTGGTAACTTTCGGGCCGCCCGCCTGCGCGCCGGTGACCTGCTTCACCGTATCGACCGGCACGATGGCCACAATGGCGGCGCCGAACTCGGCGGCTTCGGCAATCACTTTGCCGATGGTTGCCAAATCGATGAAAGGCCGCACGGCGTCGTGCACAGCCACCAGATCGGTGTCGGGATCGACGGCGGCGAGGGCATGCTCAACCGACTCCTGCCGGCTGTTGCCACCCTCCACCACTTTCACTTTCTTGTTGCGGATCTCGCGCGCCAGTACGTCGCCCACGCGCTCCATATCCTCGCCGCGCAGCGCGACGATGATCTGCTGGACATCCGGGCTGGCGGCGAATTTACGCGCGGTATGTAAAAGAATCGGGGCGCCATCCAGCTGCATGAGCTGTTTACGGCTGGTTCCGGCCTTCTCGGCGGAGGTACGGCCCATTCGCGTACCCAGACCCGCTGCCGGCAATATCACTGCTACTTTCATAGATTGTTTTGGGACTGCCGCGTCTACGCTTCGCCTACGGCTTCGGCTTTGCGCTGCGGCGGCCGCTCGGATTTTTCGGTGATCACGGCGTGCATGCGGTCGTCGAACTTGCCGAAGATCATTTTGCCAGCCGTGGTTTGCAGCACGCTGGTGACGGAAATATCGATGGTCTTCGAGATCATGCGCTTGGCGTTATCCACCACCACCATCGTGCCATCGTCGAGATAGGCCACGCCCTGGTTGTACTCCTTGCCTTCCTTGAGGATAAACACGCGCATGGTCTCGCCCGGCAGCACGATCGGCTTCAGCGAATTGGCCAGCTCGTTGATATTCAGCACTTCAACGCCATGAAGCTGGGCGACTTTGTTGAGATTGAAATCGTTGGTGATGATTTTGCAATCGTAAACCTTGCCCAGTTCGATCAGCTTCATGTCGACGTCGCGCACGTGCGGGAAATCGTCTTCGACAATCTGGACATTCAGGTGCGCCATCTTTTGCACGCGCTGCAAAATATCCAGACCCCGGCGGCCGCGATTGCGTTTCATCGAATCCGCCGAATCGGCGACCAGTTGCAGCTCGCGCAGCACGAACTGCGGAATCACCAGCACGCCGTCCAGAAAACCGGTTTCGGCGATGTCGGCGATGCGGCCGTCGATGATCACGCTGGTGTCGAGAATCTTGAACGCCTTCTTGGGGCCTTTCTCGCCGCCGAATATGCCGCCGAGAGCGGACAGATTCAGCATGTCGCCTTTGGTCGCTCCCACCACTAGCCCGACGTAGGTCATCCAGAACAGCAGGAATAGCTGCAGGAAATGCAGCGTGCCGGGGTCGGCGTTGATCCGGCCCAGGACCAGGGACATCAGAAACGCCCCGAAAATGCCCAGAATCGATCCGACAGCCGAGCCGATCAGCCGCTTGAGGCTGACCCGCTCCAGGCGCATTTCGAACAGGATAATGGCTCCGCCCAAAGCGATGCCAGCCGCGATGGCGAACGGCGGCCGAATCTGAAACGGCTGAAAATAATAGGCGCAACCGGTTATGACGAAAACAAAAATAATTCGGACAATCGTTAAGTCGAGCACAAGTCCACCACCTTGCCGGTGAGTGTCAGGGAATGCGGGTCCCGGGGACACGACTACCGAGGTCGTGGCAAGAGTATATCACGCCGTTAGCGGCTCTTCAGATGCTCGGGGAACACGGCGTAACCGTCTGGTGGGGGAAAGAGCGCAACCAGCGCCTCCAGGCGCTTGCGCAGGTAGCGGCTGGGCATCTGCCGCGGACCGGTTTCCACATCGATATCGCAGCAAATGCCGTGCAGGTACAGCGTAAGCGTGTCCTCAAAAGACTGCAGGGCATAGTCGCGAAACAGTTTGGTCTCCCGCTTGACGTTAGTTTGGCGGCGCAGCAGCGCTTGTTTCAAATGCCAGCTGCGTTCATCCACCTCGCCGTGCATTTCAGTGGCCAGCTCTTCGCGTAGGACGCGGAAAAATTGCTCGCGCGATGCCGTGGCCAGACTTCCGGCAACCAGCGCGGCAATGGCGCTGTAAAAGCAATAGTGATAATCCGAAACGTCTTCGTCTTTGATGGCAAATACCAGCGTCGCGGCGGCATCGCCTACGCTGCGGGAGGCGGCCACATGGCGGTGATCGTGAGGTTTTTCAAAAGTAACGGAATCTGCGCCCTTGCCGTTGTTCTTTTCGAGAAACGGCACCAGAATGATTTCAACCGCCGGCAGCACTTTGCAAACGGCCGGCGGCAGGGCGGCGATGGGATCTTCCAGATATTGCTTCAAATCCTCTTCCGGCACCGGCATCGCCGTGAAATAAGAGAACTTACTGCCAAGCGGGATCATGTCGCCGTGAAAACGCCGGGCGATTTCTTCCACCGTCAATTTGGATCGGTCGGGCTCTGCGGAGGGCATCTACTGATTCGATTGTAACAGAGGCGCTAAGGTCGCCAGATGCCTGGCAGGAAGCTGCTAGACTGCGAATGAATGGGGCACAACATCCTGGTTTCGGCCGGTGAGGCTTCCGGGGATTACTATGCCTCTTTGCTGGTCGCCGATCTGCGCCGCCTTTGGCCTGGCGCCCGCTTCTTCGGATGTGCCGGCCCCCGAATGCGCCTGGGCGGGGTGGAGGCCGTCATTGCAGCGGAAGGCCTGGCAGTAGTGGGTTTAGTCGAGGTTCTGGGGCACCTGCCGCGCATTTATGGGCAATACCGGAAGCTGGCGCGCGCGGCCGCCACCCGCAAGCCGGACCTGGCTATTCTCACCGATTCGCCGGATTTTCACCTGCGCCTGGCCAGCCGCCTGAAGGCTTGCGGAGTGCCCGTGATTTATCTGATCGCGCCCCAGGTCTGGGCGTGGCGCAAAGGGCGCCTGCCGCGTATTCGCCGGACCATAGACCGGCTATTGTGTATTTTCCCGTTCGAGGAAAAATTCTTCCAAGAGCATGGCATTGCGGCCACTTATATTGGACACCCGCTGGCGGGGCGCATCCGGCCTTCGCTGACCAAAGCCGAGTTTTTTCGGAAACACAGAATCCCGCTGGAACGTCAACTAGTTACAGTGCTGCCCGGTAGCCGCAAGGGGGAAGCCGCGCGCCATTTGCCGTGGCTTATCTCCGCTGTCGGGCGCATCTACCGCGAGCAGGCCGCGAGTTTCGTGCTGGCGGCGTCGGAAACCACCGGCGCGGCGTTTTTCAGGGAACGAATTGGGAGCGCGCCCATCCAAGTAATTGAAGGTGAAACCTGGGACGCAATCGCTCATGCGGACCTGGCTCTGGCCGCGAGCGGCACAGTGACCGTGGAAGCGGCGCTGCTGGGAACGCCCATGATCACCTTTTACCGGGTGAATCCGCTGAGCTGGGCGCTCGGGAAAATGCTGGTGAACGTGCCGTTTTATTCGATGGTGAACCTGGTCGCGGATCGCGCCGTGGTCCCGGAGCTGATGCAGGGAGCGATGACCGGAGAGCGCCTGGCCGCAGAAGCCATGCTGTTTCTCCGCGATGAAGGCCGGCGCCTGCGGATGCGCGAGGGTTTGGGCGAAGTCTCCCGCCGTCTCACCGTAGACGGCGACGCCATGGCCAAAGCCTGCGCGGTGATTGAGAATCTGGTGGAGGGACAAGCAGCACATGTTTCGTAATTTTCGTCTTGCCGCGGCGGTGCTGGCGGTGGTTGCGCTGGCTCCGGCTCAAGAACGGCGCTCACGGATTCGCGTGGAGCACTATGTGATTGATGCCGAAATCAATCAGCGCGCGCAATCGCTAACGGCCAAGACACAGGTGCGTTTTGTGCCGCTCGAAGACAACGTGAACTCGGCCACCTTCGAGCTGAACAACGCGCTCAACGTCGCCAAGGTCACCGACGGCAAAGGCAAGACCATACCGGCCACGCGCTATCAGCAGGATTTCACGGTTCGGCTGAGCTTCGACCAGACGCTGCCGAAAGGCGCTCCGGTCACGGTAACGTTCGAATATGACGGGCGGCTGAACGGCACTGAGGATTCTCCTGTCTACGGCATTCGCTTCGCCGCGATTCACGAGGATTACGCCTACCTGATGTACCCGGCGCGCTGGTTTCCGGTGAGCGGCTACACCACCGATCGCTATTCGGCGGAGATGAATATCACGGTCGCCCAGGGCTCGGCGGTGATTGCGAACGGCGTGGAAACGTCGCGGCCGGCCGGCGGCAAAGTGACCTACAGTTTTAAGGTCGATCACGCCTCGTTTCCCGGAAGCATTGCGGTGGTCAGCGGCGATCCCACCCGCGTGACCGCCGAGGGCTTGACCACCACGGTCTATTTCCGCGGCCCCGAGCAGGCCATGGCCAATGTGTATGGGCAGGAAACCAGCAAAATCGTCAACTATTTCACGTCGCTCTACGGGCTGCCGGCCTTTGCGAATTTGACAGTGGTCGAGACGGAAAACGGCGCGCCCAATGGTTACTCGGCGCCCGGGATGTTGTTCCTGAGCCCGCGCGGCATCGGGCGTGAAGTGAGTGGCAAGCTGCTGGCCAACCAGATCTCGCGGCAGTGGTGGCACTCGCTGGTGTCACCGGTTTCGCGTAATCATTTGTGGCTCACCAACGGCATGGCCACTTATTCGGAGCTGCTCTATGCGGAGCATCTATCCGGCCCGGGCGCGCTGGAATTGCAGCTTCGCGACACGGCGGTGGAATCGCTCACTGTCGACAACGTGCCGGTGATTCAATCGTCGCGCCTGGAAGATTATTCGCCGGAGTTCTGGGCGCTTACCGGCAGCAAGGGCGCGACCGTGCTGCATATGCTGCGCGGCGTGATTGGCGATCAGAAATTTTTCGACTCACTCAAGGAGTTTTCCAAGAACTTCGCCTGGAAATCGGCTTCCACGGAAGACTTCCGCAAAGTGGTTCAGGATGTGGCGCAGCAGGATCTAGGCTATTTCTTCATACAGTGGATCGAATCGAGCGGGGCTCCGGAGTTTAAGCTCGAGTACACCATCTTCCGCACGCAGAAGGGCTTCCGGGTGATGGGCAAAGTCGCCCAGGATTTGGACACCTTCCGCATGCCGGTCGATCTGCGCATTGAAACCGAAGGCAATCCGGAAGAAAAGCGAGTGGAAGTGGTGGGCACGTCTTCGGAGTTCGTCGTGGACACGTTCGGCAAGCCCAAGACGGTGACCGTCGACCCCAACAATCGGGTGCTGCGCTACAGCAACAGCATGCGCGTGGCCGTGGCCATACGGCGCGGCGAACAGTACACCGAGATCAGCGAGTTCGGCGAGGCGTTAAAGGAATACCAGAAGGCGCTCGAAACCAATCGCAACAGCTCGCTTGCGCACTTTCGCATCGCCGAGGTGTTTTTCCTGCAGAACAACTATCAATCGGCGGCCAATGAATTTCGCGAAGCATTGAACGGCGATATCGAACCTCGCTGGACCGAAGTATGGGCGCACATCAACCTGGGAAGAATTTTCGATATCACCGGCCAGCGCGAGCGGGCGGTGAACGAATACACGCTGGCGCAGCGCACTAAGGACAACACGCAGGCCGCGCAGGACGAAGTCGCCAAATATATCAAGACTCCGTACGAACGGCAGCGGCGCGCCGACAACTAAGCCGTAAGCTTACTTGCCTTCTTTGGCCGCTTCCCGGATGTCAATCTGGGACGCCTCCAGCTGCTTCTTGCCGTTGACACTTCCCCGACAGATTACGCGGCGGCCTTCTTTGAGCTCATCGGCGTTGCTGGGCTTGTTCAGATAGGTGATCGTGGTGTGCGAATCATAGACCACGGTCATATCCTGCGTGCCGCGCCGGACGATAAAGCTCGAGTTCCCTTTGTCCACCGAGTGAATTACCGCGTTAACCCGATCCTGCTTGGGAGACGGTATTTTCTTCTCCTTCTCCTGGCCCTGCACCAGAGACACTGCCAAGACCAGACCGAGGATGAGCGAGAACCGGCTGAAAAATCTTCGTCGCATGAGTATTTCCTTTCCGAATGGACATCTACTATAGTCCGTGCGGCGGCGGATGCGCAAGTGCCGGGCGGGTTTGAAACCCGCCCAACAAGAAGCAATATCCGGAGGCAGTGTGGATTCCGAACAAGCACCACACGCCGGTGTCCTGGAATGCGTTGCAACATGTTGCACCTCGGTTGTAGGGGCGGGTTTCAAACCCGTCCTTCGCCCAACACGTCCGCGGTCGTCACCACCGTGCAATATTCGCCATGCAGGTTCGCCAGTGACATGGCGTGAACCTCTTCCGCCGTGCGCTGCGTTCCGTCCCAATCCTTCTTGCCAAAGGTGAAGGTGGCGTCGGCAACCACATAAGTCGCGAAGCCCAAATTCCCCGCCATCCGCGCCGTTGCCTCGACAGAATTATTGGTGATGACGCCGGCGATCACCACCGCCAGATGCCCGGCGGCGCGCAGCTTTTCTTCGAGGCCGGTGCCGATGAACGCATTGGGCGTTTTCTTGGCGATGATCGTTTCTCCCGGCAGCGGCCGCGCCTCGTCCTTGAAATCGTGCCCCGGCTGTCCGGGCCGGTAGGTTGAGTCGGGTTCCGTCGAATCGTGGCGGATGTGATAGAGCGGCATGCCGGACGCGCGCCAATGAGCCAGCAGGCGCGCAATATTTCGCTCGCCTTCGGGATTGTTGCGGCGGCCCCAGCTGGGATGGTCGATGGCCTTCTGTAAATCGATGATCAATAGCGCAGCGCCTGCGGGGAGCCTGTGCATGAGACTCCCGGCATGGTACAACACGGCAGATGATCCCAGGAATTCCTTACACGTTTAAAGCGACGCTCGATTGCCATTACCTGCTGGCCGCGCCGCCGGCCGTCGACCCTTCCACCGTGCTGATTCTCGCGCTGCACGGCTTCGGATCGAGTCCGGAAGTGATGCTGCAGCTCACCGGCCAACTGGTGGGCGCGCGCCATGCCATCGCGTCCGTTGAAGCGCCCAGCTCATTTTTCCTTTCTACGAAGACCGGTGACGTGGGCCATAGCTGGGTGACGTCCAAACATTCGGCATCCGGCATCCGCTTGCACCACGACATGCTGCTGCATGTTTTGGAAGAAGTCGGCCGCCGCACCGGCATCCCGCGCGAGCGCCGCATGTTGCTGGGCTTTTCCCAACCCGTCGGGCTGAATTACCGTTTTGCCGGCACTCATCCCGATGCCATACGCGGCGTGATCGGCATTTGCGGCGGCGTGCCTAAGAACTGGGAAGAGGGGCCATACCAGAAAGTTTCGGCGGCGCTGCTGCACATCGCGCGGCGCGAAGATGAATTCTACTCGCCCGCGACTACCAGCCTCTACCCGGATCGCCTGCGCCGGCGCGCCGATGACGTGGAATTTCACATGCTGGAGGGCGGACACCGCATGCCGTCGAAGGCAGGTCCGATTGTGGAACGCTGGATGAATCGAGTGTTTTCGAAGTAACCGCTCAAGCGCCGTTTCAGAGCCGTCACCAAAGGGAGCGGTGCTTTAACGTTACGCTTCGCGCACGCCGTCCTGCAAAAACGTGCGCAAGCGATGGCTCCGGCTGGGATGGCGTAATTTGCGCAGCGCCTTGGCTTCGATTTGCCGGATGCGCTCGCGAGTGACGGCGAAATTCTGACCCACTTCTTCCAGCGTGTGCTCGCTGCCGTCTTCCAGGCCAAAACGCATCTTGATGATTTTCTCTTCGCGCGGCGTAAGAGTCTTCAGTACTTGCGCCGTTTGCTCGCGCAGGTTCAGGTTGATCACGGCTTCGGAGGGTGAAACGCCGGCGCGGTCCACGATGAAATCGCCGAGGTGCGATTCTTCTTCCTCACCGATCGGCGTTTCGAGCGAGATGGGCTCCTGCGCGATACGCAGCACTTTGCGGACTTTTGAGACCGGCAGCTCCATCCGTTCGGCCAGTTCCTCATTGGTGGGCTCGCGTCCGAATTCCTGGATGAGCTGCCGCGAGGTGCGGATCAGTTTATTGATGGTCTCGATCATGTGCACCGGAATGCGGATGGTGCGCGCCTGATCGGCGATGGCGCGGGTGATGGCTTGCCGTACCCACCAGGTGGCATAAGTGGAAAATTTGTAGCCGCGGCGGTATTCAAACTTGTCGACGGCTTTCATCAGGCCGATATTGCCTTCCTGAATGAGGTCCAGGAATTGCAGGCCGCGATTGGTGTAGCGCTTAGCGATGCTGACCACCAGTCGCAGGTTGGCTTCGATCAATTCTTTCTTGGCTGCTTCGGCTTCTTCATCGGCCTTGGTGATGATCTGGTAGGTGCGGCGCAGTTCGGTGGCGGTGGCGCCGTGCTGCTCCTCGAACTGCTGCATGCGCTGGCTGAAGGCGCGCTGCTCCTTGCGCAGTTCCTTGAAGCCGGCGGCGCGCGAGCCGCCCGGCGCGAGCGTCGGCAGAATCTCCATTTTCCGCTGGACGCGGGCAATATCGCGCTCCAGCGGCCGCACTTCTTCGACGGCGCTGCGAATCCGGTCGGTTAGGTGGCGCAGCACCGCGCTTTGAAACTTAATGCCGCGGATTGAGCGTCCACACTTTACGATTAACCGCCCCATTTCCCAGCGCATGCGGCGGTGCTGCTTGGGTTTGATCCCGCGCGGAATCGCCAGCAGCTTCTGTCGGGCTTGCAGGATTTTCTTATAAAGGCGGGATATTTCCTCAACGGCGGCGATAAATTCGTGTTTATTCACTTCCACCGATTCGTCGGTAACCATCGGGTCGGCGATCTGCAGAATATCGCGCGCCGCCACCACGTCGCGCTGCATTTCCTGGGAAATGAAGAGAATTTCCTGGATCACCAGCGGGGAACGGGACAGCGCCCGCAGCATCGTGTTCTGCCCGCGCTCGATGCGCTTGGCGATTTCGACTTCGCCTTCGCGAGTCAGCAGCGGCACCGCGCCCATCTCGCGCAGATACATGCGCACGGGATCGTTGGTCTTGTCGCCAAGGTTCGCCGGCAGCAGTTCGATGTCGAGGAGTTCCTCGGCCTCTTCCAGCTTGGCGTCGAGCTTGGGCTCCTCCAGGATCTCGATGCCGGCGCTATCGAGGTTCGACAGAAGATCGTCGAGATCGACACCGGCAGTCAAGTCGCCGGGCAGCATCTCGCTCACCTCGTCGTACAAGACGTAGCCCTTTTCTTTGCCCATCGTCATGAGGCGACTCAGACGGTCGAATTTATCATCGAGTGCCACTTGGAGCCCCCGTGCTCCTCGTTTTCGAGACTAAGCTTACTTATTGTACAACAGCGCCTCCCAATAGCGCGGCGTTACCAGATTAAACCCGTTCGATTCGGGCGAGTTCCTCGGCCAGACGCAAGGCCTCGTTAAAATTGCCTTCGCGCTCGGCCGCTTTGACGCGCGCTTTTAGCGCCGTCCGCTCCTGCTCCCGGCCCGTGGTCTCGAGCGCCCGCAAGCAGGCCAGCCCCTGTTCCAGCGTCAACGACTGATCGTGAGTGCCATCTCCCAGCACGGCCGCGGCCAGCAGCACGCGATCCTCATCCTTTTCCAGCCGTTGATCCACCTCATTGAAACTGATCGCGCCGCCGCCGTCATACAGGGCGAACAAGGTCTCGAAAATCCGCCGCGTCGCAAATTGGCCGGTAGCCGGAATCTGGCGTAGGGCCGGGATCAATTGCTCGCGCGCTTCCGCTTGAGCAAGCAACAGCCCGAGCAGAATCCGCTCGACCGCATGCACCGGCTCGGGGGCGGCAGCCTGCACGGTTTTCTCGCGCCGCTCGGCGGCGGCCTTGCGGAAATTCTCCAGCACCAGGCTGGCGTCGACGCCCAGGTATCCGGCGACGTCGTTGACCACAGCCACGCGCTCCAGCTTGTCCGCCAGGCGATGGATCGCCGGCAGCAGGAACTGGAAGCCGGCCACGCGCCCCTCCGCTGAGCGCATGTCGAATTTCGCGCGGGCGCGGTCGGCGAGCCAAAAGAAGTATCCCTTGGCGGTGTCGATGCGCGCCTTGTAAGCTTCGGCGCCGCGCTGCTTGCAGTAATCGTCGGGATCGAGCCCGCCATCGAGCTCGGCAATGCGCACGTGCATGCCTTCTTCGAGCAGGGTCTGGATCGATCGCTCGGTGGCGCCGGCGCCGGCGGGATCGGGATCGAAATTCACCACGATCTTGCCTGCATGCCGCTTGAGCGTCTGAATCTGTTGCGATGTGAGCGCGGTGCCGCAGCTCGCCACCACTTCGTGCACGCCGGAGGCATAGACGCCGATCACGTCCATGTAGCCCTCCACCAAAACGGCGCGCTCCGCCTTACGGATTCCTTCCTTGGCGCGGTGCAGGTTGTACAGCACCCAGCTCTTGCGATAGATCGGCGTCTCGGAGGAATTCAAGTACTTGGCGTCTTCGTTGGGATCGAGCGCGCGTCCGCCAAATGCCACCACTTTGCCCATTTCGTTGTGGATGGGAAACATCAGGCGGTGGCGAAAGCGATCGTAGAAGCTGCCGTCGGGACGCTTGAGCACCAGGCCGGAAGCTTCCATTTGTTCCGGAGTGAAGCCGCGCTGCTCGAAAAGCCGCGCCAGTTGGCGGCCGGAGCGCTCGGCGTATCCCAGGCCGAATTGTTCCACCTGCGCCGGCGTCACGGCCCGCTTGTCGATGTAACTCCGCGCTTCGGCGCCCACGGCCGCCGCCAGTTGCGCGCGAAAGGATTGATCCGCCAGCTCGTGCATCTGGAACAAGGCGGCGCGCAGCTTGGTATCCGGATCGCTGTATTCGGAGCGCTTCGGCATGGGAATGCCGTGGCGATCGGCCAGCAGCCGCAGGGCTTCGTAGAAGGTGATCCGCTCGATCTCCATGACGAATTTGAGTACGTCGCCGCCGGCGCCGCAGCCGAAGCATTTGTAGAACTGGTGTCCGGCGTGAACGGAAAAGGAGGGAGTCTTTTCGTTGTGGAACGGGCACAGGCCGACAAAGCGAGAGGCGCTGGACCGGCGCAGTCTCGGCACGTACTCTTGCACCACCTTGACGATGTCGACCGAAGCTTTCAACTGCTCGACAAATTCCATGAGGAGCGAGAGCCCTTGTTTGTCATTATCACCCAAGGGCGGGTTTGAAACCCGCCCCTACGCGAGGCAAGCGTACTTTGAGCAGCGCCGCCCGTGCGGCACGAAAACAACCCCGATACGGATGGGCACCAGATTCGTGGGTACGCCGCGATGTACATGAAAAAACCGCGATGCGGATGGACACTTGATTCGTGGGTACACCGCGATGCGCATGAAAACACCGCAATCCGGATGGACAGCGCGATACGCGCGCACACCGCTGTGCGCAAATGCCATGATTCGTGGGTACACCGCGAACGCGTATGAAAACACCGCGATACGCGCGCGCGCCGCATGTACGCTGGATGTAGGGGCGGGTTTCAAACCCGCCCTCATCCCTCTAATGATAGAATCCCGTTGCGATGAAAATCGTCAAGGCAACTCGCGCCTACGAAGCCTGGCTGGCGAAACACTTGCGTCTCGTCCCGCGCGACCTGCAATTCAAGCACGAAGCCATGGCCACCAGCCCGTTCGTCTTCTTTCGCGGGACCTTCTACCGCTGGGCGCAATGGTGGCGCGACGTCAGCAGCGATCTCGCGGACGCGCCCGAAGTACTGGCCGTGGGCGATCTTCACGTAGAAAACTTCGGCACGTGGCGCGATCGCGAGGGCCGCCTCGTCTGGGGCGTGAACGATTTCGACGAAGCCTGCAGTCTGGCCTACACCAACGACCTGGTGCGCCTGGCTGCCAGCGCCTACCTGGCCATCGACGGGAACCACCTGTCGGTTGACCCGCGCGACGTGAGCGACGCGATTCTGGCCGGCTATGCCGAAGCCCTGCACACAGGCGGGCGCCCTTGTGTACTGGCGGAGGAGCATGCCTGGCTGCGCAAGATCGCTCTGAATGAGCTGCGCGATCCGGTTCAATTCTGGGAAAAAATGGCCGCGCTGCCAACGCTCAGCCAGCCGCTGCCCGCCGCCGCGCGCAAAGCTCTCGACCGGATGATGCCATCGCGAGGATTGCGCTACCGGCTGGCGACGCGCCGCGCCGGCGTCGGCAGCCTGGGCCGCGAGCGCTACGTGGCCATCGCCGATTGTCACGGCGGCAAAGTCGCGCGTGAAGCCAAAGCCATGGCGCCCTCGGCATGGGTGTGGACCTGCGGCGCCAAGGGCAAGAAGAGCCTGTACCCCGAAGGGCTGGCTGCGCGCCGCGGCGCAACTGATGGTGGATCTGACGATGCGCGACTGGAAAGATTGGCGCAAAGGCTAAGAATTTCTCGCAGAAGCGCAGAGAACGCAGAGAAGAAGCGCCGTTGTTAACTCCGCGCTCTCTGCGCCTCTGCGAGAAAGTTTTATTTTTTCGATGCCTACCAAGTACGTATGTCTGGGCTGTCCGCTCACGTTCGAGGTCGGGTGGTTCCATCATATTTTCCGGAATGGCTACGCCTCCAAGACGCTGCTGGTCTGTGTTTCATGCGGAACTCAGCATGCCGTCGAAAACGCCGTTAGCGACCGCGGCCCGGAATCATTCCAGTACTTCACGGCGTACCTCACCGCCGCGCCGCCAGCAGCCCGCGTCCAGGTCATGGTCTGTCTTCGACACCACTTCCGCCTCGACCTGGCGGGCGCCAGGGAAGCGCTGAAAGCCCTGCCATACCGGATCGGCAGTGATCTTTCGCGGGAGGGGGCGGAGGCTCTCGCCGCCCCGTACCGCGCCGCCGGGGCTACGGTTGAGATTGTGCTGATTCGTGAGTCTCCCAATCCCGAATACGGGCCAGTCCAAAGCGACCGGCTGCTGGTCAGGGACGCTCCACCACCCGATGGCGGACTCTGGCGTGAGCTTGCGGTGGCAGGCGCCAACGCCAGTCTCGACCTGGAACGCCAGGCGTGCGGCAATTGCCGCAAGACCGGGGTGCTAGTGTCCGAATGGACCGATGGACGCTCCTGTCCGGCTTGTGGCGGTGTCATCCAGGGGCAAGGCACGTGGATGACCTAGAATTTCTGCGTTATGAGTAAGCCGCGAAGGCCACCGGGGTTCCACGCTTTTTTGACTCACCCAGCAGCGGCCGGTTCAGAAAATCCACAAACGGCGTAATAGCCCGCAGGCGCTTCACCAGCTCATCTTGCAATTTTGGCGTCGTGGCGAGCTTCGGGTCGAGAATCACGTAGAACAACCACTGCTTGTAGCGCAACAAATCGGCTGCAGGGTGATCCGCCGGGAATCCCTTGGGGACGCGCGAAAGCTGCGCGCCATACAACTTGCCCATCAGCGCCTGCAGGCTTTTCGAGCCCACCAGCTTCAAAAATTCTTTATGATGCACTGCCAGATGATTGCGGATGGCCCGTAGCTGGTCCGGCCCCGGCATGTACACGCCTGCCGCCACCTCGATCTCTTTCGGGGAGACGCTGAAGTAGAACCCCGCGCCTGAGTGTTTTTCCATGCCGCGCCGCGGAAAAATGGCCGCGATGTGCGTCTTATAGGGCGTCTTGTCCTTGCTGAAGCGCGTGTCGCGATAGATTCGGTAAATCGCTTTGCCGGGCTCGGCGACGTAATCCGGCGCGAAACGCATCATCTCGCGCGTCACCGCCAGAACCAGCTCCTGCATGGGCGCCTTCACCTGCTGGTCGTAGATGTGTTTGCGCGGCTGGAACCATTCGCGGTCGTTGTTGCGCCCCAGCGATCGTAGAAATTTCATGCCCTCCTCGGGAAATCCTGGAAATGCCGCCGCCACGCCCTGCCTCCTCTATAATCGAAGTAATGAATCCCACGGAAGAGACGCTTGAGCGCCTCGCCGCGATTCCTCAGGTCACCGTTTCCCGAGACGCGCCGCTCTCCCGTTATACCCGATTTGCCATCGGCGGGCCGGCCGATATCTACGCCGAGACGGCGCACGTCGAGTCTTTCATCGCCGCGCTGCATATCGCCCGCGCCAGCGGCTTGCCGCATGTCGTCATCGGCGGCGGCACGAATTTGATCGTCTCCGATGCGGGCTATCGCGGCATCGTGCTGCGCTTCACCGCGAAGCGCATTCTGGCCGCCGGGACGCGCGTGGCGGCCGATGCGGGGGCGGTGCTGCAGGATCTAGTCGATTTCGCGGTCGACCGCGGATTGCAGGGCCTGGAAACGCTGGCCGGCATTCCGGGCTCGGTGGGCGCGGCCATATACGGCAATGCCGGCGCTTACGGACATTCCATCTCGGAACGCGCGCGCAGCGTTCGTTTCTTCGACGGCGCCGCCGTGCGTGTCTTTGACAACGAAGCCTGCGAATTCGCCTACCGCGAAAGTATTTTCAAGCGCCACAAAGAATGGATTATTTTTTCCACCGAGCTGGCGCTCGAAGCCGCCGACGCCGCCGCGCTGCGCAAGACTGCGGACGACATCGTCAAAGTCCGCAACCAGAAGTTTCCCGTCACCATGAAATGCGCCGGCAGTATTTTTAAGAATTTTCTGCTGGCGGAGCTCCCGGCGGACGCAGCGAGCCGAATTCCCGCCGAAGTGATTCGCGAGGGCAAAGTTCCCGCCGCTTATTTTCTAGAGCTGGTGGGCGCCAAAGGGATGCAGTGGGGCGATATTCACGTTGCCACCTACCACGCCAACTTGATTTACAATGCCGGCTCGGGCTCGGCGCATGACCTGCGGGCGCTGATCGGGGAGCTGAAACAGCGCGTGGCCGCGAAATTCGCGGTAACGCTCGAAGAAGAAGTGCAATATGTGGGATTTGGCGATGATCGCTGAAGCCCTGCTGTTGCTGCAAATTGCCACCAGCGGCGGTCTGCATGAGGCAGTGAAAGCGGCGGATCGCGACCGCGTGGCAGCCCTGCTGGCAGCCGGCGCCGACGTCAATCAGCGCGACAGACTGGGCGCGACGCCGCTGCACGATGCCGCCTGGGTGGGTAAAATCGAAATCGTCAAACTGCTGCTCGACGCTCACGCCGAAGTGAATGCGCCGCATCAGGAAGCCGGCTCGCCGCCGCTGCATTTTGCCGTCATCAAGAATTACCGCGAGATCGTGGAGCTGCTCCTGGCTCGCGGCGCCGATCCGGCGGCGGTCGACCGCTCCGGCGCCACCGCCCTGCATCTGGCGGCGGATCGCGGCTATACGGCGCTCGCCGAACTGCTGGTCGAGCGCGGCGTCAGCGTGAACGCGCGCGACCGGCGCGGAGCTGCGCCGCTCGAAGTAGCCGCCTGGAAAGGCTACCGCGACACCGTCTCGTGGCTCGTCTCCCATGGCGGCGAGATCGACGCGCGCAACACCGAAACGGGCGTCACTCCGCTCAACAGCGCTGCCATCAAAGGCCACACCGAAGTGGTCGCACTCTTGCTTGAGCGCGGCGCCGACGACACTATTAAAGATCACTCCGGCCTCACGCCGCTGGCCAACGCGCTGCGCTTCCGGCACCGCAAAGTGCTGGAACTGCTGCTGGCCCATGCCGCCAAAGCACGTCAAGGCCCCGACGCCAATTTGCTGGAAGAAGCCGTGCTGGCGGGGACCGTCGAGATTGTGGATGTGCTGCTGGCGCAGGGCGCCGATCCCAATCGTTCCGGACAATCCGGCGCGACCGCCCTGCATAACGCCGCGTTGAAAGGGCACGTGGAAATTGCTCGCCTGCTGCTGGCTCATGGCGCCAAGGTGAACGCGCGCAATTCCTACGGCGCAACTCCCCTGCACGATGCCGCGCTCAGCGGCCAGCGCGAGATCGCCGAAATGCTGCTGGCGCACGGCGCCGATAAGGACGCGCGCGATGGCGAATCCGACGCCACCCCGCTCTATCATGCGGCTTCGATGGGCCGCGAGCCGGTGGTCGGGCTGCTGCTCGAACGCGGCGCCGACGTCAATGCCCAGACCAAAGCCGGGTTTACGCCGCTGCACGCGGCTAAAAGCAACGGCTATTCGCGGGTGGCGGAATTGTTGCGGGAACATGGCGCGGTGAAGTAAACCCCGCTGAGCGAAGACTCGTCTAATCCCCGCAGGAGCTCTTCACATCTATGAAAAAGCGCATTCTTTATACGATTATCGTCGCCAGCGTTGCGCTGGCTGCGCTGCCTGCGCAGGAACATACCCCGCCCACGGCGGCGCAAAGGGTAGCCGATCGCGTGGCGCGGCTTACCACGCTGCTCACCCTGAACGCGGCCCAGCAAGCCGAAGCGACGACCATCTTCACTGCTGAGCAAAACGCTTTGGCCGGAGTCATGACCAGCATGCGGACGGCGCGGACGGCCCTGAAGGCCGCCGTGCAGAAAAACGATCAGGCGGCGATAGCCACGCAGGCAGCCCAGATCGGCAGCCTGGTCACACAGGAAGTGCAGGCTCAAGCCACGGCCGAAGCCGCTTTTTACGCCATCCTCGACACGACTCAGCAGGCCAAGTTCAACGAATTGCATGCTCCCGGTTTTGGCGGCGGTCCAGGCGGATTCGGAGGTAGAGGGCGCGGACCCGGCGGTCCTGGACCCCACTAGAAACCTGGCTTGAACGGGACTCGTCTACAACGGAATGGGAAACGCGGCAACGTCTCACTGGATGAGGGGCGTCAAGAGAGAGGACGTTGCCGCGCTTACTGGCGACTTCGAAGAGGTGGTTCGAGTATGCCAGCCCAGAATTTTTCGCTTCGCGCTAGCGTCATTGCGGGACCGGGACGCGGCGCAAACCGTGACCCAGGATTGCTTTCTGAAGGCCTTTCAGGCACGCGACCGGTTTCGCCACGATTGCAGCGTGGAAACCTGGTTGATGCGCATTGCTATCAACCTGGTTCGCGATCATGCGCGCAACCAACGATGGCAATTCTGGCGGCGGGCGGAGCAAAGTGCCAGGCCGGTTGAGGTATTTCAGAATGGGCTGGGCGATGGGAAGCTGTCGCCGGAGACGCAAGCGTCTTTGAAACAGCAGGTTGAAGCGATCTGGGAGGCGGCCGGCAGCCTTTCGGAAAAGCAGCGTACCGTTTTTCTGTTGCGCTTTGTGGAAGACATGGATCTATTGGATATTGCGGCGGCTACCGGAATGCGGGAGGGCACAGTGAAGTCTCACCTGTTCCGCGCATTGCAAGCCGTTCGAGAACGGATGGGAGCTTAGAATGAACCGGCATTTGTCCTCGCAAGATGTCTGCGCGTGGCTGTCTGGAAACCACACGCCGGAGCTGCAGCAGCATGTCCTGGGCTGCGCGGTGTGCCAGGCGGAACTGGATCGCCTGGGCCAGGCGCTCACGCAATTTCGCGGCACGGTGCGCCAGTGGAGTGAGCAGCAACACAACGGTGAGGTGAAATTGACGGCGTCCGCCGGCGGCTGGCGGCATCTGCGCTGGGCCTGCGCGGCGATGGCTGCGTGTCTGCTGGTCAGCGTTTCAGTGATCTGGCGCGGAAATCAACCACCCGCCGGAGGCGCGACCGCAGCCGACGCCGCGCTGCTGGCGCAAGTGGACCAGCAGGTGTCTCGCGCCGTTCCTTCCCCCATGGAGCCCTTGATGAATCTGGTTTCGTGGGAGGGGGCCGGGTCAACGGAAACCGGAACGGTGAAAACCAAATGATGCGTCCCCTGCGATGGCTCGGTCTCATTTTTTCGCTGGCCGTGTTGGCTTCGGCCACGCTCTACACCCAGCAGCCTCCTGAGGGCCGCCCGGAAGGGCCGGGGTTTGGGCCGGGAATGCGTCCCGGCCGCCCGCCGATGGAGCGCGGCCTGCGAGTCGGACCTCCCGGAAGATGGTGGACCGATGCGGCTCTGGTGGCCAGACTTGGCCTCACCGCGGACCAACAGACAAAAATCGGGGAGATCTTCCAATCGAGCCGCCTGCGGCTGATCGACCTGAGCGCGGCCCTGCAGAAAGAGGAAGCCATTCTCGAGCCGCTGCTGGAAGCGGATCCTCCGGAGGAGTCGACGATTCTGCTGCAAATCGACCGCATTTCGCAAGCCCGCGCGGGGCTCGAGAAAGCCAACGCCAGAATGCTGCTGGGTTTTCGCGGCGTGCTGAGCCAGGACCAATGGAAGAAGCTGCAGGCCGAACGTTCAGCGCGCGGCCCTCGCCGGTGAGGCCGGTCACCGCCTTTCAGGCCTTCCCCAGCCCGAATGGACATTGGGGAATCGGCCTGTGCGTGCGCCTGGCTCCAGGCGCCCCGATCGAGATCTGCGGGCCAGGCTTTAGCGCGCGCACCGTGCTCGCGCAGTCGGAAGGCGCGTTCTATTTCGTGCTCCTGGATAGCGTCCCGAAGCAAGAGAGCACCACGCGTTAAGCGCATCCCTCCAGTTGTGCTATTCTCCGCAATCAGTCCAAAAACTTAGGAGACCGAGGAGAAACCGCCATGGAGGAATGGGCCTTTGCGCAACTGAAACCCACCGACCAGTTGGCCCAGCTGCGTTTTTTTTCCGTAAAAAAGCCGCATGGCGCCGGAGAAGTCGAGTTCCGCATTACGGTCTGGGAATATGTGAAGCCACGCGATCCCGAGATGCCCTTCTTTGCCCAGGCCGACAAGCAGACCAACCAGAAAACGATGCCGTTTACGCCTACCGGCTGGGGCAGAACGTTGCTGGATGCGCTGGCCGAATGCATCGAAGCCGTACATCGCTTTCCGTATGAGGGGCCGGAAGCTGGGTAAGCGTCGTCCCATCCAAAAAGTCCGAGAATTAATCTCCCGCCGCCGCACTACTTTATGCCTACGTGCATTCTTCCGCTACGCCGCCCGGGTTAGCCCACGCCGCCGACGTGCTGAGCGGCCAGTTGCGGGCCCATCTCGGCAAGCTGTTTGTGCTGCTGCGCCCGCGAACTGGCCCCATCGCCCGCCGTTTTCGCTCCTGGCTGCGGGCTCACCACTTCGATGCGCGCCAGGTCAAAGCCCTGTGCAGCATCACGCCGGCCGCGGCCGCGGTCGTCATGGGCGCGCGCACGCCGGCCGCCTTCTTCGAGCAGGTGGAATACAACGGACGGCGCCTGGCCAAGCTGGATGTCGCGCCTGAGCAGGTCATCGACGCCTTACGCCATTACGACAGCCTGCTCGATCCGTGGCTGGGCCGCTTGCCGCCGGCCGCGGCGCGCGATCTGGCATGGGCCCGCAGCCAGTTGCAGTTCTGCATCGTTCTGGCGCTGAATAACGCCTTCTATCAGGTGCGGGAGGCCGAAGCCCATACTTTTTACCAGCTGGCCGACGCCGGGTCGCAGGCCGGGAGCTTGCAGGACTTGATCGGCCGGTATTTGAAAATCCTGAAAACCTTTTGCCGGGCCGATGCCGCGCGGCTGCAACTGTTCCACGCGGGCGGCAGGCCGTCGCCGCGCATGATGCCCGGACTTGCCCGCCCCCGGTTGCTGGCCGGCGCGAGCGGCCGCAAATGGATTCTGGATGCAGAGTTGCGGCGGCGGTATCGATGTTTCTGGTCGATTCCGCTGCTGCGCGAAGGCCGGTTGGCTGGGGTGATGCAGTTCGGGTTCGCCGTGCAATACCGCTGGCTGCCCAGGGAACTGCACTTATTGTGCGCCGCCGCCGAACGCTGCCTGCGCGCCGCCGAGCGGGTGAAGCTGATGGCCGACCTGGCCGGGCGCGAGGAGCAGGTCCGCTGCCTGGGAGAGCACATGATGCGGATCGAGGAGGAGGAGCGGCGCCGCATCAGCCGCGAGCTGCACGATGAAACCGGCCAGTCGCTGCTGTGCATCCGGCTGCAGCTGGAGTTGCTGGAACGGATGTCGCAGAACGGCCTGCGGGCGCGGGTGGTCGAAATTCGCGAGCTGACCGAACATACCATTATCGAGATCCGGCGTATTATCGCCGCGCTCAGCCCGGCGGTTCTGGAGCAGCTGGGCCTGGCGGCGGCTCTGCGCCAGCTGACCAACCGTTTTCGCAGCCTGTATCCGGGAAGGGTGCGGTTGCAGATTTCGGCCAGTTTGCCGCGCCTGTCGCGGGAGACCGAAACCACCGCCTACCGGCTGGTGCAGGAGTGTTATCACAACATTGCCAAGCATTCCAAGGCCGCCACCGTAAACATTTCCCTGCGCTCCACCGATGAACTACTGAGGCTTAGCGTGCACGATGACGGCGTCGGTTTCGAGACAGGTGCGGCCCCGGGGCGCAATTCCACGGGTTTGACCGGCATGAAGGAACGGGTCGCGCTGTTGGGCGGCCGTTTCGAAATCCGCAGCCGGCTTCGCCGCGGAACCACGATTCGAGCCGATTTGCCGCTGGGGGCGATCCAAGCGCGCCCCGCAAAGCGCGCCGGTAACACGGCCTTGCAACGCAAACAGGATGTGATTTAGGTATGGGCAAGATTCGGATATTTCTCACGGACGATCATACGTTGTTCCGCCAGGGCGTCAAGACGCTCATCGATTCTGAACCGGACATGGAAATTGTGGGTGAATCGTCGAGTGCCACCGACGCCATCGCCCACGCGCCCGAAGCACGCCCCGACGTAGTGCTGATGGACATCGGCATGCAGGGTCTGAGCAGCTTCGAAGCCACCCGCCAAATCCGCAAAAACCGGCCGGAAACCAAGGTGCTGTTCCTCACCATGTACGACGACGAAGACTATCTGGTCGAGTGCATGGAGGCCGGAGCCGCCGGCTATGTCCTCAAGGACAGCCCGGCGCTTGAGCTGCTGAACGCGATCCGCGAAATCCATCGCGGCGGCACCTACCTGAGTCCCCGCATGCTGGCCCAACTGGTGGACGATTTCCGCTCGCGTATCAAGTCCACCACCCGCCTGCCGCGCTTTGCCACCCTTACCCCGCGCGAGAAAGAAGTGCTGAAAATGCTGGCGGAAGGCAATTCAGTCAAGGAAATTGCCTGCACTCTCGATCTCAGCGTAAAGACCATCGAAGCCCACAAATTCAACCTGATGCGCAAACTCGACATTCACAATAAAGCGCAGCTGGTGCAGTACGCCGTGCAAAAGAAAATCATCAAGATCGCGATTCCCGCGTAAAACTCGCCCAATCCGCCGTCTCCGCGCGCCCCTGTTAGAATCTCTACATGCACGCCATCACCCGCCGCAGTTTTGCCGGAGCGATGATGGTCCCGCTCGCGCGGCCGTTGGCGGCTGCCACTCCGCGGCCCATGCGCCTGGGCGGTCCCATCTTTCTGAAGTCGGACGATCCTCGCGAATTAGCGCGTGAGCATCGCCGCCTGGGCTACAACGCCGCCTATTGCCCGCCAGTCAAAGCCAGCGAAACCGGGCGCATCAAGGAAATCGAGAAAGCCTTCGCCGCTGAGAATGTCGTGATCGCCGAAGTCGGGGCCTGGGTCAACATGCTCGATCCCGATCCCGAAAAGCGCGGCAAGAATATCGAGTTCGTCATCGAACGCCTGGCGGTGGCCGAAGCTGTGGGCGCGCGCTGCTGCCCCGACATCGCCGGCTCCTACAATCCCAAGGTCTGGTACGGGCCGCATCCCAAGAATCTCTCGCAAGAATTTTTCGACGCCACCGTCGAGAATTGCCGCCGCGTCATCGATGCCGTAAAGCCCAGCCGCACCAAATTCACTATTGAAATGATGGGCTGGAATATTCCCGACGGTCCGGATTCCTACCTGGCGCTCATTCGCGCCGTCGACCGCCCCGGATTTGCCGTTCATATGGACGTTTGTAATGGCATCAACAGTCCTACGCGCTTCTACCGCTCGGGCGAGTTCATAGCGGATTGCTTCCGCAAACTCGGGCCGTGGGTGGCCTCTTGCCATGCCAAGGATCTGGCGTGGGACATCGAGCTGAACGTGCATTTCCGCGAAACCATTCCGGGCCGCGGCGAAGTCGATTACCGCACTTACCTGCGCGAGATCGCCGCGCTGCCCGTAGACGCGCCGCTGATGCTGGAGCATCTGAAAACGGCCGAAGAGTACGACGAGGGCAAGCAGTACATCCAAAAAATCGCCGCCGAACTCGGGCTGGCATTCGCGTGAAAGGCATCTTATGAATCGACGAACATTTCTGGCGACGGCTTCGGCGAGCGCGTTGGCGGCTGCCGCGCCCCAGCGGCTCCCCATCAAGAAAGCCGTGCTGCTCGACATGCTGCCTTCGCAGTTAAGCTATGCCGCCCGCTTCAAGCTGGGCCGCGATCTCGGCTTCGAGGAGATCGAATGCCCAACCACTCCCGACGAGCGAATCGCCGTAGAACTCAAGCGCGCTTCTGAGTCGAGCGGGCTGCGAATTCACTCCGTGATGAACCAGGCGCACTGGAAATATCCGCTGTCGTCCGGCGATTCCGCCGTGGTTGCCGAAAGCATCAAAGGCATGGAAACCAGCTTGCGCAACGCCCATTTCTGGGGCGCCGACACGGTGCTGCTGGTTCCGGCCGTGGTAAATCCGCAAACGCGCTATCGCGATGCCTGGGTGCGGTCGCAGCAGCAAATCCGCCGGCTGATTCCGATGGCGCAAGAGCTTAAAGTGGTCATCGCGGTGGAAGAGGTTTGGAACAAGTTCCTGCTGAGTCCGGTCGAGTTCGCGCGCTACGTCGATGAGTTCGAGAGTCCCTGGATCCGCGCTTATTTCGATGTCGGCAACGTGGTCATTTCCGGCTACCCGCAGGACTGGATTCGCACGCTGGGCAAGCGCATCGTGAAGCTGCACATCAAGGATTTCAAGTTTGCCGGCAGCCCCAGGCAAGCTACTTGGACGGCTCTGCGAGAGGGCGAAATCGATTGGTCCGAGGTTCACCATGCGCTCGCCGAGATCGGCTACGCGGGCTCGGCGACGGTCGAGCTTCCGGGCGGCGACGAAGCCTATCTGCGCGAAGTGAGCAAGCGCTTCGATTCGATTCTGACGGGAGCATAACAGTTCATGGCCAAATTCCTGATTGGCGTCGTCACCGGCGTGATTCTGGTAATTCTGTTTGTCGTCATCGCCGTCTTTGCCGTTGTGCCGGGACGCGAAAAGCCGCCGGTTATCGCCGATAACTCGACGCTCATGCTGCAACTGGAGGGCGAGATGCCCGAGCGCGCTCCGGTGGAGCTGCCGATTCCGTTCCTGCAGCAGCGCGAGCCGATGACCGTGGAAAATGTCTGGTCGCTGCTGCGGGTGGCGGCGGCTGATCCGCACATAAAAGCTGTCGTGCTCGAGCCGCGAAACCTGTCAATGGGATGGGGCAAGCTGCAAGAAGT
>JACPNO010000007.1:108523-111885 GCA_016185465.1 Candidatus Solibacter usitatus
TATGCGTATTTGAAGACGCCCGGAACCCGCGAATATTATCTGGCCACCGCCGCCACCAATGTTTATATGGCGCCTGAAGACGAGCTCAACATGAAGGGAATGCGCTTCGAGCTCACTTATTTCCGCAACACGCTGGACAAGCTGGGCGTGCAGGTGGAGATCGAACACGCCGGCAAGTACAAAGACTTCGGCGATATGTTCACCCGCAGCTCCATGAGTCCGGAGACCCGCGAAGTGCTCAACAGCGTGATGGATGGGATCTTCGGCCACCTCGTAGACACCATCGCCGCCGGCCGCAAAAAAACTCCCGAGCAGATTCGCGCGACCATCGACGAAGGGCCGTTTATGTCCACGCAGGCGCTGGCCGCCGGATTGGTGGACGGTCTGAAATACGAAGACGAATTCTACGCTGAGCTGAAAGACAAGCTGCATTCCGGCGAGCTCAAAAAAGTTGCAACCCGCGAATATTTGCGCGTTCCTCCGAAATCCGTCGGCCTGGGCGGCACCCAGCGCATTGCGCTCGTGACCGGCGAAGGCGGCATCACACGCGATGGCGGCGCCGGATTCTCGGCCGATGACGGTTTCACGTCCGAAGACTTCGACAAGCTGCTGCGCCGCGTTCGGGATGACAACAATATCAAAGGTGTGATCGTGCGCGTGGATTCGCCAGGCGGGGAAGTGTTCGCGTCCGACGCCATTCTGCGCGAGATGACGCTGCTGGGCAAGAAGAAGCCGCTGGTCATTTCCATGTCCGACACGGCGGCGTCGGGCGGCTACTATGTGGCCATTACCGGCGATCCGATTGTGGCCTACCCGGGCACCATCACCGGCTCGATTGGCGTGGTTTTTGGCAAGGCGAATCTCAAGGGGCTCTATGACAAGGTCGGGCTCACCAAGGATTTCCTGTCTCGCGGCCGTTTCGCCTTGATCGATTCCGATTACCAGCCGCTCAGTCCGGCCGGGCGCGAGAAATTGCGCGAGGGCATCGACGCCAATTACAAAAGTTTCGTCAGCAAAGTGGCGCAGGCTCGCAGGCGCAAGTTCGAGGAGATTGAGCCGCTGGCGCAGGGGCGCGTGTGGCTGGGAACGCAGGCCAAGGAGCGTGGCCTGGTGGATGAATTGGGCGGGCTCGATCGCGCGATCGAACTGGTGAAGGAAAAAGCCAAGATTCCGCGCACTGAAAAGGTGACGCTGGTGACCTATCCGCCGCGAAGAAGCATTTTCGATGTGCTGTTCGGGCGGCAGGCGGAGGGTCTGGCAGAATCGCAGATGGCCAAGTTTCTCAAGAGCTGGCAGGCGCGGTTATGGATGCGCGGGGGGTTGATGCGGATCATGCCGTTTAGTTTGGATATTCACTAAGCGCGAAGGGCGGGTTTCAAACCCGCCCTTTTCTGGTGGAGTTTGGTAATCGTGTCAGTCCCCTGTTCTCCCGAGAAGCAGTACCACGAGGTCCGAACGGAGTCGCTTGCGATAGAGCAGATGCGGGACTGCGTTCCTGAAATGATCAGGTTCTTAGTTTCTGCAGGGTACGATCGGATCAATGTCAGCTACGGGTGGGCGTGTGATCTTCCACAGGAACAGTTGTGGCTTCCGCATGAGATCGAAACGATAAAGCTTGTAGGGTTCATTGAGAACAGTGTTCGAGGCGGTGTATTTGGCTTCGGGCGTAGTGATCTGCACATCGAAGACATCTTGAAAACGTTGGATTTCACACTTTGTCATGAATCGGATCTTCACTTCAGCAGTGATGATACAAGCCTTGTGGGACGAGTGATCATGTTATGGCATGAAAGAGGCCTGAGCCTGTATGCAAGCGCGGGGCCTTGGCGAAGTAGGGGTCAAAAGGAGTGGGATCAACTGGAATAGAGGTGCAATCTGGCCCGCCCGGCCCGGAGCATGTCCTTCAATCTGGAAATTTTGACATCCCCCACGATCGAAAAAAGTCCTTGCGGCCCTTCACCTGCGTGAGTCATATTAAAGTGAAGCGTCAGAAATAGCTATGTAGAGCGCATTGCAATTGGCTGCGGGGTCGGGAATGCCCGTGTTGCGCTCGGCGAATTACGTTCTGCGCCCGGACGTTTTCGATGGCGGAAACTCTTCTTTTCCATACCGAGCTGCTCGGACTGCCGGTCTATGACCTGAAGAACCGCCGCGTGGGCCGCGTTCGCGATGCCGCCCTCGTTCCCTTGGTCCATCCCGCCCGCGTTGACCGCTTTCTGGTGGGCGGCGGCTGGGCCTGGCTGTGCGTCCGTTTTGATCAGATCGCCACCATTTCGCTCGACGGCATTCACCTCGCCGACGAGCACCTCACGCCTTATCATTCCGACGAGTACATGCTGCGCATCGGCCGGGATTTGCTGGACCAGCAGATCATCGATGTCAACGGGCGCAAAGTCGTCCGCGTCAATGACGTTACGTTTGAGATTCGCGGCGATAGCGGGCGCGACATCATGTCGGTGCTGGAAGTGGACGTCGGGATTCGCAGCATCTTCCGCCGCCTGGTGCAGGGCGTGATGCCGCCGCGCTGGATTCGCCGCTTGCAGCAATCGGTTCCGCCCAATTCGATTCGCTGGGAATTTTGCAATATCGTCGAGCCCGATCCGCAGCGCCGCCTGCGGCTCAGCATTTCGCACGACAAGCTAGGCAACCTGCACCCGGCCGATCTAGCCGATATCGTCGAAGAACTTGGCTCGGCCGAGCGCGAAGCCATCTTCCAGACCCTCGACAGCGATGTTGCCGCCGACGCCTTGTCGGAAATCGATCCAAAAATGCAGGCCAGCATTCTGGAATCGCTGGAACCCGAAAAGGCCGCCGAAATCATCGAGGAAATGGCGCCCGACGAAGCCGCTGACGCGCTCGCGGAACTGGAAGACGAAACCTCCGAAGAAATCATGGAGGAAATGCAGGTCGCGCCGGAGTCCGAAGTTCGCGAATTGCTCGAGTTCGACGAAGACACCGCCGGCGGCATGATGACCACCCAATACGTCGCGCTGCCCGCCACTGCGATCGTCGCCGACGCCCTGGCCGCGCTCAAGGGCAATGAAGACATGCTCGAGAATCTGAACGTGCTGTTTCTCGTGGATGGCGAAGGGCGCCTGGTGGCCACCGTGCCGGTGGCGCGCCTGTTCATCGCCTCCGCCACGACTCCGCTGCGCGAGCAGTCCAGCCAGACGCTGATCGTGGCCGGTGTGGACAAGAAGCAGGACTTCGTCACCGAGCTGTTCGACAAGTACAATCTGCTGGCGCTGCCGATCGTGGACGAAGAACAGCGCCTCGTCGGCGTGATCACGGCGGACGACATCATCTCCGTACTGAGGCAGAAGTAGCCGGTGCCGGCAATGCTGAAACGGCTGCGCTACCAG
>JACPNO010000008.1 GCA_016185465.1 Candidatus Solibacter usitatus
GAGCATGCCTAATACCAACCGTTTTCCGAGGCGTGTTTGCTCGTCCTTACTCAAACGAAGATATGGATTTCCCTTGGGACTGTGAAGCTCTGTGAGCCAGTCAATCAGCGAGGGCATAACGCGGTACGACGTTATCATGCCACGAAAAACATGGCGCACGGATGCTACTGGCCCAGACCGAAGTCAACATCTGTGGATTTCAAAACGAGCCACGACCCTGGTTTTCGCCATCGATTCCGCTCCCTTTGGTCACGGCTCTGAAAGTCGCAGTGATCGTTGTGTGTCGATTCGGAGCCGTGACCGAAGGGAGCGGTTTCTTCTAATCCATTACCGAACTCCAGCCCCGGCGGGAGAGGTCCCAATAAATGAACGCGCCGGCGGCTACGGCGATGGCGAGGAACAGCGAACCTAGCGCAGCTTCTTTCAGAATGATTTTGCCGACGCCGAACAGCGCGCCGTAAATCATCACGCAGCCGCAGAGCCAGTCGACCAGGTTCCAGGCGGTGTCGCGGGAAGGAGGCACTTCCGGGGCCTGGGCCGCGACGGGGCCCCAGAATCCACCGGGCCGGACCCGGCGGTAGAAGGCCAGCAGCTTGGGCATAGGCTCGGGCGCGGTGGCGAACGTCACGGCCAGCCACACGGCGGTGGTGATGCCCACGGTGATGAGCATGATCTTGGCGAAGCCGATTGGATCGTCGCTCGAAAGCCCGAATTGGATTTGCAGGGTCACCGAGACCACGAACGCGGCCGCCATCGCCGCCACTTCGCTCCAGGCGTTGATGCGCCACCAGAACCAACGCAGGATCAGCACAGTGCCGGTGCCGGCGCCGGTGACGATGAGCAGCTTCCAGGCGCCGGTGATGGAATCCATGTAAAACGTAACCACCGCGGAAATTACGGTGAGCAGCACGGTGGCCCATTGCGAAACTGCCACGTAGTGCGTGTCGGCTTCTTGTGGACGCAGGAACCGGCGGTACACGTCGTTGACCAGGTAGCTTGCTCCCCAGTTGAGCTGTGTGCCGATGGTGGACATGAAGGCCGCCGCGAAAGCCGCTACCATCAGACCGCGCAGGGAAGGCGGCAGATAGTCGATCATGACGAGGACGTAGCCGGTTTCCGCGTCGGCGAGATTGGGATACAGAATGATCGAGGCCAGGCCCACAAGAATCCACGGCCAGGGACGAATGGCGTAGTGGGCGATGTTGAACCACAGGGTGGCTAGCAGCGAATTTTTTTCGTCTTTGGCGCAAAACATGCGCTGGGCGACGAAGCCGCCGCCTCCGGGCTCGGCGCCGGGGTACCAGGTGGCCCACCAGTTCAGGGAAATATAGACCAGGAAAGTGATCATGGGCATCCAGGCTGAATTCAGATCAGGCGTGAAGCTCAGCACCGAACCTGCTGTACCGCTGGCGAGACCGCGCGCGCGGTCGATATCGGCCAGCTTCAGCTTCATCTGATCGATTCCGCCGACCGCGCTCACCGCCGCTACCGCCAGCACGATCACCATCGTCATCTTGATCACAAATTGGAACAGGTCCGTGACCAGCACGCCCCAGAGCCCGGCCAGAGTCGAGATGAAAGACGTCAACGCGATCAGGGCCAGCACGATGATGAGCGCCTGGAATTTCGCCACGCCCAGGATGAGCACCAGAATCTTGACCATGGCCAGATTCACCCATCCCAGGATGATGCAGTTGATCGGGATGCCCAGGTACAGCGCGCGAAAACCGCGCAGAAATGCCGCGGGACGGCCGGAGTAGCGCAACTCGGCGAATTCGACGTCGGTCATCACTCCGGAGCGCCGCCAGAGACGCGCATAGAGAAAGACAGTCAGCATGCCGCTGGCGACGAAGTTCCACCAGAGCCAGTTGCCGGCGATGCCGTTGCGAGCCACCATTCCGGTAACGGCCAGGGGAGTGTCGGCGGCGAAAGTAGTGGCCACCATCGACGTGCCCGCCAGCCACCAGGGGATGTTGCGGCCGCCGATAAAAAACTCGTTCATGTTGGCCCCGGCGCGCGCCTTGTAGTAGAACCCGATCGCGAGGTTGAACAGAAAATAGGCCGCTACGATCGTACAATCGAGAAGGGTGAGTTTCACCGGCGTTTGCCTCGCGTGGGGTTTTCAACCATAGATGTTGAAAAACCTGTGGAAATAATTGCGCCAGTGTGGTGAACAGGGCGTTCTGTAACGCTTATTTAACAGAGTGCACATTTGTTCAGCAACTGCTCGCAAGTTCTGTAAGTGTAGCTCATCCCTGTGCTTACAAGCGCGAGAGTACGCAATTTTTGCATAAAGTGCGACTCCGGCGGCCGCTCACTCCAGTTCCGCGGACGCACGCGATAAATTGCGGCAGGCAGGCGTCGGCGGAACCGGCTTTTGATATCATGAGAAAGAATGAGCATTCTTTCGCCCAGGCTGCAGTTGAAGGTCTCGCAGAAGCAGATCCTCACGCCTGGCCTGGTGCAAATGGTCACCGTCCTCCAGTTAAATCGCCTGGAGCTGAAGGAGATGATCAACCAGGAGATCGTCGACAACCCGGTGCTGGAGGAGTCGGCGGAAGATTCCATCGAAGAGATCACACCGGAAGAGTTGCAGCCTTTACTCGAGGCCGAACGCGTCTCCGATCCGGCGGACCAGCCTATTCTCGACGCCGCGATGGTGGATGGCAACCAGAGCGACGGCATTTCCGGCGAGTTTTCGCTCAACCCGAACCTTTATGCCGAGGGTGGCGAATCGACCGAGATCGGCGGACCGGTCGAAGCGGCGCCGGTGGAAGCGGTCGAGCCGGTAGCCGCGACCGATCCCTTCGATGAGATCGATTTTGGATCGTTCTTTGACGATTATCTCGATCCCGGCTATAAGAGTCCGGCGGCGGAGAGCTCCGAAAGGCCATCCTTCGAGAGCTTCCTCACTGCGCCATTCACGCTGGCGGATCATCTGCACTCGCAATTGAGCGTCAGCATCCTGGCAGCCGGCGTGCGCGACGCGGCGGAATCGATTATCGGCAACCTGGATGAAGACGGTCACCTGACTGCGCCGCTGGAAGAAATCGCTGTGATGGGCCAACACCGCCCGGAGGATGTGGAAGAAGCGCTGCGGGTGGTGCAGACACTCGAGCCAGCAGGCGTCGGTGCGCGCGACTTGCGCGAATGCCTGCTGCTGCAGATCGAAAGCCACAACGGCCGCGGCGGCGTCGCATGGCAGATCGTTAGCAGCCATTTGAAGCTGATGGAGACGCGGCAGTACCGCGAGCTGGCCAAAGTTCTCAGCCGTCCGGCCGAACACGTGGAGATCGCGGTAAAGGCCATCCGGCGATTGAATCCGAGGCCGGGCCTGCGCTATTCCGGACCTGGGGCGCGGCCGGTTGAGCCAGACGTTTATTTCTCCAAGGACGGCGACCATTTTCTGATTCAGATGAACGATGAGGATGTGCCCACGCTGCGCCTCAACGCGCAGTACCGGCGCATGCTGGACCGCGATAACGGCGCGACCAAAGAGGTTCGCGACTATGTCCGCGAGCGCTACACTTCGGCCATCCAGCTCATGAAGAACATCGAGCAGCGCAAGCAGACTATCCTCAAGGTTTGCGAAGCCATTGTGCGGCGCCAGGGTGAATTTCTGGCGCATGGCCTGGACCAGCTGCGGCCCATGATGATCAAGGATGTGGCAGAGGAAGTGGGCGTGCATCCCTCCACCGTCAGCCGCGCCGTGGCCAACAAGTACGTGCACACTCCGCAGGGGGTATTTGAGCTGCGGTACTTCTTTTCCGAAGCCGTGCAAGGTCCCTCCGGCGGGGCGACTCCGCTGCTGCTGCTGAAGCGCAAAGTGAAAAAGATGATTGAAGAGGAGGACAGCGAGCACCCGCTCACCGACGAGCAAATCACCGCCATGCTCGAATCCGCCGGGATCAACGTCACACGGCGCACCGTGGCAAAATATCGCGAGGATATGAGAATCCCCTCCACTCACCAGCGGCGCGTTCGCCACTGAGCGGCATCCGTCCGCGCATCTCTTATGAAAATCAACTATACCGGCAGGCAAGTGGAACTGACGCCGGCGCAACTGCGCAAGACTGAAGCCCTTTTCGCCAAGCTGGGTAAACTTCTGGATGGCAAAGGGCAGCGTGAAGCCCACGTGATCCTGTCGCATGAGCGCCGTCAGCACCGCGCCGAGATCACGGTGAACTATCAGAACCACCCGTTGGTGGGCATCGATTCCAACGCCGATCTGTTTAACGCGATCCACGGCGCGATTCAAAAACTGGAGAAACAAGCCATCAAGGTGCGGGCCAAATGGCGCGATACCAAGCGGGCGCCCCGCAAAGAGCTGGCTGCTCTGGCGCCGCCCGAGACGCCGGCCGAGCGTGAGCCCAGCCGGCAGGTGTTCCGCGTCAACAACCGCCAGAACGGCAAGCCGATGACCCTTGACGAGGCGCTGCTCGAAATGGAGCAAGGCCGCGAGTATCTGGTCTACCGTGACGCTCAGACCGATTGCGTTTCCGTGCTGGTAAGGCGCCGCGACGGTCACTTCGACCTGGTGGAAGTCTGATACGACGGATGGCCGGCGCACGTGTTTCCCGTCCTGCCCGCCGCCAGAAGCGGCCACCGGTAGCCAAGTCTACGCCCGCGCTGGTCATCATCACCGGGTTGAGCGGTTCCGGAAAAGGCTCTGTGCTGCGGGCGCTGGAGGATTTGGGCTACTACTCGGTCGATAACCTGCCGATCGGCCTGATTCCGAAGTTCGCGGAGCTGACGCGCGATTCCGCCACCATCCATCACGCCGCCCTGGTGGTGGATATTCGCGAAGGCGAGAGCCTGCGAAAGCTGCCGGTGATTTACCGGGCCATTCGCCGCAGTATCGCGACCACGCTGGTGTTTCTGGAGGCGGACGAAGACACCATCGTGCGCCGCTTCAGTGAAACGCGGCGGCCGCACCCGCTGGGCACCAATCAGTCCATTCGCCGCAGTATTCACGCGGAGCGCCGTCTGCTTGCCCCCATCCGCGCGCTGGCCGATCTCACCATCAACACCTCGAAGTTCACCGTTCACGAGCTGCGCGATTTCATCCGCGAGAAGTTTCAGGGGGATCGGGAAGAATCCAAGATTCTGGTGTATGTCACCAGTTTCGGTTATCGCCACGGCGTTCCCGCCGACAGCGACCTGGTGTTCGATGTACGCTTCCTGCCCAACCCGAATTACATCCCGAAATTTAAGCACCTGACGGGGAGGCATCCGGCGGTCGCTCGCTACATCCGCTCTTTTCCCCAAACCACCGAGTTCGTGGATCGGATTTCGGAACTCCTGGTGTACCTGCTGCCCCACTATATTCGCGAAGGCAAGAGCTATTTGACCATTGCCTTCGGCTGCACAGGGGGCCACCACCGCTCGGTGATGATTGCCGATCAGATTCGCAAGAACCTGGCCGGAGCTGGATTCAAGACCAAAGTGACGCACCGCGATCTAGCCAAACCAGTATAGGCAGGTGCGTAACCGCCGTCCCATTTTCGACGCCTTCACTTTCAGGCGGGGATCTGCCTGGCAGGAAATCGGACGTATATCCTGGAATTTCAAGTGTTTATATAATTTACAAAGCTCATGAAGCCGCTTCTCACAATCTGGGGTGTCGGGTGCGCGCTGGTTTTAGCCGGTTGCAGCCGCCAGCCGGCCGTCGAAGCCAAGCAGGACCACAGCCCGGTCAGCGTGAAGACTTCGCCCGTCGTGGCCCGGGAACTGCAGCGGCATGTGGAGGCGGTTGGCTCCCTGTTTCCTTTTGAGGAAATCGTGATCAGCTCGGAAATCGATGGCCGGGTGGAACAGGTCAATTTCGATTTGGGCGATCACGTGAATCCTGGCGATATCCTGGTGCGGGTCTCCGACGAGGAGCAGCGCTACATCGTGGCGCAGAGCGAAGCGCAGCTACGCCAATCGCTCGAGCGGCTGGGGCTCAAAGACGAGGGAGAGAAAGTCGCCGATATCCGCCAGACTCCGGACGTGCGGCGCGCGCAGGCCGATCTTTCGGAAGCCGAAAATCGTTTCCGCCGGACACGCGATCTGACGGCTCAGGGCATCGGCTCGAAACAAGATCTTGACGCCGCGCAAGGGCGTTTCAATTCGTTATCGGCGGCCTACGATACCACCCTCAACCAGACCCGCAACCTGGTGCAGGAAGTGGAGCGGACGCGCGCCATGCTCGATCTGCAGCGTAAGAAATTGCGCGACACCACGATCCGCGCGCCGTTCGCCGCCATGGTGAAGGAGCGCCAGGTCAACGTGGGCCAATATGTGAAGTCGAATACGCCGGTGTTCACGATGGTCAAGATCGATCCGGTTCGCCTGCGGATTGAAGTTCCTGAGCGGATGGCGCCGTGGATCAAGGTCGGCCAGAATGCCGAAGTCACCCTGGAAGCTTTCCAGAACCGCACGTTCAACGGGAAAATCTGGCGCATTTCGCCCACTGTCGAACAGAGCAAGCGCACCTTTGTGGTGGAGGCGCTCATTGCCAATCCCGCGGGCGAGCTCAAGCCCGGCTCCTACGCCAAAGCGCGCGTCCGCACCGACAAATTCGACCGCATTACGCTGATTCCGGCGCGGGCGGTGAATTTCGTATTCGGCGCCAACAAAGTGTACGTCGTGCGCGATGGCGCGATCGAAGCTCGTGAAGTGAAGCTTGGCGATCGCGTGGAAGCCGACGTCGAAATCACCGAAGGCGTGGCCGTGGGTGAAACCGTGGCTACCACCCAGTTGGCCCGCCTGGAGACGGGTGTTAAAGTCGTAGCGGATGCCAGTACCGAATCCGCAGCCAAGACTGCCAACTAGCCGGTCTTTCCCTCTGCTGCTCGCCGGGCTGTGTGTGCTGGCGGCGAGCGCGCCGGCAGCCACCAAACTTCTGGTTACCGTTGTCGAGAACAAGTCCCGCAGGCCGGTTACCGGCGTTAC
>JACPNO010000022.1 GCA_016185465.1 Candidatus Solibacter usitatus
AGCACCACGAACCGCAATCGCTCTTCGATCACACTCGACTCTCGCCATGGCATCCTGTTGCCCTCTCTGCAAAGGGTCAGGGATGTCCTGTCCTAAAGTGTCAAGTATGTCCTGGCATTGAACATCCCCGACCTGCCGGTTTAATTAGTACGGTCTAAATGGCAGGTCGGGGACCTGCCCCACTTACTTGCTTTCTGCAATGCGCTGGCGGTACGCCTGGCGGGCAAATTCGTAGGCGCGCTGGGCTTCGCCGCGCTCTTCCAGCCGGATCTGCTGCGCTTTCTGCGACCAGCATTGATCCACCGCGCGGAGGCACCACTCCGCGCTCTTGCGGGACGCGCGAATCGGTTTGCCGCCCACCATCACGAACACAGGATTGGTGTGCGACGACGGTAGAATGCGCAGCGCGACCCAACTGCTTTGGTCGATCTTGGTATCGAACGCGATAGGTCGCTCGACGCCATCGGCGGCGATTTCTTTGCGCGCGACCGCCTCGCCGTTCACGATCAATTCCACCGGAACGTTGCGCGTCGAGCCGATGCGGGCGCGCTCCAGCTCCCAATACGGCTTCTGATCGTAGGGCGTTTTGCGGATGGTTTCGTCGGGCGTGGTTTCGAGCAGCGCCGCCACGTTGGCGGTGACGCGCACGCTGGCCGGGCCGCCTAGCTTCAATTCACCTGTGCCGGCGCCCATTTCAACGTCGTTCACTTTGAAATCCATCAGGTGGCTGCGGCCATCGGACACATAATTGCGCCCTTCGCGGATGCCGAGCGACCAATCCCGGTAATCGAGCGCGCCGTTCTTCTGGCGGACGTAGCTGCGGCCCAGGCCGACGCGCTCGCCATAGATGCAGGGAAAATCGGTCTCGCCGCTAATGCGGGTGCGATAGCCAACGTTGAGTGTGTGGTACCAGATGTTCAATTCCCAGGCGTAGGGGGTGTCGACGGTGGAAATAAAATCCACCAGATCGTGAGTGACGCCGACGATGAATTCGTTGGCGCCGATGCCGTCGAAGGGCGGCATTTCGTCGGTGAGCAGTTTTTCATTCTTTACCGAGAGTCCCCAGCCGGAGTGCGCGAACCCGGTTACGGCGTCCTGTTTTTTCGCCCAGCGGAAAATCGGCAGTCCCCAACTCGGCCAATCCTCAATGCGCTTGGTGCCGGGGTAGTCTTCCTCTTTCAGACTCAACAGCACAATGTGCCCGGTGTGGCTGGACGGGAAGCCAGAAACCTCGACGTCATAGCGCATCAGATTGTCTTTGGTCGAAAGCAGATTGTCTTTGCCCTCGAAGAAAGTCTTCTGGAAATACCAGCCCGGGCCCCAGCTCAGCACGGAGCCGATTTTCAAATCCTCGCCCAGGATGTAGCGCATCATGTCGGCCGGATAGACGCCTTCGGTCGGTTTTTCGTAGTGCGCGCAGCCGGCGGCGTGAATGTGATGATCGCCCGAGTACCAGCCCTTTTTGGCGGGATCGGTCCAGCGCTCCAGGCGGAACGTGAGCTCCATGGGCGATTCGGCGACGTGAATCTGCTGGGTCTTTTTGCGGTACTCCGGGCCGCGGGTGTAGTTGATCGTGTAATCGCCCGGCGGCAAAGAGAGCGTGTCGCCGTCGGCGCGATAGACCTGCGGCTGGAAGGCCAGATCGGGGCGCAGACGCTTGGCCTGCGAGGGATAGACGCGGCCATCGCGATCGCGAATCTCAAACGCGGCCATAGTGGGGCGGTCGTCGAAATCCTGGACGCGTAGAGTGATTTTGGCGGCCGGCCGCGCGGTGAACAGCAGATCGACTTCGCTGCGAAAGCCGAGATCCTGCGTGCCTTGTCCGACGTTGAACGCGAGCTTGGCTTCGCGCTTGCCGGCATCGCGCGAGTAGAGCTGCAGGAGACGGTACTCCAGTTCCAGACCCGACAAGCGCGGCCGCATGGGCTGCTTGTCGAACATCTGGACATCCAGAAAACGACGCGGCACCAGGCCTTCGGGACTGCCCGCGAGCCGTCCCGCATTCGGGCTATCGGCGGCCAGCACCGGGGTGATATTGGCTTCGTTTTGCACTTTGACCAGGAACGTGCGCCAGCCCTGCTCGACCAGCTCCGCCTTGGCGGGCCCTTCCTGCACCTTGACGCGGCTTTCCGGATTGATATTCACGAACACCAGGCAATGGCGGTCGAGGATGCGCTGCATCTCGGCGACGGCTTGCATGCGATCGGCGGGTGAGCCGGCTAAGCGGCGCAGCTCGGCAGTTTCATCGGCCGGAAGCGGCTCGCCGACGATGGTGAGCGCTTCGAGCAGCCGCAAGACCTGCGCGGCGAACGGCTGGTGATCGACATTGGCGATGACCGGCAGATTTTGGGCGGAGGCAAGGGAGAGAAAGCAGCAAATTGCAAGAATCAAACGGATGCGCATCTGGCACTCCTGAGGTCTAGCAGTATACACCGGCAAAGGAGATGAGACTTTGCCTTGCTCTGCACGCACCGAGCCTAGAAGCACTCTTAGTGGTGTAGTTGACGCGTTTACTTCATCTGCATATTACCGTTGTCTGTATGCCTTTTTGGCTTCCAGTCCCTTGCCCGGCGCTGGGCTTCTGCGATCTGTTGTGCGGTCATTCTCTTGGCAAGGAGATCACGCCATTTGGCACTTTTCTCTTGGTCACCACCAGTGGAGGCATGCGCCGCCGCAAGATTTAACCACATGTGCGCCTCAACGTCGTCTTGAGCCACTTCTTGGCCGTTGGCGTACAGGGCGCCGAGAGTGTGCTGGGCGTCTGGATCCCCCTGTTCGGCGGCTTTGCGGTACCATCTGATCGCTTCAGCGTAGTCCTGTAGTACACCGTGATTGCCTTTGCTGTAGTATGAGCCGAGCAGCCTCTCGGCCATCACGTCCCCCTGCTCGCCGGCCTTTCGGAGCCAGCGGAGTGCTTCGGCATAGTCCTGCTTCACTCCCTTGCCGAGGTCGTACATCACACCGAGCATTAATTGGGCCTTTACATCCCCCTGGTCAGCCGCTTTGCGGTACCAGCGAATTGCTTCGCCGTCGTTCTGCGTCACTCCATTGCCGTTCGCGTAACCGAAGCCGAGGTTAAACTGGGCTCTCGCATTCCCCTGTTCGGCGGCCCTTCGGAAGCATCGAATTGCTTCGGCGTAGTTCTGCTTCACTCCACTGCCGTTGGCGTACAGGACGCCGAGGTTAAACTGGGCCGTCGCTTGCCCCTGCTCTGCGGCCTTTTGGTACCACCGAATTGCTTCGGCGTAGTCTTGCTTCACTCCTCGGCCGGTGTCGTACATCAAGCCGAGATTAAACTGGGCGTTCGCATCCCCCTGTTCGGCGGCTTTTCGGAACCAACGAGTTGCTTCACCGAAATCTTGCGTTACTCCTCGTCCGTTGGCGTACACGACGCCGAGGCTAAACTGGGCCTTCGGATCACCCTTCTCTGCTCGCCTTCGCAACGAATTGAATGATTCTGTAGCAGGAGCCTTGGTTTGCTGGCAAGATACATTGGAAAGAGACAACAGCCCGGCGATCAGAATGGCAAGTGAGTGAGGCTTCAATGCCTTGATCCTTATAGGTGTGAGTATATCGTCTTCCAGTTCGACTATCGCTCCCAAACTGGAGACTGAAAAGAACCTAACCCCGGTTGGCCACAGCCTGGCGTCGTTCGTAAAGTTGAGGTCGTCCTTGGAGGGTATGATAGGATTTTGGCATGGATTGCAGGAGCCGGATTACTAAAACAGCAGGAGAGGAATTCCCTGGCTCAACGGTAGTTTTCGATCCAGTGGGGGGCGGTATGATCCGCTTTCGGATCGATGCTTCATCGGGGCAGATCCTATCAAAACACTTTCCGCATTATCATCCTTCAGAGATTGACGACTGGTCCGAAGAAAAGCTTCGAACAGTGATCCGCAGCATCTGCGGCACGTCAAACTGAACTTATCAATTGGCATCACCCGGCATAAGTACGCTACCATAGTCATGGAGCGTTTCTGCAAAGCAGGTGACGGTTTCCTATTTTGATCCAACAGTCAAAATAATAGGGAATCCGACTCGATCAGAACGCGCTGGTGAGCAGGCTCCGGAAACACACGGAGAAGCCTAAAGGCGCTCGGCGGGTGCCCACCCCGTTTTACCAAAAGGGGTCAATGACGGATGCCGGCACGGCCCAGCGGTGCGCTCCAACCTCAATTCCGGCGTTAGCCGTGGCCGAAGTGCATCAGCCAGCCCAGGCCGAATAGCGCTAGCAGGAAACATCCGAACACGTAGCCGCCGTATTGCAGACGCTCGCGGTCGGTCTTCTTGCTCACTACACCCAACACCACGGACGTGAACAGCGAGAACAGGAACGACGCTTCGAAATGGGAGAGGTTCATGTGCATTAGCTTTTCCTCCCACCGGCGATTTCGTAGGCATCCACCATCGCTAAAACATTGAGTAAACCGGCGGCCACCAGAAATTTCGTGCCGTAATCGTGCGCGTGTCCGGCCATATCGGCTTGCGAATAACCTAGCCAGGACGTGAGCAGGTAGAGGATTCCCGATGACAGATCTCCGATGAAGCCGCCCCAGTTGATGAGGATGGTGAGCACGTCGCCATTTTGGGGCTGAAACATGGCTCCGCGCATAAGCAGGCCGGTCACAAACATGCAAGTGATGGCGGATGCCAGCAGCATCGCCCGGCCTCGCTGGCCCAGCAGAAAATGTCCGCCGCCGGGCACCAGCCAGCCTAAAGCAACGGCCGGAAGCCAAGTCTGTAGGGGAGGCATGGGCTCCTTGGGAGCTTTTTCCTTGGTAGCCATAATGTCTTTTCTTCAGCTTAACATGCGGCTACCGGCGGCGATCCGGAGCGCGGCTGGCCAGTTCGATCATCACGCGCAACGCACGTGCCCCTTGATCTCCGCTGGGAATGAGATAGCGATGCTTGCCGTTGGCAGCCGCCGCAAAATGGGTGTGGCCCTTGGCATCCACGCTGATCGTTCCGGGCGGGGAAGTGGAGAAAGACGCGGGCCGCAGCGCGTACAGAACCGCCGTTGGGTCCCACGTGGGCCGGTCGTACGGCATTTTCTGATACGCCTTCCAGGAATCAACCAGCGGATGGTCGGGGGCGTATTTGAAATCATTCAGAATGCTGGAACCGGGATACAGAATCGCGTTGCCCACTTCGAATCCGCTGGTGACGATCGGCGTGGGCCATTCGGCGAATAGCTTCTGCGCGGCCGGGATGTCGATCTGGATGTTGTACTCCGGGTTGCCGGTCGCGGGAAATGCTCCGCCCATCAGAGCCAGCAGGCGGACTTTGCGCCGCACCAGTTCGCGGTCGGCCGGCTCCGCAAGAAGGCGCGCGAGATTTGTGCTGAAGCCGACTTGCGCGATGGTTACGGCGCCGTCTTTTTCTTGCGACAGAATGCGGCGCAGCAGGCCCACCGCCTCGGGGGCATCGTGTCCATCCATCAGACGGCGTGGAAAAACCAGCGAGCCGTCCGGCCGTTTGCGGGTGGCGGGAATGCGGATCATGTCGGCGTCTTCGGGCGTCTTGCCATTGCGGACCACGCCGATGGGGATCTCAGGCCGCCCGTAAAACGTGTTCATGGCGTCGATGAATGGCGCCGCCCAGCGGTTGTCCTTGGTCACGGTGACGGCCAGGAGTTTGGCTTCGCCGCGGCTTTCGGCGGCATGAATCATGGCCAGGGCGACGGCGTCGTCGATGTCGTTGCCCATGTCGGTATCGAAAATCAGACGGATGGGTTGCGCCGAAGCCAGGCCGGCGCACAAAACCAATAATAATTTCTTCATTGAATGCGGTTGGGCCCGAGAATTTCGCCCCAGATCACCTGGTAGACTTCCAGTTCGCCATCCAGGTTCCGCCCGGCGCGCACGAAGACGCGTGTGCTCGGCTTGAGCGTGGATGGCTCGACCGACAGGCCGGACTCAAAATAGTAGGTGTCAGCGCGGCGGACGAACGTTTTTTCTCCATCCTGACGGGTGCGCAGAACCAGGCTGTCGTCGGACAGACGCGCGATGATGCCGGTAAAGGTCAGATTGCCGCGCGGCGCGATGATGTCGATCGGACTGCGCACGCGGCGATACACGCCGGGCCGGGCAGCCGGCCGCTGTGCGGGCGCGTCGATCAGGGCGTGAATGGTGCGAGCATAGCGCAGGGATGCGTTCGGGACCTGATCGGAGACGACTTCGATGTAATCGCCCTTGCGCAGCGCGGCCATGGTGGTGCGATGCTGCTCGCGTTCCACGTAAGTGCGGGCATCGAAGATGAAGCGGAAAACGCGATTGGTGCCGTGGGCGCGCACAGTGAAATCGCCCGCCGATTCCGTATCCCACTCGATAAGCACGCCGCGGACCAAGCCGGCTTGCGGCGGTTCCTGCGCGAACAAAGCGATTGTGGCCAGAAGGCCCGCCAAAAACCGCACGTGGCACCTCCGAAATCACGATATCACGGTGTAAGGTTTTGCTGCCCGCCTGGACTACCCTGATCAGTGAGACAGTAGTCGTGACAGGTGAGTCCAGCCCGAATGCCCTTACGCTGCAGGCTGCTTCGGCCACGCCGGCCGACGTCATGATCGCGCGCCAACGCGAGGAAATGGTGAGCCGCTATGAAATACTGCTGGCGGCGTACCAGCCGGCGCTGACGCGCATGGCGGCTTCCTACGAGTGGGCGCCCCACAAGCGGGAAGACCTCTTGCAGGAAATTCTGCTGGCGATCTGGAAGGCGCTTCCGAAGTTTCGCGGCGATTGCTCGGAGCGCACGTTCGTTTTTCGCATTGCGCAAAATCGCTGTCTCACTCATATCTGGCAGCGCGGCCGCGATGCCCAAACTGCGAATGATCCGCCCGATCTGGCGGACCCGCATTCCAACCCCGAAGCGCAAGCCATTGCCTCGCGCGAACAGCACCGGTTGCAGGATGCGATCCGCAGCCTGCCCATCGCCTATCGCCAGGTATTGACGCTGACGCTCGAAGATCTCTCGCAAGCCGAAATTGCGGCCGTGCTGGGCATTACGGAAAACAATGCCGCCGTCCGCTTGAACAGGGCGCGCAACGCTCTGAGAAAAATACTGGGAGGGCCACGCTGATGGTGGATCAGGAACTAAAGGATTGGCAGGCTGCGTGGCAGGCTCCCGCCGAGAGCACGCGGCCAACTCCGCCGTTCGACATCCGCCGCCATGCCGCGCGGGCAACTCGCCGGCTTTACTTGCGCTATGCGTCCGGGTGCTTGTTCGGCCTGGTGTTTCTGGTGTTTTCCGCGAGCTATGCCCTGCAGCATCCGACATTGCATTGGCTGCTCTGGGCGGCCGTGGTTTGGATCGCGACGCTGGTGGCGGTGGGCTACTCGATCTGGAACGGGCGTGGACTCTGGAGCGCTGCTGGTGAATCGAACTCCGCGTATTTGGAATTGTCCCGCAAGCGATGCCTGGCGGAATTGCGCATGATTCGCTTTGGCTATGCGCTGCTCTGGACTGAGCTGGCCGTAGTGACCCCGTGGCTGCTATGGAATTTTTTTGCCAAGCGCGGCTTGCCGGGATTCGACCCCGCCGCGCACTTCACCGGGTTTGCCTCGCTGCTCGCGTTGACCGTGGGCTATCTGATTTGGTTCGCCGTTTACCGCCGCCGGAAACTGCGCGAACTGACGCTGCTCGCCGACTTCGAGCGCAGCGTAAGGGACGACGACATCGCCTAGTAGTGCGCTAAATTGGGCGCGGCTGCTATCCTAGCAGTTACCCCCAATTATGGCTTTGCGGTTTTACAATACCCTGACGCTCAAGGTTGAGCCATTTGTCCCGGCGCACGACAACACCGTGCGCATGTACACCTGCGGCCCGACCGTCTACGATTTCGCGCACATCGGGAATTTCCGGACATTCGTGTTCTACGACCTGCTGCGGCGCTGGCTGCATGCCAGCGGGTTCACACTCGACCACGTCATGAACATCACCGACGTGGAAGATAAGATCATCCGCAACGCGCTCGCGCGGCAGCAGTCGCTCGCGGACTATACCGCCATTTACGAGAAGGCCTTTCTGGAGGATTCCGAAACGCTCCGTCTGCAGCGGCCCGAGCGCATGGTACGCGCCACGGAGCACATTCCCGAAATGGCGGCGGCCATTCAGAGACTCGCGGAAAAAGGCTTCACCTACGAGACCAACGGATCGGTATATTACCGGATTGCGAGTTTCCCGCAGTACGGCGCGCTCTCGCACAACGACTTTGGCGGAATGCGCTCGGGCGCGCGCGTGGACGTCGACACTTATGACAAAGCCGACGCTCGCGACTTCGCGCTATGGAAAGCGGCCAAGGATGGCGAACCGTCCTGGGATACTTCTGTCGGCCGCGGGCGGCCGGGCTGGCACATTGAATGCTCGGTGATGGCGATCCAGTATCTGGGTGCTACGCTCGACATTCACGCCGGCGGCGTGGACCTGATTTTTCCGCATCACGAAAATGAAATCGCGCAATCGGAGGCGCTCACCGGCAAGCCGTTCGCGCGTTTCTGGATACACTCCGAATTCCTGCTGGTGGATGGACAGAAGATGTCCAAGTCGCTCGGCAACTATCATACGCTGCGCGACGTACTGGGCCGCGGGTATGCGCCGGAAACGGTGCGCTATCTGCTGGCGTCGGTGCCCTATCGCAAGCAGCTCAACTTTACTTTTCAGGAATTGAAGTCGGCTGCCACCGCCATCGACCGTCTGCGCAACTATAAGGCGCGTCTGGATCAGGCGAAATTCCCAGCCGGCAGCAATGAAAAACTGTTGGAGCGCACCGCGGCCGCCAGCCGGATGTTCGCCGAAAGCCTGGACGACGATCTCAATACCGCCGAAGCGCTGGCTGCTATTTTTGAATACGTGCGCGAGACCAACACCGCGATGGACGCCGGTGAGTTCCACGCCGGCAACGTGGGTCCGGCGGCGGCGTTGATCGGGCAATTCGATTCCATTTTCGATGTGATGCGCCCGACGGCTAAGGAAGGGTCTGTATCCGACGCGCAAATCGAGGCGCTGATCGCGGAACGGGGGCAGGCTAAGAAGGCGCGAAACTTTGCCCGCAGCGATCAAATTCGCGATCAGCTGGCCGATCTCGACCGCGTGTTCGCTCGCGAGCAGGCGGGTTTCGTGTATGCGCGCTACGATAATCCGACTACTGCCGCCCTCGAAGAATTGGTGACGTCGCTCGAGAACGGGCACGGCGCGATGGCTTGCAGCTCCGGGATGACCGCCGTGCACATGGCGCTGCTGGCCGCGCTGACCGACCGGCGCAAGTGTGTGCTGGCCGCCAGCGCCCTCTACGGCGCGACGGTCGCGATGCTGATGAACATGCTCGAGCCGTTGGGCGTCGAAGTGCATTTCGTGGATGCCTGCGATCTGGACGCCGTTGGGAGCGCGATCGCAGAGCACAAGCCGGGCTGCGTGCTGATCGAAACCATTTCGAATCCGCTGCTGCGCGTGCCGCAAATGGACCGCATCGCCGAGCTGGCCAGCAAGGCAGGCGCCGCGCTGCTGGTAGACAGCACGTTTGCGACGCCGCTGCTGGTGCGTCCTCTTGAACTGGGCGCGAACCTGGTGGTTCACAGCCTCACGAAATATCTGGCGGGACATGGCGACGTGCTGGGCGGGATCGTGGTTTCCGATGCGGCGCATTACGAAACGCTGCGCGCGCTGGGGCGCACATCGGGCCCGGTACTCGGCCCGTTCGAGAGCTATCTGTCGATGCGCGGCATCAAGACTTTTGCCGTACGCATGGAGCGGCAGTGCGCCAACGCCAAGCAGGTGGCCGCCTGGCTGGCGGGGCAGGCAGGCATCGAGCGCGTTTATTTTCCCGGCGATCCAAAGCATCCCGACGCCGCTACCGTGCGGCGCTTATTGCCCGAAGGTCAATATGGCGGCATGGTCAGTTTCGAATTACGCGGCGCAGAGCAGCAAGACGTATTTCAGTTCATGAACGCGCTGGGACTGATCGTGCCCGCCACTTCGCTGGGCGACGTCCACAGCATGATGCTGTATCCGCGCATGAGCTCGCACCGCGATATTTCGCCCAAGCACCGCGAGCGCATGGGAATTCGCGAAAATCTGGTGCGCCTGTCGGTGGGAATCGAGGCGGTGGACGACATCATCGCCGATCTGGAACAGGCGTTGACGAAGTGCTCCCGCCTGCTGGTCCAACACGGCGCGCGGTAGCTTCAATATAGGCGGAAAACGCATCGGGCTTGCCCCGGCGGCGCGATTTCAAACTTCAGCGCCAGTGTATAGGCGCTTGCCTTCTTGTAAGTCAGTCGGAAACCCGGGCTGGAAGCTGTAGCCTCGCTGCGGAATTGCACTGTGCTGTCGGAAGACTCCACGGCGTAATTGATGACGTGGCCTTCGTTGTCGAAATATATGCCGCCCATCCATTCTCCCAGCAGAAAGCTGAGCGGAGTTCATGTGACCCCGTTCGCGGGCGTACCTGAACGTGGCGCCGGCTGCTGGCTGAAAGCCAGGGCAGCGGTTAGAATCAACAGGACCATCTTCATATCATTTCACGCGCTTCAGGTGGGTTTGGGAATACACATCAAAACCCTTGCCTGGTCCGGCGAGCGAAAACGTTTCGACGAACTCGTCCGGCGACAAAATGCGAAATGACTCTCTAGCCCTCCACCCGGGCTCGATGTTTTCGATGCGAACGGTCGTGAATTCCAGGGATTTTCCATCCGCGCCGACGGAATCCAACGTGTATTCATTGACAAATCCTTCGACGTAGAATTGCCGCAGAACAAATTTCTTCAACGTCCGGTCGTAGCTGTACATGCCAAAGTCCTCGTGCACTTCGGCCATCCCACCGGGCGACTTAGGCTCATAGACGCTTCTGTTGCGGGCCGAAAGAAAACGCCTATTCAGATCAAACCGGTACTCGCGTGAGCTTGTGCCCTTTCCCGGTTCGCCATTCGCCTTGCCTTCCCACTTGCCTTCCAGAAAGCGAAGAATGTCCCAGGGATCGGACTGGGCTCCGCTACTGCCAGCCACCAGCAATGCAACCGCCACGAACCTGATAACTTTCGGTTTGTTCATACAATTCCACCTATTGCTCTATTACACGCCGGACGAGATTTCTTTAAGCAGCGCCAACAAAAACTTAGCTTAACGGTTTTGGCGCGGCCGCCGGCTGGGGCAGCCGGTCAGTCACGGCTAGCATCGCAGCTGTTTGGCTTTGCGAGCAAAAACCTCTGCCGCCAACACGCGCGGATTCTTTGTGCGAGCGTTGCGCACCGCGCGGAGCAGGGACACCTGCGCGAAACCAACTGCTCGAAACTCATCCAGGAAGGCGACTGCCTCCTTAGCTCCGGCGATTCACGCGAACCAATCTTTTTCGTCGCGCTGCGTGGCGGCAGGAAGCGGTTCGCGCAGCACTAACTCCGCCGCATAGACCCTGCCGCCGGGCTCGACCACGCGGGCGAGTTCGCGGAACATGGCATCCCTTGCCGGGTTCAAGTTGAAGATGCCGTTGACCATCGCAACCGTGATCGAGCTATCCGCCAGGGGCAGTGCTTCAGCGCCGGCTTGGCAGAACACCGCATTGCGGATGCCGGCGTCCCGGGCCGCGCGGCGCGCGCGGTCGAGCATCGCGGAGCTAAAATCCACGCCGATGACGGTTCCAGCCGGTCCTGTTCGTTGCGCGGCGATCAACGAATCCAATCCGGCGCCGCAACCTAAATCCAGAACCATGTCACCTTGCCGGATATCGGCGAACACCGATACGTTGGAAACGCCGGTGAAAGTTTCAACGCACTCGGCAGGCAGAGCAGCAAGCGCATCCTCGGGATACCCCAGGCTCAGCGCAAACTCGCGGCCTACCGGGAACGCATGCCCGGCTTGGGGGTGCAGCGCCGCGGCCGAATACGCATCGCGGACCCGGCTGCGAAGATTAAGGGCGTTATCCATTGGCGGCGACGGCGTTCAATGTCCACACAGTCTAGAAGCAATGCCGGTGCAGCGCAAGGGTCGAAAACTTGTGCCAACATGTTGGCTATGAGGCACGTGAAGTCCATTCTGCTCTGGACACTGGCAGCCGCGGCGCCGGTGTATGGTCAGACTCAACCAGCGTCCGGCGCGCTCGATCCCAGGCAGACCGATGCCCTTCACGAGTTCAGCGCTTCCATTCAGAACCTGGCGCATCGCGCCGGCCGTGCGGTGGTACAAATTTTTGCCAGCGGCTACGCGCTGCGCGATGACGAGGAAGGCAGCAGCTCAGCCAGCCTGCTTACTCGCCAGCGCAGCACCGGCTCCGGAATCATCCTGACCGCCGACGGTTACATCGTCACGAACGCGCACGTGGTGCGCGCCGGTCAGCGGCTGCAAGTGCAACTCTCATCGCCCGCCGAGAGCGCGCCCGGGCACTCCCTGCTACGCCCGGCCGGGAAGAAAATAACGGCGATCGTGGTGGGAGTGGATCGCGAAACCGATCTGGCAGTTTTGAAAATTGAAGCGCAGAATCTCGCCCACCTCGCGCTCGGCGATTCCGACGAGCTGCGCCAGGGGCAGATTGTGCTGGCCTTCGGCAGCCCGCTGGGCCTGGCAAATTCGGTAACCCTGGGCGTGGAGAGTTCGACGGTCCGCCAGTTGAAGCCGGACGACCCGGTGGTCTACATCCAGACCGACGCTCCCATCAACCCCGGCAATAGCGGCGGTCCGCTGCTCGACACCGACGGCCGCGTGGTCGGGATTAACACATTGATCCTTACTCAATCCGGCGGCAGCGAAGGCGTAGGCTTCGCCATTCCCAGCAACGTGGTGAAGAATGTATACGCGCAGATCCGAAAAGATGGCCATGTGCATCGCGGGCAGATTGGCGTGTACGCGCAGACCATTTCGCCCGGATTCGCAGCCGGTCTGGGCCTGCCGCAGGAATACGGAGTGGTAATCGCCGACGTGGCTCCCGATGGGCCGGCCGAAAAGGCCGGGCTGCAAGTTGGCGATGTGATTCTGCGTCTGGATGGCAAGCCGATGGAGAACGCCCGCCAGCTCGAAGTGAACATCTACCGCCGCGGTCTCAACGAAAAGGTATCGCTCGATGTAATGCGGGGACGCGACGCGCTCACCGTGCAGGTTCCGGTGATTGAGCGCAAGGATGACCCGCAGCGCTTCGCCGACATGGTCAATCCCAATAACAACGTGGTGGCGCGTTTAGGGATTCTCGGTATCCCGATTGACCGTAAAGTGGCCGCCATGCTGCCGGAGCTCCGCAAGTCCTATGGCGTGGTGGTTGCCGCCAGCATGTTCGGCTCGCAAGGCGGTCTCAAGCCCGGCGATGTGATCTATGCGCTGAATGGCGCGCCCATTTCCAGCGTGGATGCGCTACGGTCGGCGCTAAGCGCGATCAAACCGGGCGAAGCCTGCATCCTACAGATCGAGCGCGATGCGCGCTTGATGTTTCTGGAAGTGGAATTGGAGTAACCGCATCTGATATAGTGTTGGGTTCATGAGACGAGTCACCGCTGCCACGCGCCATCATCATCATTTGGCCTCCCACCGGCGGCGGACGCTTGTCTAACTTCTTCGAAGCAAAATAGAAGGGACGCCCGCCGCGGTACTGGCGGGCTTTTTTGTTGGCTAACGGCATGGATCTAAATTTTCAAAAATCGGACGGATTGGTCACGGCGGTCATACAGGACCACGTGACAGGCCGGGTTCTCATGGTTGGCTACATGAACGAGGAAGCATTTCGCATGACTGTTGAAACCGGTTTCGCGACGTTCTACAGCCGCTCGCGGCGCAAGCTCTGGCTGAAGGGTGAAACCAGCGGCCATCGCCTCATCGTCAAGGAAATTTCGACCGATTGTGACCAGGACGCCCTGCTGATTCGTGTCGAGGCGCAGGGCCCGGGCGTGTGCCATGAAGGCTATGAGAGCTGCTTCTTTCGGCGCCTGAGTGACGGCAAGTGGCAGGTTTCCGAAGCGCGCGCTTACGACCCAAAGGCAGTCTATGGGAGCCAAACGTGAAGCTAAAGATCGGCATTCCGAAAGGCAGCCTGGAGGTCGCGACCGTCGATTTGTTTCGCCGCGCCGGTTATGTAATCACTACCAGCTCGCGTTCGTATTTTCCGGCGATCGACGACGCCAGCATGGAATGCATGCTGATTCGCGCGCAGGAAATGGCGCGCTACGTGGAGGACGGCATTCTGGACGCCGGCCTTACCGGACGCGACTGGGTGGAGGAGAGCGGCGCCCGCGTGGAAGCCGTCGCCGATTTGGTTTACGCCAAGCAGAGCTTCGGCAAAGTGCGCTGGGTGCTGGCGGTGCCCGAGGCCTCGCCATTCCTCACCGTGGCGGATCTGCAAGGCAAGATCATCGCGACAGAGCTGGTGGAAACCACCAAGCGCTATCTGGCCTCACACGGCGTCACGGCAAAAGTGGAATTCAGTTGGGGCGCGACCGAAGTGAAGCCTCCTGTCCTCGCCGACGCTATCGTCGAAGTCACCGAGACCGGGTCCTCGCTGCGCGCCAATAAACTCAAGATCATCGATACGGTGATGGAATCGAACACCCAGCTTATCGCCAACCTGAATTCCTGGAAAGACGACTGGAAGCGGCGCAAGCTGGAAGATTTGCGCATGCTGCTGGAAGGAGCGATCAACGCGCTCGGCAAAGTCGGGCTCATGCTGAACGTTCATAAAGATGCGTTAGCGGGTGTGCTGGCCGTGCTGCCGGCCCTCAAGCGCCCCACTATTTCGCATCTCAGCGATGAAGAGTGGCTGGCGGTAAACACGATTCTCGACGAATCCACGGTTCGCGATATTATTCCGCGGCTGAAGCAGGCGGGCGCGCAGGGAATTGTCGAATATCCGCTGAACAAGATTGTGCTTTGAACGATGATTCGGATCATTCCAGCCAGCCGATTGGGTCCGCTGCTTGAGAAGCGGGCCAGCCGCCTCAGCCGCGCCGAAGCCGTGGTGCGTCCGATTCTGGAAGCCGTCCGCAGGCGCGGCGACAAGGCGCTGGTGGAGTACGCGCGCAAGCTGGATGGCCTGGAGCGGCCCGGCGTGCGGGTATCGCCGCGCGAGCTGGCGGCGGCTGAGGCATCTCTTTCGCCTGCATTTCGCGCCGCGGTGAATACGGCGTCACGCAATATCCGCGCTTACGCCCGTCTGCAGATGCCGCGCGAGTGGATGCGCACTCTGCGCCCGGGATTGCGTGTGGGCCAGATCGTACGGCCTCTCGAAACCATCGCGGCTTACATTCCAGCCGGCCGCTATCCGCTGCCTTCCACGCTGATGATGACGGTGATTCCGGCGCAAGTGGCCGGCGTACCCAACATCTGCGTGGCGTGCCCACGTCCAGTGGCGGAAATTTTGGGCGCGGCCCATCGGCTGGGAGTCTCCAACGTTTTTCAGATGGGCGGCGCGCAGGCTATCGCGGCTTTCGCTTTTGGCACGCGCACGGTACCCAAGGCGGATCGCATCGTTGGGCCGGGAAATATCTATGTGGCTGCCGCCAAGAAGCTGTTAGCCGGAGAGACGGGCATTGATTTCGTCGCCGGGCCGACGGAGATTCTGATCATTGCCGCCGGGGGCAATCCGAAATACCTCGCTGCCGATATGCTGGCTCAGGCAGAACACGACGCAGATGCCAGCGCCATCCTGCTGACCACTTCAAAAAGGCTTGCAGCCGCAATGGCGAAAGAGATCGAGCGACGGTTGCAAACTCTGCCCACAGCCCCGGTGGCCAGCCGCGCGATTGCTGCGAATAGCGCCATCGTGCTGGTGCAATCTCTCGACCAGGCCGTGGATATTGCGAATCGCATTGCGCCGGAGCATCTGAGCATTCCCGATGGCGCGCTTCTCAAGAAAATAAGCAGCGCCGGCAGCGTCTTTATTGGAGCGTTCAGCCCGGAGGCGGCAGGCGATTATGCATCCGGGCCAAATCACGTCCTGCCCACAGGCGGCGCGGCCCGAATACGAGGCGGCTTGTCTGTGATGGATTTTCTGAAAGTGATTTCCGTCCAGCAGTTGAGCGCTCGCGGCCTGGGCGATTTATCCAATGCCATTCGAACCCTGGCGCGCGCCGAAGGTCTGGAAGCGCACGCCCGCTCGATCGAAGCGAGGCTGCATGGCTAGACTGCCTCGGGGAATCGTGCGGCCGCGCGAAGCCGTGCTGCGCATGGCGCCTTACTCGCCGCCCACGGCGGGCCGAACCGGGAAATTGCGTCTGGATTTCAATGAGAACACGGTGGGCTCCTCACCTCGCGTTGCCGAATTCCTGCGCCAGCAGCTCAGCGCCGGCGACCTGGCAGTGTATCCGGAATATGGCGAAGTGCGGTGTGCGCTCGCGGAATATTTCGGTGTAAATCCGGATCAGTTTTTAATCAGCAACGGTACCGACGAGGCCATACAAGTTTTCGTCAACACGTATGTGAATGCCGGCGACAAGGTGCTCCTGTTGCGCCCCGCATACGCGATGTACCGGTTTTATGCGGAGCTGGCGGGAGCAAAAATACGCGAAGTGAACTACCGGAGGCCGCGGATGGATTTCCCCCTGGAGGAACTGTTGGACCAGATCGCGCCCACCACGCGCGCGGTGATCATCGCCAATCCTGGCAATCCAACCGGGACGGGAACTACTCTCGCCGCGATTGAGCGAATTCTGAAGCGCGCCAGCCACGCCGCGGTGCTCATCGACGAGGCGTACTTTGAATTCTGCGGCGTCACCGCATTGCCGCTGATTGAGCGCTCGCCCAATCTTTTTGTGAGCCGGACATTTTCCAAAGTGTTTGGGATGGCGGCGATGCGGCTGGGGTGTCTGTTTTCGCACCCGGTCAACGTGGCCTATCTGCGTAAGGCGCAATCGCCGTACAGCGTGAACATGCTGGCGGCGCTCGCGGTGCAAGAAGCCGTGCGCGACCGCCGCTATGTGGAACACTATGTGACCGAAGTCCTGGCGGCTCGCGAGCTGCTGTGCGTGGGTCTCGAGAAGTTGAAAATCCCGTACGTGCCCAGCAGTGCGAACTTCGTGCTGGTAAATGCGGGCAAGAAGGCAGCCGGCCTGCGCGACGCGTTGCGCGAGCGAGGCATTCTGGTGCGCGACCGCAGCCATGAAGTTCCGGGCCACGTCCGTATCACGGTGGGAACCCGCGAGCAGACGCGGCGGCTGGTAAATGCTTTGGAAGAATTCTGGCGATGACGAAACCGGTTCTAGTTTTCGACATGGACGGCGTGCTGGTAGAGGTGAGCGAATCGTATCGCGAGACCATACAGCGCACCGTCGAGCATTTCACGGGCCAGCGGATCACGCGCGAGTCCATTCAGGAAATCAAAAATCAGGGCGGCTGGAACGACGATTGGAAGCTTTCCAATCATCTGATCCGCGAGGCCGGCGTGAACGTGGCGTATCAGACCGTGGTGGATTATTTCCAATCCATTTTTCACGGGGATGGCACGAATGGATTGATTCTGCGCGAACGCTGGATTGCTTCTGAAGGCCTGTTCGATCGCCTGGCCGCGCGTTATCAGCTGGCCATTTTCACCGGCCGTCTGAAGTGGGAAGCTAACGTGACCCTGACGCGCCACGCACCAACCTTGCGCTTCGATCCACTCATCGGCACTGACGACGTAGAGAACGGCAAGCCCGCCCCGGACGGTCTGCTCAAGATCCGCGCGGCTACCGGCGGCCGCGAGCTCTGGTACGTCGGTGACACGGTGGATGATGCTCGCTCGGCGCGTGGAGCCGGGGTGCCATTCATCGGAATTGCCGCGCCGACGAGCGCGCGCCGGCGCGAGCTGGTCGAGCTATTTCACGCCGAAAAGGCCATCGCGGTGCTGGACGACATCAACCAGCTGGAGAGCGCGCTGTGAGAAAGGCCGCCGTCGCGCGCATCACCAAAGAAACGCAGATTCGCGGCTCGCTCAAGATTGAAGGGCTGGGGCGCTACGAAATCTCGACCGGAATTCGGTTCCTGGATCACATGTTGGAATTGTTCGCCAAGCACGGCGGCTTCGATTTGAAGCTGGACGCCAAGGGCGATCTGGACGTCGACCAGCATCACACGGTTGAAGACGCCGGCATTGTGCTGGGGCAGCTTTTTGCGAAGGCTCTCGGCGACCGGCGCGGCATCAATCGCGCGGGCTATTTCGTGCTGCCCATGGATGAAACGCTCGCGGTAGTTGCGTTGGATTTGGGCGGCCGGCCGTCTCTGGTGTATCAGGATCGCGTGAGTGTCCGGCTGGTCGGCGACCTGCAGACGGAGCTGGTGGAAGATTTCTTCGGCGGTTTTGTGAATCACGCCGGCGCCAATCTCCACGCCAAGGTGCTCTACGGGCGTTCCAATCACCACAAGATCGAGGCGATGTTTAAGTGTTTTGCGCGCGCCATGAAGTTCGCTTGTTCACGCGACAAGCGGCTGTGCGGCCAGCTGCCGTCGACGAAAGGCCTTTTGTGATTGCAATCCTGGATTACGGCGCAGGCAATTTACGATCCGTGGAGAACACGCTGGCCGAGATCGGCGCCGGCTATACTCTGGCGCGGGATTCCGATGCGCTGCGGCACGCATCAAAAATATTGCTGCCAGGTGTCGGCCATTTCGGTCAGATGATGCGCGCGCTCGACCAGATGCAAGTACGCGCTGTGCTCAGCGAGAGAATCCGCGCAGGGATCCCGTTTCTCGGAATTTGTCTCGGACTGCAAGCTCTGTTTGAGTCAAGCGAAGAGGCGCCGGAGCTGCCTGGCCTGGGTATTTATTCGGGCACCGTACGACGCTTCCCGGCGGGGGTGCGCGTTCCCCACATGGGTTGGAACACGTTGGAAGCACGCATGCCATCGCGCCTGCTGGCTGGGCTGGGGGCCGAGCCGTACGTTTATTTCGCCCACAGCTATTACGTGCCGGAGACGGCCGTGATGGCAGCGCGCGCGACCTACGCCACGCCTTACACGGCAGTGCTCGAATCCAGTAGCACCTTTGGCGTGCAATTTCACCCTGAGAAATCCGGGCCGGTGGGCCTCAAGATCATGCGGAACTTCTGTGAATTGTAAAAGAATATCTCGCAGAGGCGCAGAGTTCACAGAGAACACTCATACTTGTGTTTCTCTCCGCGTTCTCTGCGCCTCTGCGAGAAATGTGTTTTAAGCATGCTCGCCAAGCGCATCATCCCCTGTTTGGATGTCACCGCCGGGCGCGTCGTGAAAGGCATCAATTTCGTCAACCTGCGCGATGCCGGCGATCCCGTCGAGTTAGCGGAGCGCTACAACCGCGAAGGCGCCGACGAACTGGTGTTTCTGGATATCACGGCCTCAAGCGACGCGCGCGAAATTATGACCGCGGTAGTCGCCCGAACTGCGCGCCGTGTCTTTATCCCGCTTACGGTGGGCGGAGGTATTCGAACGGTTGCCGATGCGCGCCGCATTCTGCTCTCGGGCGCGGACAAAGTTTCCATCAATACCGCCGCAGTCCGCCGCCCGGAGCTGATTTCCGAGTTGAGCGAGGAGTTCGGCGCCCAAGCGGTGGTGTTGGCGATCGACGCTCGGCGGCGCGCCCCCGGCGCATGGAATGTCTATACCCGCGGCGGCCGCGACGATGAAGGCATGGATGCCGTGGCGTGGGCCGCTCGCGGCGACGAATTGGGCGCGGGAGAAATTCTGTTGACCTCGATGGACTCCGATGGCGTGCAGCACGGCTTTGATTGCGATCTTACGCGATCCGTCTCGCGCGCCACCCGAGTTCCTGTGATTGCCTCCGGTGGCGCCGGCCAGCCGGACGATTTTCTCCGCGTGCTGAGCGAGGGTGAAGCAGACGCCGCACTGGCGGCGTCTGTCTTCCACTTCGGCACACACACCATTGCGGAGTTGAAAGAACATCTCGCGCGTCATGGCATTGCGGTGAGGCGAACCGCGTGATCATCCCTTGTATCGATTTGATGGCCGGCAAGGTGGTTCAGCTCGTACAGGGACGCGACAAGGCGCTCGAAGCCGAGAGTCTCAACGCAATGCTGGACCAGTTTTCACCCTTCGCCGAGATTCAAGTGATCGACCTCGACGCCGCGCTTGGCAACGGCTCGAACGACGCGCTGGTGGAGCAGGCTTCCGCCCGATCCAAAGCCCGTGTGGGCGGCGGCGTGCGCTCGGCCGATCGCGCGCGAACGCTGGTAGCGCAGGGCGCGCATCGCGTGATCGTCGGTACAGCCGCATTTTCCGAAAGCGGCGTGCGCCATGATTTGCTGGCTGACATTGTGAAAGCAATTGGTCGTGAGCGCCTCATCGTGGCGCTCGATTCCAAGGATGGAAAGATCATGGTGAAGGGCTGGCGGGAATCCACGCAACTGGCCGCTGAGGATGTGTTGAGCGAACTGGCGCCGTACTGCTCCGGTTTTCTTTGCACCTACGTGGACAAAGAGGGCATGATGCAGGGCACCGACCTCGCCTGGTTTGCCCGCCTGCGCGCCGCAACCGATCTCGAGATCACCGCCGCCGGCGGCATCACCACGCTCGACGACGTGCGCGCGCTGCTCGCCATGAATGTTCACGCCGCCATCGGCATGGCCGTTTACACCGGGCGGTTGAATCTGGCGGAACTGGCCAGGCTCAACAGCAGCCGGAAGTAGATCTGATAAAGTAGGCCCTGGTAAACATCGATGCGCCCCCTGCTCATTGCCTTGCTCCTTGCGGCTTCGACGTTCGCCAGCGACTCCGGATTCAACGGACGCTGGATCATTCCCGTGCCCAGCCGGAATCGCACGTGGTGGCTGGAAGTCACCGGCGCCGGCTCCGCCAATCTCAAAGGCAGGTTCGTGGGCTTCCCGGGCGGCGACATGAACGACATTCCAAACATTGCCATCGAGAAGGGCGAGCTGCGTTTCTATTTTGATTACGATTCCAGAATCAAGCCGGGTACCACGATTCATCAGGAATATCGCGCGCGCCTGGCGGGCGGCAAGTTAGATGGCTCATTGCATTCCGAAGAGGCCGATCTCAAATGGACGGGCACCCGCGCGCCCGTGGTCAAAGATCGCGATGATGGCTCCTGGCGCGATGGCAAACCGATCGACTTGTTCAATGGCCGCGATCTTTCCGGATGGAAGGGCCTCGATTCCGGCAAAGAATTCAAGTGGACCATCAAGGATGGCGCAATGAATAACGGCGGCGGAGGCAACAATCTCGTCTCGGATCAGACTTTCTGGAATTTCAAACTACACGTCGAGTATCGCGTGGGCGCGCACAGCAACAGCGGAATCGGTCTGCGGGCGCGCTATGAAGTGCAGATTCTGGAAGACTACGGCGAGCCGGTGAACGTCCACGGCAACGGCGCCGTCTATAGCCGCATCATGCCGCGCGTCAATGCCAGCAAGCCTGCGGGCGAGTGGCAAAGCTTTGATATTCGCCTGGTCGGCCGCCAGGTGACGGTGGTGCTGAACGACCAGAAGATCATCGACAAACAAGAGATCGAAGGCCTCACAGCGATTGCATCTGACGGCCATGAAGACCAGCCGGGGCCGTTAATTTTGCAGGGCGATCACGGACCGGTTGAGTTTCGCAAGATCCTCCTCACGCCTCTGGTGAAGTAAACGGTGAGCGCCGCAGAAAGCCCGATCCAGGGCGTTTACGTTGCCGCGGTAACGCCCCATCGCAGGGAAGGTCACGAAGCCGATCTCGGCGCGATGCTGGAGCTGGTGGATTTTCTCTCGGCCGCTCACGTCGACGGCATCGCGCTCATGGGCTCGACCGGCGAATTCCTCCACCTGACGTTTCCCGATCGTATCCGCCTTGTGCATCTCGCCGTAAAGCGCAGCCGCGTGCCCATCTTGGTGGGCGTGGCGCATTCCACCCTCGATGGCGCAGTGGAGTTGGCGCGGGAGGGCGTTGCCGCCGGCGCGGCCGGGCTCTTACTAATGCCGCTGTATTTTTTCCGCTATCAGCAGGAAGAGATTCGGGAATTTTATCGGGAGTTCGCCAACGAGCTGGGCAGTGCCGCGCGCATCCTGCTGTACAACATCCCGATTTTCACCAATCCGATCGCCATCGAAACCGCCGTCGATTTGCTCTCAAGCGGACTGTTTGCGGGCATCAAGGATTCGAGCGGCGACTATGAGTACTTCGCCCGGCTGCTCGCGCTGCGCGGCCAGAAACCGTTCAGCCTGCTGGTTGGAAGCGACCGTATTTTCACGCGTGCCCGCCAGGCCGGCGCCGGTGGAATTATCTCCGGTGTCGCCTGCGCTGTCCCCGAACTCCTGGTCGCGCTCGATCGCGCCATTCGCAGCGGACACACCGCGCAGGTAGACCGTCTCGACGCGCACTTGCAAGAATTCCTGAACTGGCTGGAGAAATTTCCCACGCCTGTTGGCGTGAAAATGGCCGCTGCCGAGCGCGGCCTGAAAATCGGACCCCTCGCCACCCCTCTCTCGCCCGCCAGCAGCCGTCTCCTCGATGAGTTCCGCGAGTGGTTTCGCGCCTGGCTGCCGTCCGTACAGAAGGACGCGGAGAGCGTACTACAATGAGAAACCTCCCATGTCGCCCACGGAATTCCGTCAATTCGGCCATGAAGTTGTGGATTGGATCGCCGACTATCTTGCGCATCCAGAGCGCTATCCTGTTTTGCCGCCGTGCCGCCCCGGCGATCTAACCGACGAGCTGCCTGCGAGCGGCCCCGAGCAGGGCGAGCCCATGGCGGCAATCCTAAAAGACTTCCGCGATCAAATTGTTCCGCGCAATACGCAGTGGAATCACCCGGGCTTCATGGCGTATTTTTCGATTACGGCGTCCGGCCCGGGCATCCTGGGCGAAATGCTGGCCGCCGCGCTCAATCCCAACGGCATGGTGTGGAAGACGTCGCCGGCCGTGGTCGAGCTCGAGCAAGTGACGCTCGATTGGCTGCGCCAGTGGCTGGGCCTGCCGGACAAACAATTCGGAATTATTTTCGACACGGCGTCGGTAAGCAGCATGCACGCAATCGCCGCGGCGCGCGAGAGAGCCGCGCCGGAAGTACGCACCGAAGGCGGCGGCCAAGGTCTGATCCTGTACACTTCCGACCAGGCGCATTCGTCGATTGAAAAAGGCGCGATTGCGCTCGGCCTGGGCAAGAACGCCGTCCGCCTGATCGGTACCGACGCCGACTTTCGCATGCGGACGGATCTGTTGACCGCCGCCATTGATCGCGACCTGGCCGCGGGCCTGCGCCCGTTTTGCGTGTGCGCGACTGTCGGGACCACGTCCACTACCAGCATCGATCCGGTTCCCGCCATCGCCGACATCGCCGAGCGCTACGGATTGTGGCTGCACGTGGACGCAGCTTATGCCGGGTCGGCGGCGATTGTTCCCGAATTCCGCCACTTGCTGGCCGGCTGCGAGCGTGCCGACTCGCTCACCACCAATCCGCATAAATGGCTGTTCACTCCGGTGGACGTCAGCGTTCTCTACACGCGGCATCCGGAAATGCTGCGCCGGGCATTTTCGCTCGAGCGCGAATACTTGCAAACCGCCGCCGATCCGCGCGCGATGAATTACATGGATTATGGCGTGCCCCTGGGCCGCCGCTTTCGCGCGCTCAAACTTTGGTTTGTGATGCGTTACTACGGGCACCAAGGCCTGGCCGCGATCATCCGCCAGCAGATTGGCTGGGCGCAGGAGCTGGCCGCGCAGATCGACGCCCATCCGCGCTTTGAGCGCATGGCGCCTGCGCCGCTTTCGATGGTTTGCTTCCGCCTGAGGGGTCCGGACGAGCCCAACAAAAAGCTGCTGGAAAAAATCAACGCCTCCGGTGAGTTCTTTCTATCCAACACCGTGCTGCGGGGAAAATATTCCATTCGTTTAGCCATCGGCAACATGGGCACCACGCGCGCGCACGTGCAGCGGGCGTGGCAAATCATTCAGGAGTCGGTATGACGCAGAGTTATGCGCGCGGCCCCAGCCTGCCGCTGCTTTCCAAGACCATAAGCCAGGTTCTGGACGATTCCGTTGCGCGCAATCCGCTCGGCGATGCGCTGGTTTCGCGCCATCAGGGGCTGAAGCTTTCGTACGCGGATCTGGCCGAGCAGGTCCGCCTCACCGCGCGCGGCCTGTGGGGGTTGGGCATACGGCCGGGCGATCGCGTCGGCATGTGGGCGTCGACCTGCGCCGAGTGGGTCTACATGCAAATCGCGACCGCCAAGATCGGCGCCGTTCTGGTAAACGTGAATCCGGCGTACCGCTCGCATGAACTGGGCTTCGTGCTGAAAAAATCCGGCATGAAGGCGATTTTCCTGCACGAAAAAGACGCCCGTGTCAATTATCTGGAGCTGTTGAACGATGCCCGCCAGGATCCGCAAATTCCCCTGCGACATGCGATTTTGCTGGGCGCGGATTCATGGCGTGACATGATCGCGCGCGGCCAGGATCCCGCCGAAGTCACGCCCGATCTCGACGACGTCGTAAACATTCAGTACACCTCCGGCACCACCGGATCACCCAAAGGCGTCCTGCTGACGCACCGCAATCTGGTGAATAACGGGTACGTAATCGGGCTCGGACTGCGCGTTGCTCAGAGCGACCGCCTATGCAGTCCCGTGCCGATGTATCACTGCTTCGGCTGCGTCATCGCCTCGCTGTGCTCACTGGTCGCCGGCATGACGCTGGTATTTCCCTCCGCGCAATTTGACGCGCTCGCCGTTTTGGAAGCCATACAAGCCGAGCGCTGCACCATTGTTTACGGCGTGCCCACGATGTTCATCGCTGAGCTGGACCATCCACGTTTCAAGGAATTCGATTTGCGCTCGCTGCGCACCGGCATCATGGCGGGCGCGCCGTGCCCCATCGAGATCATGAAGCGCGTGGCCAGCGATATGCATTGCCCGCAAATGACGATCGGATACGGACTCACCGAAAGCTCTCCCATCATCACGCTTTCGCCGGTTGACGATCCGCTGGAGAATCGCGTCACGACGGTAGGCATCGCCATGCCCGAGACTGAGGTCAAAATTATTTCGCCCGCAACCGGAGAGACGCTGCCGGTGGGCGAGCGCGGCGAATTGTGTACGCGCGGTTACCTGGTGATGAAGGGCTACGATCAGGAACCGGAAGCCACCAGCCGCGCCGTCGATGCCGAAGGCTGGCTGCACAGCGGCGACCTGGCGACGATGCGCCCCGACGGCTATTTTCACATTGCCGGCCGCCTGAAAGATCTGATCATCCGCGGCGGCGAAAATATTTATCCGCGCGAGATTGAAGAGTTTCTCCACGGCCATCCGAAGGTTGCCGATGTCTACGTGGTCGGCCTCCCCGATGAGCGTTTGGGTGAGACCGTGCTGGCCTGGATCAAGTTGAAGGCCGGCGAAACGTGTACCGAGGATGAGATCCGCGATTTCTGCCGCGGCAAGATCGCGCATTTCAAAATCCCGCAATACCTGCGCTTCGTCGATTCGTTCCCGATGACCGTGACTGGCAAGATTCAAAAGTTCCGCATACGGGAGCAAGAGGTGGAAGCGCGCGGATTGGGCAAGGCGGCAGGGATCAAGACGGCGTAGCTCGCGAAGGGAGTGACATAAGTATGACTCGAATTGCGATTGTCTTGTCTTTGTTTACACTCCTTCTGCGGGCACAAGAGCCAACAGCCGATCCGGACCTCTCATGCTTTAGTTCGCTCGAACTACCAACACGGGGATTATTTGCGGCCGGCGCAGGAACTTCAGGCAGCGTTATTGCGGCGGCCGAGATTGGAAGAGGCGGCAAATTGTCTAAGTTGCGGCTAACCGGCGGTAACCCCGGACTGCAGGGTGAAGTGCGCGTTGCGATGAACTTATCGCAGTTCGCCGCAAAGTGCCACGGTCAGACCGTGAAAGTTGTGTTTGGGTTCATCCTTGAGGATCCCCCAATTGACCATATCATTCCACCAGGCGTTCGGTTCGTGCCACCGAATCGGTTCGAATTGGTCTTTCGTCGGGTCAAGCCCAGCTACGATCCGGCGCCTAGTTCGAAGGATCCGAAATAGCGGGGGCACAGAGCATCCGAGTCGTCGCCCTACGCTTCCGCGCTACGCCGCTTCGTCCTATTCAGCAATTCTTCCGCGCGCTTCAGCGCATTCGCTTCCGCTTCTTCGCGCGTGGCCCCGGTTGTCCGCGCCAGCGCCGTGCCTGGCGACACGTTATCTGCTTTGCAGTGAAATTGCTTGTCCAGGCGGTAGCTGGTAAGGTTCACGGGCCAACCCGCGACATCCACTTTGCGTTCTTGAAACTCTTCCGCTTTCATTTCCTTCAACCGCGTGCTCCTGCGCTCGCAGCGCCGCGCAGACTTTCAGGATGAGCGTAGTCTCTCATGCTTATGCCAGGTCGAATTTCTCCTGGTGCATCTGCGGGTCGCTTTTCACCAGCACCGGCCGCCCCAGCGTCTCTTCGATCTCCTGCAGGAAATCGTTCTTGTTGGATTTCAAAATCTTGGCGATCTCCGGATTTACGCGCAACGTCGCGTCCGATCCCTCCATGCCGCGGGCGATTTTGTGGGCCTCCTGCAGAATCTCGCTGATCACCGTCTGCACGCTCTTCACGTAACCGGCGCCCTCGCAATACGGGCATGGAGAGCACAGGGCGCGCTCCAGGCTTTGTTTGACGCGCTTGCGGGTGATGGCCACCAGGCCGAAATCGTTGAATTGCAAAATCTTGTAAGGCGCGCGATCCGATCGCATGGCGTCTTCGAGCGCCTGCATCACCTTTTGGCGATTCTTACGCTCGTCCATATCGATGAAATCCACTACGATAATGCCGCCCAGATCGCGCAGCCGAATCTGGCGCACGATTTCCTTGATGGCGTCCGTATTGGTTTTGACAATCGTGTCCTCCAGGCGCGCCGACTTGCCGACGTATTTGCCAGTGTTGATGTCGATCGCCACCAGCGCCTCGGTCTGGTTGATCACGATGTAGCCGCCGGACTTTAGCCAGACTTTAGGCCGCAGGGCTTTTTCCAGCTCCGGCGTCACGTTGAACTCATCGAAGATGGGCGTGTTGCGCGTATATAGTTTGATGCGCGGCACCATGGCCGGCTGGAAGCGCTCGACGAAGCGCAGCACGCGCTCGTAAACTTCCTCGTTATCCACCCACACGCTCTTGAAGCTCGAAGTGAACTGATCGCGCAGCACGCGCTCCACCAGGTCGAGATCGTGATGCAGCAGCGCGGGCGCGGGCCGTTTTTCCGCCTTCTGGCGGATATCGAGCCACAGGTTGTACAGGAACATCATGTCGTCGCGCAATTCGGCTTCGGTGCGGCCGTCGCCGGCGGTGCGCACGATGTAACCGCCCGGAATGCCGCTGCGGTGCGTTTGCAGCACGCGCTTCAAACGGCTGCGCTCGTCGTCACTGGGAATTTTTCGCGACACGCCGATGTGATCGACGGTCGGCATGTAGACCAGATAGCGGCCGGGCAGGGCAATGTGCGACGTGATGCGCGCGCCCTTCTGTCCCAGCGGCTCTTTGGCAATCTGTACGATGATTTCCTGGCCTTCCTTCAGCAGATCGGAGATGGATGGAGTTGCGCCTTTCTCCGGACGGACGGCGCCGCGGGCGGGCTCGGGGCGGGCTTCCACTCTCACTTCGGTGCGCGCCTCCGGGGTTCGCGCGGGATCGGCAGCAGGGGCCGAGCGCATTTCCGGACGGGCTTCGCGGCCGTCGCGGCCATCACCGCGCAGCTCGCCGCCGCGCATTTTGCGCCGCATGCGCCGTGAAACGCGATGCAGGAATCGCGGACTCTGTTCGCGAACGGTGGCGCTGGCGCCGTCCGGCGTTGCTTCGGACGCTTCGGCAGGCGGGGCCGCGCCATCGTCGGTCATGGCCTGCATTCCCGTTTCGGCCTCTGCCTCGGCCTCTTCGGAGCTGCCCTCCGCCTCGGAGGCAACTTCGTGCACTTCTTCTACAGCGGCGGGCTCGGGAGCGGCCGGCTCTTCGATCGCCACCGCCAGCTCGGGTACCGGTAACGGGTCAATGCGGTCTTCGGTCGCCAGCGGCGCGGCTTCGATCGCGGTTTCGATCACCTCAGGCGCGGTGGCGGCTTCCGGTTTCTCGATCTCCGGCGCGCGCCCTCCAGGTCCGTACTTAGCGAGAGACTCACCGGGCAGCACGGCAAAATCGCCCGTGCTCTCAATTCTCCTCGGCGCTTCCGCAAATTGTTCCGGAGCGTCTCTCTCAGGCGCCGGCGCGGATCGCTCCGGACTGCCCTCGCGAGGCCCGCGCGGGGAGAAATACTTGGACTCCGGCAGCCCGCGGCCATGCGGTCTGCGCCGCCGCGAACGGCGTCCACGCTGCTCCCGGCCTTCGGGGCCTGAGGGCGGGCGCAAACTGGGCGGAGCGCTGGCTCCAGGCTGCGCCATCTCTGCCGGAGCAGCAGACGAAGCGGCTTGCGCCGTCGGTCCATCGGCAGCCAGTTCGGCCGGCGCCTGTTCGGGCGCAGCGCCGTTCTCGCCTTTGTCCAGCTTGAGAATTTTGTCTTCGACCACGCTGACGATTTTTTCGTACTCGTCGTTGTCCTCGAAGAAATCGGAAACGTACAGAAACGCGTCGCGGTCCAGGCCAATATCGACGAATGCCGATTGCATTCCCGGCAAAACTCGTGTAACGCGCCCCTTATGGATGCTGCCGGCGAGGGAATATTCGTTCTCGCGCTGGTAGAAAACTTCGGTAACCTGGTCGTCCTCTTGAACCGCCACCCTGGTCTCGTGCCGCGTGGCGGAGACGATCAACTCTTTGGACATGAAACCCTCCGTTGGGCTCCGTGTGTACTGCTCAGAACCGGGAGGAACGATGGACCCCGCGTGGACTTCCGACTTCGCTGGCCTACAGACTTCCGGCCCGGCGATCCGGGAAAACTGCTGCCTTGAAGCTCACGTTGCCGCTGGATGGAGTAGAGCTCAAGACATCCAGCCGGCCGGGGGAACCGCTCCTCAACTGCGCGGGCTCCTGGCCCGTCGCCGCGCAGGCCATAACGCCCGCGCTTGCATCTGAGAGTCTGTCAGGTCCCCAACAATCCTTCTAAAATTTACTTCCTGCGGACCGCGCGCCCCGTCCTTGGGGGCCGGGCGGCCTTAATTCACAAAACGCCGTAAACGAACGTTGTTCACCAGCCCCAGCATCAGAAATACCGAGAGCATGCTGGAGCCACCTGCGCTCATCAACGGAAGGGGAATACCGGTTACCGGTATGCGGCCCACCACCATCCCCACATTCACCAGAACATGAAACAGCAACAAGGCGGCAATACCCATGCAAATATACATTCCTGCCCTGTCCGGCGCCGTCTGAGCGTTCTTCACAATCTGCATCAACAACATGAAATACAGTGCCAGTACCAGCACGACACCCGCAAAACCGCGCTCTTCGGCAAAGGCCGAAAAGATGAAATCCGTGTGCGGCACTGGAAGGAATCGCAATTGAGTCTGGGATCCCTTCGTCAATCCCTTGCCCCACATACCGCCGGCCCCTACCGCGATCTTGGATTGAATCACCTGATATCCAGTGCCTCGCGGATCGCGGTCCGGATCCAGAAAGCTGACTAAACGCGCCTTCTGGTAGTCCTTCAGAAAATATAAGCCCGCGACAGGCAGAACCAGCACCAGCACGACGGCGATCGCCGCCACATACCGCCAGTTCAAACCCGCCAGCAGCGCTCCCACTGCGAGAATCGGAAGGTAGGTCAGCGCCGTACCCAAATCCGGCTCCTTGAGGACCAATACCATGGGGATGGCCACCAGAGCCGCAATTTTCAGCAGATCACGAACCTCCAGGGAGTCGCTCTTTAGCTCGGTCATAAACCGCGCTACCAACAATATTATCACCAGTTTGACGAATTCCGACACCTGAAAATGGAAGCCCAGCGGCAGCGGGATCCAACGGGTGGAACCGAAGACTTGTTTACCCACCAGAAACACGGCGGCCAGCAGTACGAGGGAAATTACGTACATCCCAACCACATGCGCCATCAGGGTGTGATAGTCGATTGCGGTCACAACCCACATCAGCAGCAGGCCGGCGGCGATCCAAAACAACTGTTTCCACCAGGCGTCCTGCCAGATGGTGCCATGAGTGGCACTGAATATTTGCAGCACGCCCAAGCCGCAAATCAGGATGGTAATGGCGATCAGCGGCCAGTCCATGTCGCGCGCGGGCAGATATTCTTTCATGGAATTTCGGCCACCGGGACCGCCGCGGGAGTTAGAACCGGAGGCGCAGGCTTGGCTGCCGCGCTCAGCGAGTCCGGCGGACCGCCGCCGCGGGCTTTCTTGTCGAAATAGGCTTTAATCACGTCGCGGACGATCGGCGCGGCCAATTGCCCGTGCTCACCGCCCTCAAACAGGGCCACCACCACGATTTCGGGGTCCTTGCGCGGCGCGAATCCAACAAACCACGCATTGTCCTTGATCTTGATGCCGCGGCTTTTCGCGTACTCGTTGGACGTCAGTTGTGCCGTGCCGGTCTTTCCGCACACTTCGACGCCCGCAAGATGGGCGCGCACCCCGGTTCCACCCGCTTCATTCACCACGCCGCACATGCCGCTAATCACCTTTTCGACGTTCTCCGGATCCAACTCCAGCTCGTGAGGTTTGTCGGGCTGGTTCTTCACCAGGTGCGGACGGTGCCAGACGCCGCCCATGGCCAGCCCGCCGATAGCACGGGCGAGCTGAATCGGCGTCACCGTGAGCGCGCCTTGTCCGATAGCGACCGAGATGTTTTCGCCCTGATACCATTTCTGGCGAAACATCCGAATCTTCCATTTCGTCGACGGCACGATCCCCTCGGCTTCATGCGGCAAATCCACGCCGGTTTTCTGCCCCAGCCCGGCGTTGTCGGCATAGTAGGCGATATCGTCGATGTCCATGCGATTGCCCACGTTGTAAAAGAAAACGTCGCAGGAATTGACTATGCCCTTGTGCAGCGCGACGGTGCCGTGGCCGCCTTTGAGATGGCACTTGTGAAAATGCCCATAGAAACTGGCGCCGCCGCCGCAGAAAAAGCTGGTTGTATCGTCAATGGTGCCGGTTTCGAGGCCGGCAATCGCCATGATGGGCTTAAACGTCGAGCCTGGCGCAAATTGCGCCTGTATAGCCCGGTTCAGCAGCGGATGATCCGGATCGTCGATGATGCTTTTCCAGTCGGCGGTCTTGATGCGCACGGAAAACTTGTTGGGGTCGAAAATGGGCCGGCTCACCATGGCCAGCACTTCGCCGGTGCGTGGATCGAGGGCCACGACGGCGCCCTTGCGGCCTTCCATCGCCAGTTCGGCCACGGCCTGCAAGTCCAGGTCGATGGTGAGCTGCAGGTTCTTGCCGGGGATAGCTTCCTTGATGCCGATGACTTCGCGCTCCCGGCCGCGATTATCCACCACCACCTGCCGCTGTCCGTCCACGCCCATCAGCGTGTCGTTGTACTGCCGCTCGATGCCAAACTTGCCGATGACGTCGCCGGTATTGTATCGGGCGAACTCGGGCAGATCGAGCTCCGCCTCACTGACTTCGCCGGTGTACCCGATGACGTGCGCGGCCACGCCTTCCTGTGGATAGATGCGGCCTTGGGAGTGGATCAACTCCATTTCCGGGAAAAATTCGGGGTCCTTGTGCGATTCGACGAAGGCCACGTCGGCCGGCGTCAGCTCCTGCTTGATCACCACCGGTTCGTACTTGGGCCGGTTGCGGTAGCGGCGTAGCTGCGCTGCCAGATCGTCGTTGTCGAGACGCAAGCCTTCGGCGATGGGCCGCAAATGGTCCAGCTTGAGAGTTTCGCGGGAAAGGATCACGCGGAACGACGAGTGGTTATCGACGATGACGCGGCCATCGCGGTCCAGGATCTTGCCGCGCGGCGCCACGATGGGCAGATATTTGACGCGGTTGCGCTCCGCCAGCTCGTTGTAAAGCTCCGGGTTGCGAACTTGCAGGTCCCAAAAACCGGCGATGAGAAAGAGAAAAATCCCGACCGCCGCGTATTGAAATACCGCGATGCGGCCGGAGGAGAGCTTGGGATCGTCGCGCGTGGCGGGTTTCCGCGGAGCCTGGTGCTGCGTTTCGTGATCGAGAGGGAGGAATTTCACAAATACTCTCTGCCGTCTAGGCTCTTATCTTGAGTTTATCTAAAAAGTGAAACAGGGAGACGGCAACCACGGCGTTGAGCACTCCCAGCACCAGCGTGCGCTGCGCATCAAACGTGACTTGCTGGCCCAGCAGACCCCGCGTCAGCAGCCAGAAAACGAACTGGTGCAGGACGTAAAAAAAGAATCCCAACAGCAGCCGGATCAGCGGATGCTCCACATCCAGGCGCAAGCCGATGGAAGCGGCAATGTAGCCCACCAGCGTTTTGGTGATGCCGAACATCCCCAGCGGATTTTTGGAAAGCGAGTCCTGCGCCAGCCCCACCAGCGCGCCCACCGTGAGCCCGCCCACGGGGCTGCGGCGCACCAGCGCGAAATAAACCGTGACAATGAGCGGCAGTTCCAGATACGCCAGAAACTGGAAAAACAGCGGCATATAAACCTGGAACAGGATCGCCCCCAGCGGCACGGCGAACAGGATCCAGGCGCGAAAGCGGGAAATCGGGCTTTCACGCCGGCTGCCGATCAGTAGGCGGTCGTCGGAATAATTCATTGCCGGGGCGCAGGCGCGGGTTGCGTGCTCGCCGGAGGTGTGGCGGTACGGGGTGCAGGCGCCGAGGAGGTGCCTGCCGGTGTCGTCGAGCCGCTGCCAGCGGCTGCTGGCGCGGCGGAGTTCGCCGATGGAGGCGCGGCATTCGGGGCGCTCGCCGGCGCCGGCCGTTCGATCTTCAAATTGAAATCGGGCGGTTTGGTTCCCGGAGCGCCCTCGCCGAACTTGTGCTTCTGCGCCTCGCCAATTTCCTTGTAGCGCTCACGTAAACGGTCGGCGTCGGTGCCAATCACCGGTGCTGCGCCGGCAGGAGCTGCCGTGGGCGAAGCTGCCGATGGATTCTCGGTGTCGGGAGCCGCCGGCGGAGGCGGCGCCAGATACACCGGAGCGTCCGCTCCCGTGCTCTTACCGTCTGGAATCTCCTGGTGCACCGCTTGCAGCACAATCAGCACTTCCTCTAAACCCTTTTCGTTGCCGCTCGGGTCCACGAGAACTTCCTGAAACGGGCTGCCCGGACGCACCGCCGTCACTTTCCCTGCCGGCATTCCCTTGGGAAAGATACGATCGTCGCCGGAAGTGTAAAACCATTCACCGACTTCGACTTTGTCCTCGGGCTGCACATAATCCACGCGGCAATTGCCGAAGCCGGAACCCTTCAGAACTCCACGCACGTGGTTTTTCTGAGAGACGACGCCGGCGGCAAAAACCGAATCGGTGACCAGCAGGACCAGCGATGCATTGGGATACACTGCCAGCACCTTGCCCACAATGCCGTCCGGCGTTACCACCGCCATTCCTTTTTCCACTCCATTGACCGTGCCGCGGTCAACGAAGACGGCTTTCGAGGTGCCGCCGGTGGCCGCGCCTACCACGCGCGCCGCCACCATGCGCGAAGGCGAATGCGCCTGGAGCGCGGCCAGGGCTTGGGCGCGGTCAGCGGTCGATAGTTCGTTCTTGAGGTATTGATTCTCCAGCTTGAGCTCGCCCAATTGCTTCTGCATACGGCGGTTTTCCGCCTGCGCATCTTTCAGAAAGACGTAATTCCCGGTGAAATGAGTGACGCCGTCGCGGACGAATTCAATGGCGCGGGCCACCGGCGTGACCGAGATCACGGCCCACATGCGGATGAGCCGCACGTCGCGATCGTTCTTTACCTGGTAAGCCAGCAGCACCAGTTGCGCGAAAATGACCAGCAGCAAAACCGTGATGTTGCGATAACGGTTGAGCAGGGTGTCCATGGTTTCCGGATAATCACTCGATCGAGATTTTGCGCAGCAATTTGAAATCACTGAGCATTTTGCCAGTGCCTAGAACGACCGAAGCCAGCGGGTCGTCGGCAATCGAAACCGGTAGGCCGGTCTCCTCGCGGATGCGCTTATCCAGATTCTTGAGCAGCGCGCCGCCGCCGGTCAGGACGATGCCGCGGTCGCTGATATCCGCCGAAAGCTCGGGCGGGGTGCGTTCGAGCGCAACTCGCACGGCGTTGAGAATGGTCGCCACGCACTCGGAAAGCGCTTCGCGAATCTCGCTGTCGTCGATGGTGATGGTCTTGGGAACGCCTTCAATCAGGTTGCGGCCCTTGATCTCCATGGTCATCGGCTTGTCGAGCGGATAGGCCGAGCCGATTTCGATCTTGATGGTTTCCGCCGTGCGCTCGCCAATGAGCAGGTTGTACTTGCGCTTCAAATATTGCATGACGGCGTCGTCCATCTCGTTGCCCGCCACCCGCACCGAGCGCGAATAGACAATGCCGGAAAGCGAAATCACCGCAACGTCGGTCGTGCCGCCGCCGATATCGACGACCATATTGCCGGAAGGCTCGGTGATGGGCAGCCCGGCGCCGATGGCCGCGACCATGGCCTGTTCCACCAGGTGCACTTCGCTGGCTTTGGCGCGATACGCCGAATCCATCACCGCGCGTTTTTCCACTTGCGTGATTTCGCTCGGCACTCCAATCACAATGCGTGGATGAACCAGCATCTTGCGGTTATGCGCCTTCTGAATGAAGTAGTTCAACATCTTTTCGGTGACTTTGAAGTCGGCGATGACGCCGTCCTTCATAGGCTTGATGGCCACGATGTTGCCAGGCGTGCGGCCCAGCATTTCCTTGGCTTCCTTGCCGACCGCTTCCACTTCTCCGGTGTTTTTATTGAGTGCCACGATGGAGGGTTCGTTGACCACGATCCCTTTGCCTTTGGCGTACACCAAGGTGTTGGCGGTGCCCAGATCGATGGCGAGATCTGACGAAAAGAGGCTGAATAAAGAGCGTAAATTCATGGAAGAAACTTCACGGGCAAGAACAGGATTCTGTTTGAATGTTAGCATAATCCTCAGCGTTGCCAATGATGAAAAAAGTCAAGAAAAATGGCACTCGAGAATAGTCGGCCGCCGAATGTAAGCCGCCGCGCCTTCCTACTCACGCCGGCGCTGGCGCTTGCCTGCGGACGCCGCCGAGGCACGGCATTTCCGGGTTACGCTTTCGTCGCCAACGCGGAGGGGCGCTCGCTCGCGATCGTCGATTTGACCACTTTTTCCGTGACGCGGCGCATTCCTCTGGACGCTTCGCCCACCGCCGTCATCGCCCATCCCGATCACGCCGTGATTCATGCCTTGACACCCGCCAACGGTACCGTGGTGGAAGTCGACGCCGCGGCCCTGGCCACCCGGCGGAGCTTGCGGCTGGGCGCGAGCGCGGTCGGCATGCGCCTCGCCCCGGATTCGCTGTCATTGTGGGTGCTCATGGCCGAGCCGCGGCAACTGGTCCGCGTGCCGCTCGATCATTTCACAGCCGCCGAGCGCATCCGTCTTCCCGCCGCGCCCTGGGATTTCGATTTGGGCGGTGACGCAGCCGCGATTAGTTTTCCGGGGCAAGGCGCGATCGGAGTGCTGCCGCTTCACGGGCGCGGCCCGGATCGCCAGATTTCTACCGGCGGCGACCCGCGCCTGGTGCGCTTTCGCTTCGATGGCCGGCAAATCGTGGCCGGAGATCGCGCCGGACGGCGCATCACGATTTGCGACACGGCGGCGGGCAAAGTCGTGGTGCACCTGCCGCTGCCGGTCGAGCCGGAGAACTTTTGCTTCAAAGCCGATGGCGGCCAGCTATTTGTGACGGGGAAGGGAATGGACGGCGTAGTGATCGTGCATCCCTATGAGACTGAAATCGGCGAAACCATGCTGGCCGGACGCGCGCCCGGCGCGATGGCGGTCTGCGCCCAACCGGAATATCTCTTCGTGGCCAGCCCCGAGGCTCCGCTGTTCACGCTGATTCCAGTGGGCTCGGGGCCGGTGAGCGCGGCCGTGCGCCGGGTGTAGGGGCCTACGTCAGAAGGTTTCCAGCAGCCAGGCGTCATAGGATTGCGGCTCGCCCATGATCGCCAGATACCGGCCATCGGGCGATGGTACGCCCCAGATATCAAGACTTCCCTTCTGCTGCCAAAGCACGCGCGCATTCCCCTCAAGGTCGGAATAGAGCAGCGTGCCAACCTTGGCTTGCGATGTGCTCGACAGATACAAACCTTTGCTGTCTGCTGAACAGTACATGTGCTCGAACGCGGGCCAGCCTTTTACAGCGAATTCCGTCTTGGTTTCACCAGTGGAACTGATGATGTGGATGCGGTCCCCGGAAGTGCCGCCTGTGACAACGGCCATTCCCGAACCGTCGGGAAAGACGTCGATGTTTATGCCGCCCGGGACCCGCGTCAACTCGCGTTTCTTCCCAGTGTCCAGATCGTACGACGAAATAACAAACTGCTTGTCGTCTTCCCATGAATGGACACAAAATGTCGACGGAAGCTTGGCGCACAATATTTCATTAAACCCGGGCTCCGTGCCTGGCATGAGCTGGGCCGGGCCGCCCCCAGATATCGGCGCGCGCATCAACCCTCCCCTCAAAGAGGGGCCGTTCGACAGGAAAAAGACCCATGCGCCGTCGGGGCTAAGTTGTCCAAACATAACCTTATCGTAAGGGCTGGCAAACACAGTTTCGGCCATCTTCTGGTCGATGCCCTGCTTGAAGATATCGTGGTGGCCATTGCGATCGGACACAAATACCACGGCTTTGCTGTCCGCTGTCCAAGCTCTCGGTAGATCGTTGCTCTCGTCGGGAGTTAGGCGACGAGGTGTCTGCAGGCGAGTGCCATTGGATTGGATTTCCGAAATATAGGTGTGCGGATGCGCGCTCCCTTTCATGAGGGCCAAGCGCTTGCCGTCCTTGCTGGCGTTTAAATTACCGATAGCGGATCCGGTCCAATTGGTAATTTTTCTGGGTTGGCCAGTGGGTTTGCCGGATTGTATATCGGTCATGATCTCCCACAGGTTCGCTTCAGGGTCTTCGGCCGACTGCCATCGAGAGTAGATGACACGCCCGTTAGGAAGCCAACAATGGGACCAATCCAGTTTGGTATCCGATACTGCTGTCGCCGCGTGCTCACCGTTTAAATCGCGGCTCTCGATAATGCTCTGGAACGGCCCATTGTGGACCTTGAAATATGCGACCCTTTTGCCGTTGGGAGCCCAGGCGGGCGGACCACCGAGTGTTTCTTCGGGCTTCGCTGCTGCGAGTCTTCGCTGATGGTCTCCGTTAGAGTCCATTACCCACATTTCACGAAAACCTTCCACATTTCCCCCATTCGCAGCAGCTCTCTTCCTCACGTCGGCAAAAGCAATGAGGGAACCATCTGGGGAGAAAACGGGCATGCTGCCTCGCTCGGTGTGCTTCCGTGGCTTGTCGCCTAGAACGGAGATCGTCCAGATGCCGGGGACTTCAACGTTGACGGCCATCGCAGCCAATGTGGCTCCGTCCGGGGACCAGGAAGTGGCCACTAGACCCTCGGTTTGAGGAAGCGTGCGGGTCTCGCGTGTCGCGACAAGCTTAAGGTGGATGCCCTTCGAATCGGAATACGCCACGTAGGTGCCGTCAGGCGAGATCACCACGCGCAGTATCGGATCCTCCGAAGGGTTAGCCGTCAGCCGGCGCTCCTTGATTTCCGGCGGCGCAACCGGTTGCTGTCCGCTGTACCAAGTCACCCCAGCGACCATCACCAGAATCGCGAGCACGCCTGCCACCGCCAGCGGACGCCGGGTCGCGGCGTGCGAGCGGGCGGGAACAGCCGGTTGCCCCGATTCTGTCGCCCGCTTGAGCTGCTTCAGATCTGCCCGAAGGTCCGCCGCGCGCTGATAGCGCGCCTCCCGGTCTTTCTCTAAAGCCTTGGCGAGCACGTGGTCCAACTCCGCCGGAATCGCCGGATTCAACTGCGAGCAAGATGGCGGCACTTTGTTCAGGATCGCGTCGAACACCAGCGCCGTAGTCTCGCCCTCAAACGGCGACCGTCCGGTGGCCATCTCAAATAGCACGATGCCAAACGAGAACAAGTCGGTGCGCGCGTCCAGCTCCTCGCCGCGCGCCTGTTCGGGCGACATATAGGCCACCGTTCCGAGCGGTGTTCCTGGAGTGCTAATCAGATCCTCAGACTGTGGTTTTGTCTCGGCGCGAAGATGCTTCGCCAATCCAAAATCCATGACCTTGGCGTGTCCGCGCTCGGTCACGAATATGTTGGATGGCTTGATGTCCCGGTGAACGATCCCTTTTGAATGGGCTGCGTCGAGCGCGTCAAGAACCTGGATCGACAGATCCAGCAGTTCATCCACCTTCATCGGGCCGTCTGCGATGCGCTGCTGCAATGTCTGGCCCTCTAGAAATTCCATCGCCAGAAACGGGCGGCCTTGATGCTCGCCGACGTCGTAGACCGTGCAGATATGGGGATGATTTAGCGCAGACGCGGCGCGCGCTTCTCTGCGCCAAAAACCGGTAGCCGCGCTTCGGCAGAGTCTCGATATAGCGAGGGCTCTCGGCGGAGTCGCCCAAGGCTTGCCGCAGCCGGTTGATGGTCGCGTTGATGCCGTGCTCGAACTCGACGATGGTGTCGTTGGGCCAAAGCTTCTTTTGCAGGGCTTCACGCGTGGCAAGTTCGCCCGGCCGCTCGATCAGGATTTCGAGTACCCGGATGGATTGAAGAGGGACCTTGATTCGTATCCCGCGCTTCCAGAGTTCGCCGGTTCGCAAGTCGACCTGAAAGTCTGCAAAGCCAACCAGATTGGACGCGCGGCCGGGATCCATGGCGGATCTCGCCGGAGTGTATCACAGCCCGGTTCGCGTCTCCAAAACGCCTCTTATCAAAAGTTTAGCTTGTGATCTTTTTTCGAGACCAATGTGAGACGCACTGCATAGAGCTGCGCTCCGGGCTAGCCCATATTCGGCCTCACCACGCAACCCGTGGACGAGGACCGAATGTTCCAACCGAAGCAGATTCACCTGGGTTCGGGCGTGTTCTTGATCGCCAGCTTATCTTGTTATGCCGATGGACCCGATGGAGCCGCCGCAGATTCTTGCGCGAAGCTGGCCGTGCAGGTCGCCAACGCGGGAGCTCCCCCGGCAACTTTGGCGCAAGCGCAAGCCGAGACTACCCGCATCTTCCGCGAAGCACGCATTGTGATCGAGTGGGAGGAATACCGTGTATCCCAGCGGGCCGCCGGATGCCCAGTTCGTCTGATCGTAAGCATTCTGCCGCACGCAACGGTTTCCGCCTCCGATATGGCGCTTGGATCTTCGGGTAGCGTCGTCCATTCCCTGGTCTTTTTGGACCGGATCGAAGAGTTGGCCAGGACATCCGGCTCGACGGTTGTGATTCTGGGCCACGCGATGGCGCACGAAATCGGTCACTTGCTGATGGGGCCGGCGCATTCGGAAATCGGACTGATGCGGCCCAGATGGGATCGGGGAGACATAAAGACAGCGGCCCGGGGACGCCTCCGGTTTACGCCGGCGCAGACCGAAGCGTTGCGCGCCAGGGTGGCTCAGCGAGCAGACGAAGCAGGGCTGCGAGCCGGGCGTGCGGCGGGTATGATGAAGCAGTGAATCTGACGATTGACCTCGACCGGGAACAAGACGGCCGCTGGATAGCGGAAGCGCTGGAGCTCCCAGGTGTGATGTGTTACGGCCAGAGCCGGGACGAAGCTATTAGCAATGCCGAACGCCTCGCGATTGAGGTTATTGCCGACCGCATCGCCCACGGTGAGTTTCCGTCGTCCGCCCTCGTTGTTTCGGGTAGAACAACTTGAGTGAAGGCACCGGCTGACACCGGATGGGACTCGATGGAAAGGTGCGGGCAGTGCCGTCGGCTAGAGAGAGAGGGAAGTTGAGGAATCAACAAAGTACTTCTACGGCGTGGCACAGTATGCTTTGGCACAACTCCGAGCGATCTTCGAAGCAGATGTCAAGGCGAAGGAACTGCTCAAGGAGCTCGAAGTCGAAATTGATGAAAGCCTCCAACGAATTCCTCACGCTTTAGCCGAGCTTCGTAGTCACCGCCGCGAGCACCTCAAATGAGCACCATCGTGTGGTCGCAGTAACCTCGGCCTGGCCGGCGGTGTGCCGGGTGGGAGGAAGGAATGAAATGCCAGACCTAGCTGCGCGTCAGGACATTCTCGATACGTCTGTCCGGAATCAGCCAGATCAGCGCCGCAGCCACGAAGATCGCCCCGGAGATCCAGGGCGACCACGCGGTCGCAGCGATGGCCACGAGATAAAGCACCGGCGACAGCTTGCCCTTCCAGTCGCGCCCGAGCGCTTTCCGCAGAATCGAGTCCGGACCTTGCGCGCGGATGATTGCCTGCTGGAGCACGTAGTACGCAAGCGCGGCCATCAGCAGCACCACACCGTAGAGCGCGGTAGGCAGCGCGGTGAAATGGTTTTCCCCCATCCAACCTGTGGCGAACGGAAACAACGATAGCCAGAACAGCAAATGCAGGTTGGACCAAAGCATCGCCCCCGTGACCGTTTCGCAAGCATGCAGCATGTGATGGTGGTTGTTCCAATAAATGCCGACATAAACGAAACTCAGGACGTAGCTGAGGAACACCGGCAGCAGCGGCAGCAGATCGTCCAGGCGGTCGCCGTGCGGAACCTTCATCTCGAGCACCATGATCGTGATGATGATCGCGATCACGCCGTCGCTGAATGCCTCCAAACGTCCAGTCCGCATCTTGCCTCCGTTGCATTTTCCCCGGCAGCCGATTTTATCCCACCAGGAGTCGTTGGGCCGGGGCTGGGGCGGCCCGCCCGCACCCGCCTGTTATAATGAAAGTAACTTTATGAACAGCCGCGCGAAAGTCATTGTCGTCGTGAGCTCGACCTTCCTGGTGCTTCTGCTGGTGCTCGGCAGCGTGATGGGCAAAAGCGCTTCCACCGACAGTCCGTACCATCATCTGGCGGTCTATACCGAAGTCCTCTCCCGCATCAAGAGCGAATATGTGGAGGAGCCGGACCTCAAGAGCGTCACCCTGGGCGCGCTCAACGGGCTGCTGGAATCGATCGACCCGTTTGCCAGCTATCTCAACGCGGATCAGTATAAGGAATACCAGAAGAATTTCGACACGTACAAGGGCGATGTCGGCCTGGTGCTGTCTAAACGCTTCGGCTACATCGGCGTCGTGAGCGCGATTCCCGGCTCGCCGGCGGCCAAGGCTGGCCTCACCACTGGCGACATTTTGGAAAGCATCAAGGGCATCGCCACGCGCGACATGCCGCTGGCCTATGCCGAGCTGCTGCTGCGCGGCTTGCCCGGCACAACCGTCGATCTGATGGTGCTGCGGCGCCGTCCGGAGCCGCAGAAGATGACGCTGACGCGCGCGCTGCCGGGTCCTCTGCCGGTGCAAACGAAAATGCTGGCCAACGATGTCGGCTATGTGCGCGCTGAGAGCCTGGCTTCGGGAAAAGTAAAGGAAATTGCCGCGGCCATCACCGAACTGGAAAAGAAAGGCGCCAAGCGCTTCGTGCTCGACCTGCGCCAGTGCGCGACCGGCACGCCGGAAGAAGGCGTCGCCCTGGCCGATCTGTTTCTAGAGAAAGGCCTCATCACCTACCTGCAGGGACAGCGCGTTGCGCGCAAGGATTTCCAGGCCGATGCGTCCAAGCCGAAGTTCAAGGAACCGCTAGTCATCCTGGCGAATCGCGGAACCGCGGGCGCGGCTGAAGTTGCCGCCGCTGCTCTGCAGGACGACAAACGCGCCGAGCTGGTGGGCGAGCGGACCTACGGCGACGCTTCCCAGCGCAAGGCGATTTCGATGGACGATGGCGGCGCCGTCATCCTCTCGGTTGCTAAGTATTATTCACCCGCCGGGAAAGCGATTCAGGATACGGGCGCGGTGCCAGCCAACCTGGTGGCCGAAGCCGACGTCGTTGCCGAATCCGACGACGATAGCGATGCGGCCAAGCCAGACAATGAGCCCGAGCACAAGGCCGGCGAAGATTTGATGTTGAAGAAGGCGCTCGAGCTACTAGCCAAGTAAACCGCTCCCTTCCGGTCGCGGCTCGCAACGGGCGCGACCATCATGGTGCGTAGCGAGCCGCGACCGTAGGAAGCGGTCTTCGGCTTAAAGCGTTTTCAGGTATGCGATGAGGTTGTCCCTTTCCTCATCGGTGAGCATGTCTTTGTAAGCCGGCATTCCCTTGCCGCCTTCGTCCACTTTGGCGCGCACGTTGGCTTCGGTGGGCTTTTTGCCGTCGGCCATCTTCTCGCGGCTGAATAACCCTTTCAGGCCAGGCCCCATTTTCTTTTCGACGCTGTCGGCGTTGTGGCATACGCTGCACTGCTCAAAAACTTCTTTGCCTTTATCGGCATCGCCCTTTTTATCCTGGCCGAACACAACGGTGGTGCCGGCGGCGAGTGCAACTGAAAGCGCAATGGCGGTGAGTCTGGACATATGAATCGATGATCTCCCTGCTGAGGTTGTAATTCTCCAGTTTACACTCTACGGCGGCGGCTCGTCTCGGTAGGTCGGTATGGGGTGGCGTATCCTGTGAATGTGAGCTCGCGACCAACCCGGCTGCAGCAAGTATGGCGTGCGCTGAAACAATGGTTTCACCGGGAGCCGCCCGATGATCCATATGCCTATGTGGGAGCGCCAAGAAAACCCAGGCCTCCGCATCTAAGCGCATCCGCGGCTGCGAAGAAACCGAAACCGTCCGAGTAACTACCTTCCGGCGCGCGCTAAAATGAAATCATGCGCATCCTTTTGTTCAGCGGCAAGGGAGGCGTAGGGAAAACCAGCCTCGCCGCTGCTACCGGCTTGCAGTTGTCCCGCCTGGGCTACCGCACGCTGGTGATGAGCGTCGATCCGGCCCATAGTCTGGCGGACGCGTTCGATCTGCAGACCGGCTTGTTTCAGGGCGTGGCCAACGATCCCTATCTGATTTCCGAGAATCTCTCCATTCACGAAGTCAATATTCAGAAAGAAATCAAGCGCCACTGGCGCGAGATTTCGGCCTACGTAATCTCAGTGCTGCGCACCACCGGCATCAGCGACGTGGAGGCCGAAGAGCTGGCGATTCTGCCTGGAATGGAAGAGCTGAGCGCCATGATGTACGTGAACCAGTTCCGGCGCGAAGAAACCTACGACGTCATCGTGCTCGACTGCGCGCCCACTGCCGAATCGATGCGCTTCGTCAGCATGCCGACCACGCTCGAATGGTACATGAAGCATATCTTTCCGTTTCAGCGCGGCCTGATCAAAGCCGTCCGGCCCATTGCCAATCGCGTATCCCCGGTGCAGCTGCCGAGCGATAACTATTTCGCCAACATTCAGGATTTATTTAAGCGGCTGGACGGGATCGATGTGCTGCTGAGCAATGCCAAGACCACCAGCGTCCGCCTGGTGACCAATCCCGAGAGAATGGTTTTGCGCGAAACCCAGCGCGCGTTCGTCTATTTCTCGCTGCACGGGCTCAGCGTGGACGGCGTTATCGTAAACCGGGTGTTGCCGCTGGCCGTGAAAGACGCCTGGTTCGAGCATTGGCGGGCCTCGCAAGCCAAAGTACTCAAGGAAATCGACGAATATTTCGCGCCCGTCGCGGTAAAGCGCGTGCCGCTTTTCACCGACGAAGTAGTAGGCAAGGAACGTCTGCAGGATCTAGCGGCGGCTCTGTATACAGCGCGCGAAGATCCGGCCGCCATACGGCGAACGGAGGCTCCGTTCACGTTCGCCAAGCGCAACGGGCATTATGAAGTGCGTCTGCGCCTGCCCTTCGCGGCCAAGGGCGATGTGGGATTGTTCAAGAAAGGCGACGAACTGGTGGTGGAAATCGGAACTTTGCGGCGCCACATCGGGCTGCCCACCTCGATGGCATCGCTCATGCCGGCGCGCGCCACGCTGCAGCACAAAATTTTGACTGTCGACATGAAAGAAGGCTGATATGGCAGAGACGAAGACCAGAAAAAAGACCACTACCGCCGCTGCGCGGCCCGGCTGCTTCTTCTGCGCCGTGGCCGGTCCCCAGCTCGAAGCCATGTTCGAGAATGTCCTGCCGGAAAACACGCGGGAGCATTTCAAAAGCTCGCGCGTCGAATTCCTCAAGGGCGTTCGCAGCATGCTCGACGCCCGCATTGCGCAGCTTTCGGAGCATCCGAGGAAGGGAACTAAGGTCGCGGTCGAGTAGGCGCGGCTTTCTCCTTCACGCGTCCGCGCTGGCGCAGCGCTTCCCGCAGCACCCACTCGATCTGCCCGTTGAGGCTGCGGAGGTCGTCGTCGGCCCAGCGGCGCAGACCCTCCAGAATCTGTTCGTCGATGCGCAGCGGGAATGTCTTGCGATCCGCCATCTCGCTTTATTGATAAATGGTGCCGGTGTTCACGACCGGTTGCGCGGCCCGCTCACCGCAGAGGACAACCAGCAGATTGCTGACCATGGAAGCCTTACGCTCCTCGTCCAGCTCAATCAGCTTTTTCTGCGAGAGCATCTCTAGCGCCATCTCGACCATGCCCACGGCGCCTTCCACAATCTTCTGGCGCGCGGCAACAATAGCCGACGCCTGCTGACGCTGCAGCATGGCCGCGGCGATCTCCGGAGCGTACGCCAGGTGGCTGATGCGGGCTTCCACCACTTCGACGCCGGCAATTCGCAGACGATCGTGAATCTCAGCTTGCAGATGCTCTGCCACTTTGGCGGTGTGGCCCAGCAGCGAAGGTTTTTCGTCGTCATGCGAGTCGTAAGGATAAGCCGTCGCCAGATTGCGCAGCGCCGATTCGCTCTGCACGCTCACATAGTTTTCGTAGTTATCCACCTGGAACGTGGCTTCCGCCGTGTCAACGACTTTCCAAACCACTACCGCGGCAATTTCGATCGGATTGCCATCGTGATCGTTGACTTTGAGGTGACCGGTTTCAAAGTTGCGCACGCGCAACGAGACCCGCTTCTTCGTCAGGAACGGATTAGCCCAGCGCAGCCCAGCATTCTTCGCCGTGCCCGAATAGCCGCCAAACAATTGCAGAACCACGCCCTGATTAGGCTGCACGGTGAAAAATCCGCCCAGGGCGACGGCAGCGATTACCGTGGCGCCGATCCAGAGAAATGCAGCCAGGTTGTCCGCGGATCCCGCCGACCGGACCACGCTCCACAAGCAATACCCCAAAGCCGCCACCAGCAAAGGCAGCATGATTAAGCCTGACATGAGGTTGCGTTCCCGTTCTTTCATCGTGTCCTCCAGTGATATCATAATGATATCATTTTGAGGCGAGCAAAAACAAGAGTTTCTCGCAGAGCGGCGAGACGGTCGGTGACCGTCAAACTGGCAGTGAACGTGATATGTTGCTGGGGTTCGCAGGGCGGCAGCAATAGACCGAAGCGAAACTGGAGCGAGAAGCCCGGCGCAGAGCGAGGTTCCGGATCGG